>NZ_JACBXD010000032.1 GCF_013870525.1 Amycolatopsis pittospori
GTCCAAGGTTGCGAAAGTGCCCTTCGCAACACCTCTCGGCGCGGCTTCATTGCAGGAGCTCTTGGCTGCGCGGTTCTGGACTGCCAAGGGAGCCCGACCACAAAGGACGTTCCAGTGGTCAAAGGTCTGATCGATACCTCAATGTACGGTTCTCGACCAGGGTCGTGAGTGGCAATGATGGTTCTAACCCAATGTCACGTAGCTTAAGTTGATCTTGGGTGAATCTCGATCGTCACTGGTGACGGTGCTCGGCTGGGGTGGTGAAGGCCTCCTTGCCTACCTTGAAGGTAGTGAAGGAGGCCTTCATGGACGCGCGATCCGACATGTCACGTTCGCCCAGCCGTACCCCGGGTTCGATGCCGGCGACTCATCGAGCCCGATCGATCAGGCCGGTAGCCGCCGAAGGACGCATCCCGAGATCGACTTAAGCTCCGTGGCAAGTGTCGTTCTAACCCTCTTTGTCACTCGCGACCCCTTCTGAGTCAGTGCAAATCGCTCGAAACAGGCATCGGCATCCCGAAAACGCCTTTTGTGGATCACTCGGTAACCCGTCCTTGCCACTCATGACACGTGCGGTCTCGTCGCAGTCCCCACGTCTTTTGTGGGTTGCGACGGTGAGCCCCATCACGTAGCGTCCCGGCCACGAACATGAAGTCGGTTCATGTTCGTGGCCGGGAGGTGCTACTCATGGCGGTGAGCCGGAGGCGGGTTCTTGCGGGTGCGGCGGCCTTGCCGGTCGCGGCGAGCGTGCTCGGCGCGACGAGTGCCGAGGGTGCGCAGGTGGCACAAACGCCCCGGCAGCAGGGTTTCCGGGTCGGTGTCGGCATCTCCGACGTCACCGGCCCGGCCGCCGAGAACGGCATGATGGGCTACTCGATGCCGCAGCAGCAGACCGCCGGCATCCACCTCCGCACCCGGGCGCGGGCCTTCGTGGTCGACGACGGTGCCAAGCGGATCGCGTTCGTCACCGCCGACCTCGGCGCGCTGTTCCAGTCGGTCCATCAGGGCGTGATGCGCAAGCTCACCGCCGCGTACGGCGACCTCTACACCGAGCAGAACGTGCTCCTCAACGCGACGCATACCCACTCCGCGTGCGGCGGCGATTCCCATTACGCCGCTTATGATCTGGCGATCCTCGGCTTCCAGCAGGAGGTCTACGACGCCGTCGTCGGCGGGATCTTCGAGGCGATCGCCCGGGCGCACGAGAACCTCGCGCCCGGGTCGATCCGGCTGGGCCGCGCCGAGCTGACCAAGGCGAGCGTCAACCGCTCGCGCAAGGCATTCGACCTCAACCCGAAGGCCGACAAGGACCACTTCCCGCAGGCGATCGATCCGGCCGTCACGGTGCTGCGGTTCAGCCAGAACGGCGCCGACGTCGGCGCTATCAGCTGGTTCGCCACGCACGGTACGTCGATGAGCAACGGCAACCACCTGATCAGCGGCGACAACAAGGGTTACGCCGCCTACGAGTGGGAGCACGACCACGCCGGTGTCCGGTACCTGGACGGGAATCCGCGGTTCGTCGCCGCGTTCCCGCAGACCAACACCGGCGACATGAGCCCGAACCTGAACCTCTCGCCGGGGACGCCGGAGACGGAGTTCGAGAACACCCGCACGATCGGCGATCTGCAGTTCCGTGCGGCGAAGAGCGCGTTCGACGCGGCGGCCGAAGCCGTGACCGGCGGCGTCGACCACCGGATGTGCTACGTCGACATGTCCGATGTCGCCGTCGATGCGAAGTACACGCCGAACGGACGGCCGCAGCACACCTGCACGGCCGCGATCGGGGTGTCGATGCTCGCCGGCAGTCGCGAAGACGGCCCTGGCCTGCCGCTGCCGGAAGGCGTGAAGAACCCGTTCATCGACTGGCTCGGCGGCATCGACGCGCCGATCCCGCAGGCGCTCGCCGACGCGCAGGCGCCGAAGGTGGTCGCCGTCCCGTTCGGCGCGATGAAGCCGTATCCGTGGACGCCGGAGGTCCTGCCGCTGCAGATCGTCCGGATCGGACAGGTGCACCTCGTGGCCGTGCCCGCCGAGCTGACCATCGTCTCGGGCCTGCGGCTTCGCCGGACCGTCGCCGCGGAACTCGGTGTCCCGCTGGAGAACGTACTCGTCCAGGGCTACGCCAACGCCTACAGCCAGTACGTCACCACGCCCGAGGAGTACGACTCGCAGCAGTACGAGGGCGCGTCGACGCTGTATGGCCGCTACACGCTTCCGGCGTACCAGCAGGAATTCGCGAAGCTCGCGGCGGCGATGAAGGCCGGGAAGACCGTGCCGCACGGGCCGACACCGCGAGACCTGCGCGGCAAACTGATCAATTTCCAGCCCGGCGTCGTCTTCGACAGCGCGCCCGCGTTCAAATCCTTCGGCGACGTCCTGGTCGACGCGAAGAGCACCTACGGCCGCGGCGAGCAGGTCGCCGTCGAGTTCGTCACCGGACATCCGAAGAACGACCTCCGGCGTGGCGACACGTTCCTGGAGATCCAGCGGCTGGTCGACGGCAAATGGGTCCGCCACGCCGACGACGGCGACTGGGATACGAAGTACCACTGGGCGCGGACCTTCGTCGCCGAATCGAAAGCCGTCGTCCACTGGAAGATCCCCCCGAACGCCCCGATCGGCAAATACCGCGTGGTCCACTTCGGCAACTGGAAGAACGGCTGGAACGGGGCGATCTCCGCCTTCAGCGGGACTTCGCGGACCTTCGTCGTTTCTTGACCGGAAAGGCTCTTCTGTGCGGAAGCTCGCCGTACTCGTCTTCGCCACCGTCGCTCTGCTTTCGGGTATGAGCGTGCCCGCGAACGCCGCCACCTCCGTGAAGGTGATGGCCTTCAACATCTGGCAGCTGCCGTGGATCGCGAGCCCGAACACCTCGGACAAGGAGGCGAGGGCACGGGCAGCGGAGTCGGTCATCCGCGCGAACGACGCGGACGTCGTCGTCCTCGACGAGGCGTTCAGCGCCCAGGCCGAGGGAATGCGGAACCGGCTGAAGGACGTCTGGCCGCACCAGACCCCGCTCGTCGGCCAGTACTGCAAGACCTCCGCGGGCTGGACGTCGGTGAACGGGAACTGCTCGGGTTCGCCGTTCGTGGTCAACGGCGGGGTGACCGTGCTCAGCAAGGCGCCGGTGACCGAGCAGCACCAGCTGGTCTTCCGCAATTCCTACTCGGGCACGGCGGACTACCTGTCCAACAAGGGCGCGGCGCTTGCCCGGCTGGTCGTGAACGGCAGGCCGCTGTGGATCGCGGGCACCCATATGCAGGCCGACGAGGGACCGGAGACGCTGCCGAAGGCACACGACATCCGGATGGCGCAGCTCGGCGAGATCCGGGACCTGGTCACGAAATACGCACCCGCGGCCGAGCCGGTCGTCGTCGCCGGGGACCTGAACATCGAGTACTGGGCGGGACAGGCGCGCAAGGACGGCCTCGGCCGGACCCAGGTCCAGCAGGGCGAAGCCGTCCTCGACGGCGTACTGCGCACGACCGGCGAAGGTGACTACACCTTCGACGCGGCGACGAACCCGAACGCCGCGAAGTCCGTTCCGACGACCTACCGCGACTCGCTCGACTACGTCGGCGCGCTGCGCACGGGCGGCCGCCCACTCGCCGCTGTCGGCCCGGTACGGCTCGTGCATTACGACGGTGGCACGATTCCCTCCGACCACTACCCGGTGGTGGCCAAGATCCAATACTGAGGCCTTCATCGGGAGAACCGCCTCGAGGAGGATCATGGCAGCCCTGCCAGCACGGACGAGGTATCGCTACTCGCTCGGCTCGTTCGTCACCGGCCCGTTCGGCACGGTTCCCGGACTGCTCCTCCTGAAGTACCTCACCGACACGATGGGCGTCGCGGCCGGCGTGGCCGGTTTGATCGTGTTCGTTCCCAAGGCATGGGACGTGCTCTTCAACCCGATCGCGGGCAGGCTGTCGGACGCGGACATGGTCCGCACCGGCAGCCGCCGCAGGTTCCTGCTCTATGGCGGCATTGGCGTCTCGATCCTCTTCGCGGCCCTCTTCGCGCATCCGGGCTTCGGCGGTCCGGTGCCCGACGCGATCTACGTCGTCGTCGTGTTCCTGTTGTGCGCCACCGCGTACGCGTTCTTCCAGGTGCCGTTCAACGCGCTGCCCGCCGAGCTGACGGACTCCGCCGACGAGCGGACGAAGCTGACCAGCATCCGGATCGGATTCCTCGCGGTCGCCATCCTGATCTGCGGCGGCGGGGCCCCGGCGATCACCGAACTCGTCGGCGGGATCGCGGGCTACCGGGTGATGGGCGTGTTCATCGCCGTGATCATCCTGCTGGCGACGCTCGGCGTGTACTTCGGGCTGAAAGACGCGCCGGTCGGCGCGCTGCGGCCGAATACGGTGAGCCCGCGTGAATTGTTCCGGACGCTCGCGCAGTGGCGGCCGTTCCGCTGGCTGCTGAGCGTCTATTTCATCCAGGCGCTCGGCATCGGCACCGTGCTGGCCGCGATCCCGTTCTTCGCGGAGCGGATCCTCGGCAGCTCCGGCTACTCGACGGTCCTGTTCGTCGGCTTCGTCGGCCCGGCGCTGCTGACCATGCCGCTGTGGCCGCGGCTCGGCGCGAGTGTGGGGAAGCTGGCCGGATTCCGGATCGCCACCGCCGCGTTCGGCATCGGCCTGCTGGGGCTGCTCGGCGCTCAGGTCTTCCCGTTCGCCGTCACGATGGTGTTCGTCGCGTTCTGCGGTGTCGGGTACGCGGGCATCTCGGTGTTCCCGCTGGCGATCCTGCCGGATCTGATCAGCGACGAGGAAGAGAGGACCGGCGAGACCAGGGCCGGTGTCGCGGCCGGTGTCTGGACGGCGTCGGAGACGCTGGGGCTCGCGCTCGGACCTGGGATCTGGGGTCTGGTTCTGCAGTTCGGCGGCTATCAGTCCAGCCTCGGTGTCGGCGCCGAACAGCCGTCGAGCGCGCTCACCGCCATCCTGCTCGGCGCGTCGATCCTGCCGGCCGTGTTGATCGCGCTCGGCATCCCGCTGCTGCGGAAGTCCGTGCTGGAGCGCCGGTCGTGACCGCCGAGGACGTCCTGCGGGAGTTGCGGGAGCTGCGCGCGGGAGACCTGCCGACGCACGGCGGCCGGACCTTGGCCTACGTCTACGACAGTGGTCTGTCCGAAGTGGACGAACTGGGTGCGGCGGCACACGCGCTGGCGTCGTCGGCCAACGGTCTCGACCCCACCGCGTTCCCCAGCCTGTTGCGGATGGAGAACGACCTCGTCGGTGCCGCCGCGCGGTTGCTGGGCGGCACGGGGGAGACGGTCGGTTCGGTGACCTCGGGCGGCACGGAGTCGTGCATGCTCGCCGTGCTGGCCGCCCGCGACGCCCGCCCGGACGTGCCTTCGCCGAGCATCGTGCTGCCGACGACGGCACACGCCGCGTTCCACAAGGCCGCGCATTTCTTCGGTGTGCGCGCGATCCCGGTCCCGGTCGACCCGGTGACCTACCGCGCCGTGCCGGAGGCGATGGCCGCCGCCGTGGACGACACGACGGTGCTCGTCGTCGCGAGCGCGCCGTCGTACGCGCACGGCGTCCTCGACCCGATCCCCGAGATCGCGGCGCTGCTCGACGGCGTCCGCTTCCACGTGGACGCGTGTATCGGCGGCTGGGTGCTGCCCTACCTGGACCTCGGCCCGTTCGGGTTCGACGTCCCCGGAGTCACCAGTGTTTCGGTGGACCTGCACAAGTACGCGTACTGCCCCAAGGGCGTGTCGGTTCTATTGCACGCCAACGCCGAACTGCGCAGGCCGCAGTATTTCGCCAGCGCGGACTGGCCCGGGTACACGATGCTGAACACCACGCTGCAGAGCACTCGATCCGGTGGTCCGCTCGCCGCGGCGTGGGCCGTCGTGCGTCATGTCGGCGAGGAGGGCTACGCGAAGCTCGCTTCGGCCGCGCGCGAGGCCGCCGTCGAGATCCGCGCCGGAATCGAGGCACTCGACGGCCTACGTGTCCTCGGTGATCCGGTATCGACCCTGCTCGCGTTCACCGTGGACGCCGACGCGGGTTTCGACCTGTTCACCGTCGCGGACGAGATGCGGGAGCGCGGCTGGTACGTCCAGGCGCAGTTCGCCCACGAGACGTCGCCCGCGAACCTGCACCTGACCGTGACGGCCGCGAACCGGGGGAGTGAAAAGGAGTTCCTCGACGGTCTCGCCGCTTCGGTAGATGCTGCCCGCGAGTCCGGCCCCGTCGTCGTCGATCCGCAGGTCGCCGAGTTCGTGGCCGCGCTGGATCCCGCGACACTGACGTCGGAGCAGTTCGCCGGTCTGCTCGCGGCCGCGGGACTCGGCGGCGAAGCGGGACTGCCCGGCCGGATGGCGGAGATCAACGCCTTGCTGGCCACGGCACCGGGCCCGTTGCGGGAGCGGCTGCTGCTGGAGTTCCTCGGGGCGCTGTACACACCCTCCTGAGTCAAGCCTTGACGCAATCCGTCGGTTGCTATACAAAGTTATAGCAACCGATTGATTGCTACTTGAGGAGGCTGTCGTGGGATTCCCCGACCGGATCGAACGCACCGTCGAGATCGCCCATCCGCCCGCGAAGGTCTGGGCCGCGCTGACCACGGCCGAAGGCCTCGGCACCTGGTTCGGCAACCAGGCGAGCATCGACCTGCGGCCCGGCGGCGACGCCGAGATGAAGTGGGACGAGGGACACCGGGCGAACATGCGCGTCGAGCGCGTCGAGGAGCCGGAGATCTTCGGCTTCACCTGGAACATCTACGGACTGCCCGACGACGACCCTCGCCGCACCTACGTCGAGTTCACCCTTGAACCGGTGGACGCGGGTACCCGGCTCACCGTCGTCGAAACCGGCTTCTCCCAGCTCCCGGACGAGCTCCACAGCGTCGCGTTCGACGGGAACACGAAGGGGTGGGCGGCCGAACTGGGTGAACTGATCGAATACCTCGATGCCGCCTGACACCGAAGCGATCGCCGAACAGGTCTTCGTCGCACTGGCCGACCCGAGCAGGCGGAGCATCCTCGCCACGCTCGCCTCGGGCGGCCCGGCCACGGCGACCGACCTCGCCGACCGCCTGCCCATCACACGGCAGGCCATCGCCAAACATCTGGCGTTGCTCACCGACGCCGGCCTGGTGACCCCGGAGCAGGGGGAGCGGCGCCGGGTCCGCTATCGGCTCCGCTCGGCCCCGATGCAGGTCGCCCAGCAATTCCTGGCGGCGTTGGCCCGCGACTGGGACGGTCCGCTCGCAGCCCTGAAAGACCATCTGGAGGGAACAGCATGAGCTTCACGACCAGTTTTACCGTCGACCAGACGCCACTGCAGGTCTTCGACGCCTTCAACGACGTCCGCGGCTGGTGGTCCGAGGAGATCGACGGCGGCACCGTCGACGTCGGCGACGAGTTCGCCTACCACTACGAGAAGGTCCACCGCTGCCGGATGCGCGTCACGGAATCCGTACCCGGCCGCAAGGTCTCGTGGCTGGTGCTCGAGAACCACTTCGAGTTCACACGGGACGAGACCGAATGGGTCGGCACCACGATCACGTGCGAGATCGCCGGGAAGGACGGCGAGACCGAGGTCCGGTTCACGCACCACGGGCTGGTTCGGGAATACGAGTGCTACGACGTCTGCCACAAGGCGTGGACGTTCTACGTCGGCACCAGCCTGCGCGCGCTGATCACCACCGGCGAAGGGCGGCCGAACCGCCAGAGCGTGCTGCCCGCGGAGTTGGCGCGATGAAGACCGTCACCCCCGAGGAGTGGGAAGAAGCGCGGCTTCGCTTGCTGGTGAAGGAAAAGGAACTGACCCGCGCCCGGGACGCGCTCGCCGCGGAACGACGGCGGATGCCGTGGGTCGCGGTCGAGAAGCCGTACGAGTTCGAAGGCCCGTCGGGGAAGGCGAGTCTGCTCGACCTGTTCGAGGGACGCCGTCAGCTGATCGTCTACCGCGCTTTCTTCGACCCGGACGTGGAAGGCTTTCCCGACCACGCCTGCAAAGGCTGCTCGCTGGTGGCCGACCAGGTCGCGCATGTCGCGCATCTGAACGCGCGCGACACCACACTGGCGTTCGCTTCGCGAGGATCGCAGCCGGACCTCACGCGGATGAAGGCGCGGATGGGCTGGACGATGCCGTGGTACACGATCACCGGCGACTTCGACGTCGATTTCGGGGTCGGCGAATGGCACGGCACCAACGTGTTCATCCGCGAGGGTGACCAGGTCTTCCGCACCTACTTCATCAACAACCGCGGGGACGAGGCGCTCGGGGGCACGTGGAGCTACCTCGACCTGACTGCTCTCGGGCGGCAGGAGGAGTGGGAGGACTCGCCGGAGGGCTACCCGCAGACCCCGCCGTACGAGTGGTGGAACTGGCACGACGCCTACGAGGGCGCCGAACCCGCCGGTGGCTGCTGCGCCGGCTCGTGAGTGGCGGGGACGGTTATTGAGCAGAAAGGCAACGGTGGCGTGTTCTGTCGGTCGCCCGCGCGCCGACCTCGGGTGTTGCGAAAGCCACTTTCGCAACGTTGAAGGTTGCGAAAGTGGCTTTCGCAACACCCGGGACTCCGCCGCCCACGAGGACCGCAGACCCGCGTCGAAGGGGACTTTCCCCTCACTGTACAAGCGGAAGTCCCCTTCACCCCGCTGATCACCGGTCCGTGAAGGCCTCCTTGAGGGACCCAGAGTCCCTCAAGGAGTCCTTCACGGACTCGGCACCCGACACGACACCTTTGCCCTGCCCCTCAATAGAACCGTCCCCGCCACTCACGAGCACCTCGGCCCATCGCAACACGGCCTGCCCGGGAGGCCGCGCGGACCAGCCGGAGGAACCCGGCCTTCCCCAGTACGGGTGCGGGTACTCGGTCGGGTGAGAGCGCTGCTGACCGCGTAGTCCGGTGCTACGGTCCGCCTGATCAGGCAAGATCGATCAGGAAGGACCCGGTGATGACCGCCGCGCACACCGAACACGCCGGCCACACGCACACCCACGGCGAGGGTTGCGGCCATGTCGCCGTACCGCATGGCGACCACGTCGACTACGTGCACGACGGTCACCTGCACCGCGCTCACGACGGGCATTTCGACGAGTGCGAGGCCGGTGGCCACATTCCTCACCAGGGTCACGACCACACCCACGGCGAGGGTTGCGGCCACGTCGCCGTACCGCATGGCGACCACGTCGACTACCTGCACGACGGTCACCGCCACGCCGCGCACGGGGACCACTACGACGACCACTGACACCTTCAGTGAACGTGTACCGCCTCCCACTCCGGGAACGGATCCGAGCCGCCGAACAGGTCCACAGTGGACAAGCATCCGTCGAGCGAGTCCGTCAGTGCGTCCTTCTGCAGACCCACCCCGATGAACACGAGTTCCTGCCGTGGCGCCTCCTCGACGCCCTGAGGCTCGAACCGCGCGACCGTCCCGGCCTGCGACCACAATCCGGTCACCCCGGGCCGGGACGCCAGCGAGAAGAATCCCTTCGAGCGCAGAACCGTGCCGAACTCGCCGGAATCGAGCCGTCCGACGAAGTCCCACAACCGTTCCGGGTCGAAGGCCCGCCGCGAGCGGAAGACCACGCTGGAGATCCCGTACTCCTCGGTCTCCGGCACGTGATCGCCGTTGAGTTCGGCCACCCAGCCGGGTGCCTCCTGCGCTCGTTCGACGTCGTAGCGCCCGGTGCCGAGCAGCCGGTCTAGCGGGACCCGGCCATGGGTCGAGACGAGTACTTCGGCGGCGGGATTGAGTCGCCGTAGTACCGCCGTCAGCCGTTCGAGCGATGCGGGCAGGACGAGATCCGCCTTGTTGAGCAGGAGGACGTCGGCGAACTCGATCTGGTCCATCAGCAGGTCGCTGACGGTCCGTTCATCGCCGTCGTACTGGTCGAGCCCGCGTTCGGTCAGCGCGTCGCCGGACGCCAGTTCCCGTTCGAAGTTCACCGCGTCGACCACGGTGACCATCGTGTCGAGGCGCGCGGCGTCCAGCAGGGTGACGCCGTCCTCGCGGGCGAAGGAGAACGTCGCGGCGACGGGCATCGGCTCCGAGATCCCGCTCGATTCGATGAGCAGGTAGTCGAACCGCCCGTCCGCGCAGAGTCGCGAGACCTCGTCCAGTAGGTCGTCGCGCAGGGTGCAGCAGATGCATCCGTTGGTCATCTCGACGAGCCGTTCCTCGGTGCGGGACAGGCTGTTCCCGTCCCGCACCAGGGCGGCGTCGATGTTGACCTCGCTCATGTCGTTCACGATCACCGCCACCCGCAGCCCTTCGCGGTTGGCGAGGACGTGGTTGAGCACGGTCGTCTTGCCCGCACCGAGGAATCCGGACAGCACCGTGACCGGCGTCGTCACTCTCCACCTTCATGGAAATGTTTCATGAGCTTGCGCGGCACGAGTTTCGTCTCGCCGTTCACCTTGATCGGCACCAGATCCGGTACGGCCGCCTTCCACTGCGAGCGCCGGGAGCGGGTGTTGCTGCGCGACATCTTGCGCTTCGGGACGGCCATTACTTCGCACCCCCGCGGCGCCCGTAGCGGCGGTGGAACTTCTCGACCTGGCCCGCGGTGTCCATGATCCGCTGGTTGCCGGTCCAGAACGGATGCGACCACGAGCTGATCTCGACGTTCACCAGCGGATAGGTGTTGCCGTCGGTCCACTCGATGCTCTGTTCGGACGTCGCGGTGGACCGCGTCAGGAACGCGTCGCCGGTGGAGAGGTCTTTGAACACCACGGGGTGGTAGTCGGGGTGGATACCCGGTTTCACTGCGTTTCGTCCTTTCGGTTCGACACGTTCGCGTCGTGCTTCTCGGGGTCGATTTCCGTGTCCTCACACGGTTCTTCGTGCCACTCGCCGAACGGATCCGGGTACCGGAGCCATTCCTGTTCGTCGGCGGCGAGCTCCTCGTCGGTCAGCAGTGCCCCGCGCAGGGCGGCCTCGACCTCGTCCGGCGTGGCCTGATCCGTGACCACGACCAGTTCCTGTGCCCGGTCGCCGAACAGCGGATCCCAGCGCAGCGAGGCGAGCGTGCGGCGTTCGGGGGAGACATCGGCCCAGTCCGGCCCGTCGGGCGCGGCCAGCCACGCGCCGGCGTGCCCGACGCCGAGACCGCCGCCCGCGGACTCGATCCAGAGCGCCATGTCCGGCTGGCTCGCCACCCAGAGCCGTCCTCGGCTGCGGACGACGCCGTCGAGCAGGACGTCTATCGCGTCGTGAAGGCGTTCCGGGTGGAACGGGCGCTGCGAGGTGAAGGTGAGCAGCCCGATCCCGCAGTCGGTGTGCAGCGGTGGTTCGCCCTGCAGCAGCGGTCCGTGCATGTCGGTGACCTCGCCGCGGCGGGCCCCGGCGGGGACCGCGTCCAGCACGGTCTTCCCGTCGACGGCCGACAGTTCGATGCGCGGGATCGACGGCGCGACCCGGTCGAGTACGGCCGACGCCTTCGCCGCGGACCAGGCGTCGGTCGCCGCGCCCGCGAGCACGAGCAGGTCGGCGAACTCCACCTGCGACAGCGCGACCTGGGCGACCGTCCGCTCGTCTTCCGGGCTGGCCTGCAGGTTTCGCTCGGCCAGGGTTTCGTCGCCGGTGGCGTCCGTCAGCCACTCTGCGCACTCGACGACGGCCAGAACCGCCTTGAGGTCGACGTCTTCGATCACCGGCCGGTCGCCGACCAGGACGTTGCGCAGCGCCCAGCTGACCGGCTCGGGCTCCATGGCCTCGTCGAGCCGGACGACGATGCGGCGCACCTGAGGCATCCGCGAAAGCTTGCGCAGCAACGGTAAGAGGTCTTCGCGAAGAGTGCACGAGACGCAGCCGTGCGCCAGTTCGAGGACCGTCAGCCGGGCGCGGTCGCCGAGCCGGATCCGCCGCCTGACCACTCCGGAGTGAATCTGCCTCAGGTCGTGGTGCACGACGGCGGTACCGGGCCCGGCCAGGCGCAGCCGCTCGGCGAGGTCGGCGTTGGGTCCCGGTGCGAGGCCACTGATCAGGACGAGGGGCACGCGCGGGTTTTCGGTCACTGAAGCTCCGGGGCGTCGATTGCGGGTTGGTTCGACTGTGTACAGTAAATGAAAACGACAACCGATATCAACTTGGGAGGGTGCATGTCAGCCGTGTGCCAGGTCACCGGCCGCAAACCGGGCTACGGGAAGCAGGTGTCGCACTCGCATCGGCGCACGTCCCGGCGCTGGGAGCCGAACCTGCAGGCCAAGCGGTACTTCGTGCCGAGCGAAGGGCGCTGGGTCCGGCTGCGGGTCTCGGTGAAGGGCATGAAGACCATCGACAAGCGGGGGATCGAGGCCGTGGTGGCCGGACTCCGCGCGAAAGGGGTGCAGCTCTGATGGCCAAGAGCACCGACATCCGGCCGATCATCAAGCTCCGCTCGACCGCCGGGACCGGCTACACCTACGTCACGAAGAAGAACCGGCGGAACAACCCGGACCGCATGGTGCTGCGCAAGTACGACCCGGTCGCGCGCAAGCACGTCGAGTTCAAGGAGGAGCGCTGATGGCCAAGAAGTCCAAGATCGCCAAGAACGAGCAGCGCAAGGTGATCTCCGCGCGGTACGTCGAGCGCCGCCGTGAGCTGAAGGCCACCATCGCCTCGCCGTCCGCGTCGTCCGAGGCGAAGGCGGCCGCTGTGTCGGCCCTGCAGGCGATGCCGCGCGACGCCAGCGCGACCCGGATCCGCAACCGCGACACCGCCGACGGCCGCCCCCGCGGCTACCTGCGGAAATTCGGGCTCTCCCGGGTCCGGATGCGGCAGATGGCGCACAACGGCGAACTGCCCGGCGTCACGAAGTCGAGCTGGTGAGCGCGATGCCGAAGCCGAATCGGGACCGCCCGCTCAAGCGCAAGACGAATCTGTTGCACGCCAACAAGATCACCGAGGTCGACTGGAAGGACGCCGACCTGCTGCGGAAGTTCATCTCCGACCGGGGCAAGATCCGCGCCCGCCGGGTCACCGGGCTGACCCCTCGGCAGCAGAAACAGGTCGCGACCGCGATCAAGAACGCGCGGGAGATGGCGTTGCTGCCCTACCCCCACGCGGGCCGCTGACGCCGCCGGTCCGGGCGGTGCGATACGCCGCCCGGACCGCGGCTCGGCGTGGAAGAATCGGCCGTATGACGGAGAACCCCGGACAGACCGAGGAATTCGATCCCGAACTGCTGGAGCTGTGGGCGAAGGTGTTCGGGTTCGCCCGGGCCGGCGCGACGACCGATCTCGCCGCGTACCTCGACGCGGGCGTTTCGGCCAACCTGACCAACGACCGGGGCGACACCCTGGTCATGCTCGCCGCCTACCACGGTCACGCGGAGACCGTGGCCGCGCTGCTCGAACGCGGCGCCGACCCGAACCGCGAGAACGACAAGGGGCAGAGCCCGCTGGCCGGCGCGGTGTTCAAGAACGTGCCCGAGGTCGTGAAGGCGCTCCTCAAGGGCGGTGCGGACCCGAGGGCGGGGGAGCCATCGGCGATCGACGCGGCCAGGATGTTCGGCAACACCGAACTGCTGACCCTGCTGGAGAGCTGAGGTAGTTCTCACTCGGATCGCGGTTCGGGGCGCTGTCTCCTTACACTGCCCCGCATGGATGACCCGCATTACCTCTCCGGCCTCGACCTGGCCGGCCGTCGTGTCGTGATGATCGGTGGCGGGACGGTCGCCCAGCGCCGCCTGCCCCGGTTGATCGGCGCCGGCGCGCGGGTCGAACTCGTCTCGCCGCACACCACGCCGTCGGTCAGCGCCATGGCGGACGCCGGCGAGTTCGTCTGGCACGAGCGCCCCTACACCGAGGGCGATCTCGTCGATGCCTGGTACGCGCTGGCGTGCACGAACGACCCCGAGGTCAACGCGGCGGTCTGCGCCGAGGCCGAACGCGAGCGGGTGTTCTGCGTCCGAGCCGACGACGGCGACCTCGGCAGCGCGGTCACCCCGGCCTCCGGACGGCACGGCGGACTGCTGGTCGGCGTCCTCTCCGGCGGCGAGCCGCTGCGGTCGGCCACCGTGCGCGACAGCATCCTCGACGGCCTTCGCGCCGGTGTCGTCGCCGACGGCCGAGTGCCGGACGTCCACGACGAGCTTCCCGGTGTCGCGCTGGTGGGCGGCGGCCCCGGTGACCCGGAACTGATCACCGTCCGCGGCCGCAGGCTGCTCGCCCGGGCCGACGTCGTCGTCGCCGACCGGCTGGCCCCACGCGAACTGCTCGACGAACTCTCGCCCCATGTCGAGATCGTCGACGCCGCGAAGATCCCGTACGGCCGCGCGGCCAGCCAGGAAGTGATCAACTCCACGCTGATCGAGCGGGCCAAGGCGGGCAAATTCGTCGTCCGGCTCAAGGGCGGCGACCCGTACCTGTTCGGCCGCGGTTTCGAAGAGGTCCTCGCCTGTGCCGAAGCGGGTATCCCGGTGACGATGGTCCCCGGCATCACGAGCGCGTTCTCCGTGCCCGCCGTCGCGGACATCCCGGTGACGCACCGGGGCGTCGCGCACGAGGTCGTCGTGGTGTCCGGTCACGTCGCGCCGGGCGACGAGAAGTCGCTGGTGGACTGGGATCTGCTGGCGAAGATGCGCGGCACGATCGTGCTGATGATGGGCGTCGAACGCCTCCCGCTGTTCACCAAGGCGCTCCTGGAAGGGCGGCCGGGGGACACGCCGGTCGCGATCGTCGAGGACGGCACGATGCGCACGCAGCGGGTGCTGCGCTCCACTTTGGACAGTGTGGTCGACGACGCCGCGGCAGCCGGGGTGCGGCCGCCCGCGGTGATCGTCTTCGGGCCGGTGGCGGGGCTGGCTCAGCCCTCGTAGCTCCGATCCGAGACGTAGATCCAGTCGATCCCGTCGTCGCCCGGCGTGTCGAGGTGCTCCGTGCGGGCCAGACCGGCCCGGACGGCCACCCGCTGCGACGCGAGGTTCCCCGGCCGGACGCGGGCGATCACGAGATCGTCCGGCCGGTGGACGCGTGCCCAGTCCACCGCTGTGGCGGCGGCTTCGCTGGCGTACCCGGAACCCCAGGAAGACGGGAAGAACCGGTAGAAGAGGTTCAGGACCGGGTGCCGTCCGAAGCCGACGAGCTTGACGCCGCAGACCCCCAGCGGATCCGGCACGTCGTGCCGCCGGACCACCCAGTACCCGAACCCGTACCGGTTCCACTGATGTGACCAGAGCTCGAGCAGTAGTTCGGCGTCCTCGCGCGTCTCCAGCATGTCGGAGGGGTTGTGCTCGCAGGCCTCCGGATCGTTGTGGAGGGCGAAGATCGCGTCGAGGTCGTCCTGGTCGGGACGGCGCAGGACGAGCCGGTCGGTCCGGACCTCTTCGGCACCGGAGTTCCGGGTCGCCGCCGGCTCAACGGTCATGACATCGCGCGGAGAAGTCGGTGATGGCTTCGGTCAGGCGGCTCGGGTCGAAGCGCAGTTCGACCGGGCTGCGTGCCTGGACGAACTCGGCGGCTGGCATGTCCTCGGCCAGGGAATCGGCGTCGCCGAAGGGGTGGATCGGATCGCCTTCGTGGCCGATGACCAGCGCGGGAGTGGTGATCTTCCGCCGGACCGACTTGGGCGGCGCGATCCGGCCGAACAGCACGCCGTGCAGGAGCGCGGCCATCGGCGCGGGCTGCTGCGAGAGCGTGTCGGTGACGACGTCGACCCACTGGTTGCCGTGCGGGACGAGTTTCGCCACCAGCGCCACCCCCTGCACGGTCACCGGCAGGAACCGGGCGGCCATGAGCAGCGGCGCGAAGGTGATCAGCCCGGAGACGATCGCGTTGTCCAGTACCGGCATCTCCACGACCAGCCCGAGCGCGCGTTCCGGCGCGGCGACGCCGACTTCGAGTGCGACGTTGGCGCCCAGCGACGTCCCGCCGATCACGGCGGCGTCGATGTCCAGGTGGTCCAGGAGGGCGACGGTCTGCTCCGCGAACGCGGGCATCGAGTACAGCCATGAGTCGGTCGGGCGGTCCGAATCGCCGTGGCCGAGCAGGTCGAGGGTGATGGTCCGGAAACCCGCACGCGCCAGTTTGCGCGCGAGCGGGGCGTGCATCCGCCTGGTGAGCATGATCCCGTGGGTCAGCACGACCACTCGATCGCCGGAGCCGAACTCGGTGTAGGCGAGCCGGTGACCCTCATGGGTGAACGACCCCGACAGTTCGATCGGGCGGGAGGAACGTTCCGGTGCGGGGATCGGTGCGGGCAGGTCGGCGACCGCGGTGGCGCTGCTGGCCGGGCTCATATCCCACCGTCCTTACGTCGATCGTCGGTACTCGCCGGTAGTACTCGCTGGTACCAGGAAAGCATCTCGCGGCCACCCAGGCACAGTGGCCATCGGGCGGGCCATCGAGTGGCCATTGGCAGCCTGTCAATCACATGAGTCAAGATGACCCTATGACCGCTACAGCTGACAGTCTTCCCGATCTCGTGTCGCTCAAGGTGGAGATCGACGGGCACGTCGCCGAAGTGACACTGCTCGGCCCGTCCAAGGGCAACGCGATGGGCCCCGATTTCTGGCGCGAACTGCCGATCGTCTTCCGCGCGCTGGACGCGGACCCGCAGGTCAGGGCGGTCGTGCTGACCGGAAGCGGCAAGCACTTCTCCTATGGGCTCGACCTGCCCGCGATGATGCCGAGCTGGGGCGAAATGCTCGGCGGCGACGCGCTCGCGGGCCCGCGGACGAAGTTCCTCGACGAGGTCAAGACCCTCCAGGCGAGCGTCTCCTCGATCGCCGAATGCCGCAAACCGGTCATCGCGGCCATTTCCGGCTGGTGCATCGGCGGCGGTGTCGACGTGATCGCGGCGGCCGACGTCCGCCTGGCGAGCGCGGACGCCAAGTTCAGCGTGCGCGAGGTCAAGGTCGCGATCGTGGCCGACCTCGGCAGCCTGCAGCGGCTCGCGCCGATCGTCGGCGAAGGGCACCTGCGCGAACTGGCGTTGACCGGCAAGGACATCGACGCGGCCCGCGCGGAGAAGATCGGCCTGGTCAACGACGTGTACCCGGACCAGGAGGCGCTGCTGGCCGAGGCGCGCAAGATGGCGCTGGAGATCGCGGTCAACCCGCCGCTGGTCGTGCAGGGCACCAAGAACGTCCTCTCGGCCAACACCGAACGCCAGGTCGCCGACGGCCTGCGGTACGTCTCGGCCTGGAACGCGGCGTTCCTGCCCAGCAAGGATCTCGGCGAGGCCGTGCAGGCGTTCCTCGAGCGGCGCGCGCCCGAGTTCAAGGGGGAGTAGAAAGAACCGGCGGCCACCCAGCGGACCAGGAGGACGATCGTGAGCGCTTCGGAGGCACACCGCACGTTCCGCGAGGCGCGGGACTACCTGCAGACCCATCGCGAGGACTACGAAACCGCGTATCGCGACTTCACCTGGCCCCGGCCCGCCGAGTTCAACTGGGCGCTGGACTGGTTCGACGTCGTCGCCGCCGATCCGGCCAATCAGGACCGGTACGCGCTGTGGATCGTCGAAGAGGACGGCGCCGAGAACCGCTGGACCTACCCGGAGATGGCGCGCCGGTCGAACCAGGTCGCGAACTGGTTGCGCTCGCTCGGCGTCCGCCGAGGCGATCGGCTGATCCTCATGCTGGGCAACCAGGGTGAGCTGTGGCAGACGATCCTCGCCGCGATCAAGCTGGGCGCGGTCATCATCCCGGCCTCGACCCTGCTCGGCCCGGCGGACCTCACCGACCGGGTCGAGCGGGGCGCGGCGAAACACGTCGTGATCCGGTCCGCCGACGCGCACAAGTTCGAGAACGTCGCCGGGGAGTACACCCGGATCGTCACCGGCGAGCCCGTCGAGGGCTGGCAGTCCTTCGTGGACGCCTACGAGCAGCCGGACGCTTTCACCCCGGACGCGCCGACGGCCGCGGACGACCCGCTGTTGCTGTACTTCACCTCCGGCACGACCGCGAAGCCGAAACTGGTGCAGCACACCCAGGTCTCGTACCCGGTCGGCCATCTGTCCACAATGTACTGGATCGGCCTCGAACCGGGTGACGTCCACCTGAACATCTCCTCGCCGGGCTGGGCGAAACACGCGTGGAGCAACGTCTTCGCGCCGTGGAACGCCGAAGCGACGGTGTTCCTGTACAACTACGCGCGCTTCGACGCGGTTTCGCTGATGGCGCAGATGGAACGCTGCGGCATCACCAGTTTCTGCGCGCCGCCGACGGTGTGGCGGATGCTCATCCAGGCCGACCTGACCGTGCTGAAGACCCCGCCGGCCAAGGTCGTCGGCGCGGGCGAGCCACTGAATCCCGAAGTGATCGACCAGGTCGAAAAGGCTTGGGGCGTCACGATCCGCGACGGTTTCGGGCAGACCGAGAGCAGTGTCCAGATCGCCAACACCCCCGGCCAGGACGTCGTCCCGGGCTCGATGGGACGCCCGCTGCCCGGCTTCACCGTGGCGCTCGTCGACCCCGTCACCGGCGAACGGGCGCAGGAGGGCGAGATCTGCCTCGACCTCGATCACCGCCCTGTCGGCCTGATGACCGGCTACGCGGACGACGACGAGCGTTCCGCGGCCGCGTTCGCGAACGGGTTCTACCACACCGGGGACGTCGGCTCGATCGACGAACGCGGCTACATCACCTACGTGGGCCGTACCGACGACGTCTTCAAGGCGTCGGACTACCGGATCTCGCCGTTCGAACTGGAAAGCGTCCTGCTGGAACACGAAGCCGTCGCCGAGGCGGCCGTGGTCCCGGCACCCGACCCGATCCGGCTCGCGGTGCCGAAGGCGTACGTCGTGCTCACCAACGGACACGAGCCGACCGCGGCGACCGCGGAGTCCATCTTGGCCTTCTGCCGTGAGCATCTGGCGCCGTACAAGCGGATCCGGCGTCTCGAATTCGCCGACCTGCCGAAGACGATCTCCGGCAAGATCCGGCGGGTCGAACTCCGGGGCCGGGAGAGCGACGCCGCCGCGCGGCCGGCCGGGGAGTTCCGCGAAGAGGACTTCCCGCAGCTGAAGTCCTGACGCCCGGCGTCTCCCTCAAGTGCCATGAACGACCCGTTACTGGCAAAATTTGCCAGTAACGGGTCGTTCATGGCATCCGGGAGTCGTCGGACCCCGGTGTTTGTGGTGCGAACGACCGACACCATGGTGCCCGAAACCACGTTAGCGTGCTCAGCGGTTAATCGTTGACATGCCGTGGGGTGCATCGTCACACCGCGGACTCACCTTCCCTGCTCGAAAGGTGTTTCTGTCATGAGAATTCGTTTCGTGCTGCCCATGCTGGCCCTCGTGGCCGGACTCGGCACCGTGGTGGCCACGCCGGCGGCCGCGGATCCGGGGCCGGTGACGGCGGGCGACGTGGCGGCCGCCGACGCCTGCTACTCGTGGGGGCGTTCGTTGTCGCAGGGGGCGTCCGGTGAGGACGTCCGCCAGCTCCAGATCCGGGTCGCCGGATATCCCGGGTACGGCGGTGTGCTGGCCATCGACGGCCAGTTCGGCGCGGGCACCAAGGCCGCGGTCACCCGGTTCCAGCAGGCGTACGGGCTCGGCGCGGACGGCGTCGCCGGGCCTGCCACGTTCTCCAAGCTCTACGCGTTGCAGGACGACGACTGTTCACCGGTCAACTTCACCTACGGCGAGCTGAACCGGTGCAACTCGGACTGGTCCGGCGGCAACGTCTCCGCGGCGACGGCGAAGGCCAACGCCCTGGTGTCGATGTGGAAGCTGCAGGCGATGCGGCACGCCATGGGTGACCGGCCGATCGTGGTCAACGGCGGCTTCCGCAGTGTCGCCTGCAACAACGCGGTCGGCGGCGCGACGGGCAGCCGTCACCTCTACGGGGACGCCGTCGACCTCGGGGCGGGCGCGCAGGGTTTCTGCGGACTCGCACGGCAGGCCCGCAACCACGGTTTCAGTGAGATCCTCGGCCCGGGTTACCCCGGCCACGACGATCACACCCACGTGGCGCACCGCTCCGGCCGGTTGTGGTCGGCTTCGTCCTGCGGGATCTGAGACCGGCCGGTGTACCGGCCCGTCCTGGGGGCGGGCCGGTACACCGGCGTCATTCCCATCGCCACAGTGAAGGCGGCCTTCCGCCTTTGGGCAGCGCGGCGGCGTGCTCGGTGGTGCGCCGCAACCCCGGCACCCGTTCCATGGTCCGGCCCAGGTTGGCCGGATAGGGGCGTTCGCCGGTGAGCGCTTCGGTCGCGTCCAGCGCCTGCGCCGTCGTGAACGTCGGTCCCAGCAGGCCGGCGGTGAACGCGACGTCGCGCCAGAGCCGGTCGGCCAGCAGCGGACGGCAGTCCGCCACGATCCGGTCGTGGTCGAAAGCCAGCGAAGGCACCGCGCCCAGCCGGGTCCACACCACGGTTCCCGCCTCGGCCACCACGGACTTCGTGGTCGCCCAGAGGGCGATGGACAGCGTCGGGCCGCGAGGATCACGGTTCGGCTCGTCGAACGTGGTGAGCTGCCCGGTCGCCGAAAGTGCGTCCGACGGCAGGCCGAGTTTCGTGATCACCGCCCGCTCGCCCGCGTCCCGCAGCCGCTCCCCGAGCCCGAGCAGCACACCGGGCAGCGCCAGTTCCCCCTCGAACGGCTCGGCGGCCCGCGGCGCGATTCCCAGCAGTACGGTCCGGGCGTCCGGGTCGAACCTCACGACCAGCACGTCAACGGACACCGGTGTCGACTCGATCACGCGCTGATTCTCGACCTTGCCCCCGAAGCCACGGCGACCGGCTCCGAAATCCGGTAGGCCGCGCGGTCCGGGCCGTACCCCGTGACCGCCACCGGCAACCGGGCGCCGAACCACGCCACCGGGTCGGGCAGCGCGACGGCGGGCGAGTCGTCACCGGGCACGACCCGAAGTCCGGTCGCGTCGAGATGGGTCACCGCGAGCGCGTCCACCCCGTCGCAGGCCGCGATCGCGTAGTCCAGGAGCGCCGCGTCGAGATGCCCCGCCCGCCACGCGCCCTGGTACTCCCCGGTGCCGTTGTGGGCCTCCGGGAAACGGGCGAGCACGGCGGCGGATTCGGTCGGGAGCGGACCCGCCCCGTGCCGGGTCAGATAGGTGCGCGTGACACCCAGGACCGTATGCGGACGTCCGCCCAGCAGCTCTCGCGCGTTGTGCGGGGTGGTGGTCGACCACGTCGTATGCGGGTGGAAACCGTGGTGCTGGTCGAGGAGAACCCCCTGCGCTCCCTCGAAGACCAGCCTCCCGGTGTCGGCGAGCCGCCCCGTTTCGTCCCCGTCGGTGATCCGCACCGCGTCCGCGAAGTCGTGGTACAGCGCCACCAGCTCGTCCACGCCGTGCGGCGGGACGGCGAGCGGGGCGTAGAACCGCGCGAGCGCGTCCAGCTTGCGCCGCAGTACCGGCGGCCGGGCGCAGTCGGCGACCGTGGGCGCTTCCCCCGGCGTCCCGATCACCTCCTGGCTCTCCACCACGTCGCCCGGCGCCGCCCCGGACAGCAGCGAGTACCAGACGGTCTCGCCGATGCCCTTCCCGCACGAACCGTGCCGCCCGTCGCCGCGGGCGTCCTCCCGTGCCCGGTTGGCGTGGACGTGGAACGGCGTCGTGAGCAAAGCCCGGCCGTCCACACTCAGCAGCGAGAGCGGATCCCGGACGCCGACGGCTTCCAGCTGCCGGCTCTCGGCGGCCAGGGCGAACGGCTCGACCAGTACGAACCGCGACAGATGGGTGGGTACGCCGGCGAACGTGCCCGCGCCGAACTGGCTGAACGTGTGGTGCCGTCCGTCCGCGACGACGTTGTGCGCGGCCTGCGCACCGCCGTTGAAGCGGACGACGGCGGTGGTGGGCCGGGCGGCGCAGAGCGCGTCGACGACCGCGCCCTTGCCTTCGTCGCCGAAGCCGAGCCCGACCACCACCACGTTCCCGTCCAAGGAACTCATCGCAGCACCACGTCGTCCGGGCCGCCCGCGTCGGGGACCGCCGAGGTCACGACGGCACCGGCACCGAGTTTCGCCAGCGCCTTGCCGACCGCCGCGCTCTCGGCGGCCGAGCCGACGTCCGCGAGATCGGCGAGCGCGCGGTCGACGTCGACGACCCGCTCCTCCAGCCCGATCGTGGCCGCGATGAGTTCGCAGACCGCGCCGGGATCGTCCAGCTTGAGGAAGTTCTGCCCGAGCAGCCCGCTCCAGTGCTCGCCGATCTCCGGATCGTTGTAGTACGAAGACTGGTTCGGCAGCACGAAGTAGACGTTCCACTTGCGGGCCAGCTCCCGGTACACCGAGGCGGGATCGATGTCCTCTCGCACGTCGTCGCCGATCACCCGGCGGATGTGGCGGGCCTCCAGAGCCGGCTTGTTCAGTTCGTCGCCGATGACGAACAGGTAGCCCTTGCGGCCGCGCTTCTGCCAGGCGTCGGTGACCACGTGCCGGGCCATGAAGTAGGCGGCCAGCTCGTAGGACTCGCTCTTCTGCCCGCCGCCACCGCCTTCGAGGAAGATCGTGCGCAGCTGCTCGTCCATCCGGTTGTCCGACTCGAACTGCCCGACCTGCAACGGGACCCGGTCGCTGTCGGCGTCACCGATCGCGCCGAACAGGACCTGCGGGTCGGCGAGGTAGCCCCGGCGCTTCAGCAGTCCGTGCAGCTTGCCGAGTTTGCCCTGCATGATCCGCGGCACGCGGCGCATCGAGCCGGTGACGTCGAACAGCACCGCGATCGGCGTCGAATCGGCGTGGTCGGCCGAATCCCGGCATTCGCGGACGGCGCCCGCCGGGTCGAGTGCCGGCGCGACCTTCCATTCCTTCGCGGGCCTGGAGCGCAGGCCGGCGGTGTAGCCGAAGTCGTCCTCGCCCTTCGCGGCGCGAAAGGTCTTCGCGGCCGCGTAAGCGTTGTCGTCCCAGTGTCCGTGTCCCATGGTCAGGCTCCTGTCTCGGGGATGGTGAAGGGTCGGAAGGTGCGGGGGCCGTACAGCTCGCCGAGCAGGTCGTCGTACTCGTCGAGCAGATCGGCCGCGTCGGGTCGTCGTGCCGGATCTTCTTGGGTGCACCACTTCGCGAACTCGCGCTGCCGGGTCTCCCCGGGCGCCAGCAGATCCAGCATCAGGCGGTGCAGCATGTGGACGTCGGTGGCCGCGGTGACCGGCTGTCCTTTGTGGACCTCGGGTGGGTACCGGACCGACTTGTCCGCCGCGAGTGGGAGGGCGCCGTCCTCGATGGCGAAGGACCAGCCGATCAGGACGATGCCGTGCTGTTCCGGATGGACCAGCACGTTGTCCGCGGTGAGGTGGCCGTGGACGACGCCCGCACGATGTGCCCCGGCCACGGCGCGAAGCAGGCGCCGGTGCATCCAGGCGTAGTCACGGCCGTCGAGGCCCTCGGGAAAGGCCTTCCCGACGTCGGCGAGGGTGATGAACCCGTCGACGAGGGGTTCGAGGACGCTGAAGGCGCGGTCGCCCCGCGCCACCGGACCCGAGGTGTCGAGCAGGCGCGGATAGTACGGACGCAGCCAACGGTGCCGCTCGGTGAAGTAGTCGAGCGTGCGCAACGCCGTCCACTCGGCGTGGATCAGCGGGTTCAGCGCGGGGGAGCGGACGATCTTGACCAGATGGGGTCCGGTGGTGCGATACGTCGTGGCGATGCTGCCCACCGCGTGTGGTCGCACAAGGGTGTACGCCGACGTCGCGGTCGTGACCGTTCGGTGCCGGGAATTCTTCCAGTCGGTATAGAGGCGATTAAGGGTGGCGGCGGCTTTATGGGCCCGCGGGTCACCCGGATTCCGGTCCGGGTGGAGTGCGGCGGCCAATTCGCGGTAGCGGCGGTGGGCGAGGCCCGGTCCGGTGTCGAACAGCGTCGCCGCGTCGGCCGCGTTCTCGACCGCCCTCACGGCGTCATCCCTGGTGAACATAGTTTGAGTCTAGACGACTCTTACCCGGGTTGGCAAGCCGCCCCGGACGGCCGCCGGTGCTCGCGGCCGGCCGTGCGCAGGGAACGAAATGAGTACGGAATAGTCGTGTAGGTATAAATCCCGTGCCGTTTCAGGGGCTCGAACAATAGACTTGAGGTAAGCCGGACGGGGGTGTTGGTGACCTTTCAGGAACTGTCTCGAAAAGGTTCAAGACGAACAAATTCGGTGGCCTCGCTGTTCGTGATCGGCGTCGTTCTGGGATTCATCGCGGCTTTCGTGTGCCGGTGGACCGCCGAGGGATCGGCGGACGCATACGACGTACGCGCGGTGATCACGACCACGGATTCCGAGACCACCGAAGGGCAGAGCGGTCCGCATACGACCTACGAGATCCTGGCGGTCACCGAAAACGGCCGTGCGATCGATCTGCCGACGGGTGAGACGTTCGGCCTCGCCGAGCCGGTCGTCGTTCGGCTTTCTTCGCTGACGGACCGGGTGTTGTCCGTGCGTGGCGCGGACACCGTGCTGGAAGTCCACCACCCGTGGGAGAAGATCGCGGCGATGTCGGCCGGCGGGCTGCTCCTGCTGATCGGGTCCGTCGTGGTGTTCCTGGTGGCCAGGGCGCGCTCCTTGCCCGCGTTCCTGGCCGGGGCCGCGATGGCCGCGTATGTCGTGCTGGCACCGCTCGGTTTCGGCGGGACGGCGTACCGGGAGGCGGCCGATCCCATTCCGGACCTGTGGGAGCACCGGCGTCAGGCATGGGGGCCGCCACCGGTGATCGGCCGGGGGCAGACCGTCGTGGCCGGTGACTCGACCCTGCGCGTGATCGACAGGGCGCCGAAGCCGCCCGAAGGCGCCGCCGCGTGGTTGAGCGGGTTCCACGTCCTCACCTTGCGGATCGAGGCGACCCGGCTGGGCGACACGGCACTGGAGTTGTCGGCCGGCGAACACGGCGCTCCGCGGCGGGTCGAGGACTGCGCGGGCGCTCCGGGAGCGTTCGACGGCACCGAGGGTCTCGTCTGTTTCGTGGTCCCGCCGGGATATCGGCCGGAATACCTGGTCGTCGGGAAACTCGACCGGGAAATCCTGCTGACGCTCCACTGATTCGTGGAAAGGAGTTTCGTGCCGGGCAAACCGCAGAAGTCCAGGTTTCTCTTCCGGGCCCTGTTGGCCGGAATCCCGTACGTCTTCCTCTTGTGCCTCGCCTGGGGATACTTCGGTGCCCACGTGCGCGAACTGAACACCGGTGAGGAGGTAACGGTCATCGGGGTCTCGGGATGCGCCGAGGGGGGAGCACCGATGAGCGGCCAGATTCCCTACTGTTCGGGGGAGTGGCGGTTCGACGACGGGCGCACCGGTCGCGGGAGCATCGAGGGTGACAAGGTCACCGAGGGCGACAAGATCTTCGCCGGCGACGGATTCGTCTACCGGTCGAGGTCCTCGCTGATCTGGACCCTGTCGGTGACCGGCCTGTTCGGCGTGGTGCTGCTGGGTATGGCGATCGGCCTCGGCGTCCTGTACCGGCTGGACCTGATCCGGCGGCGTCGGAAGAAGTGACGCCGCCGTGCGGTCAGAGCCTCGTCGCTTCGATCTGCCGCGCGTCCTCGGTCGAGCAACTGGTCACCGGATCGTTCGGCCCGCTGCCGCACGTCCAAGCGCCGATCACGACAGGCCCGGGTCCCTGCGGCGAAGCGGCTTCGGCGGGTGTCAGCTTGGCGAAGTAGTCCGTGAGCACCTGCGTCGCTTCGGCGCAGTCGGTCTTCCCGTGGGCGACGACCTTGTTCTTCGCGCCCTGGAGCCCGGGCACCTCGCCGCACGGGGTTCCGGCGGGCGCCTGCTCGGTGGCGGGGGAGGACGACGGCGCCGGTGCGGCCGCCGGGGCGGGATCCGCGCCGCAGCCGCTCAGCACGGCGACGGCCAGCAGGACGGGGAGTGTGGAAAGGCTCTTCATCGGTCTTTCTTCTCGGGAAGGTTCATTCGACGGGGACGACTGCGGCGAACACGTTCTGCTCGCCCTTGCTGCAACTGGTCCCGCCCTGCGCGGCGGGGGCACCGGAGACGCACAGCCAGCCGTCGACGGTTTCGCTGACCGGCTCGTCCGAGCCGGCGGACTGGCGTCCGGCGATCCTCTTGTGGAACGAGTCGACGATCCCGCTCGCGTCCGCGCAGGAGACGCCCGGCCCGTTGAGCACCTGCAGCGTCAGCCCGCTCGCCGCGGTGACCGTGCCGCACGAACCCTGAACCGGTTCAGCGGGTTTCGGTTTCGGCTGGGGATTCGGGGCAGTGGACGGACTCGGCGCGGTCTGCGAGGGAATCGGTGGCACCGATGGGCTGGTCGTGCTCGAAGGGGCCGCCGACGGCAGGGGCGGCACGGAGGTGACAGGCGGTGGCGGATCTTCGCCCGAACAGGCGGCGAGCGTTCCGGCGGCGGCACAGGCCGCGAACAGGCGCCGCCACGTTCCCGTGGTCGTGGAGACGGGCAAGGCGATCCTTTCGTCGGCCGGTCGTGGCCGGCCCATTCTGACCCGGCCGGGCCCGAAGCCGTGGCATTGAGCCACGTTCGATTCGCGGGAGGTTATCGCGACGGCCGCCCGGCGGTACGCCAGGACCGCCCAAGCACTGTCCATTGTGGACAATTAACATGCCGTTCACGCCGTGACAACACCCTGCTGTCGTCGCGAACCGATCGGACGAATCCGGCGCCGGATCGTTAACACCCGGCCCTGTTCTGCCGAAAACAAAGGTAGCGCTCCGGCGTGTCCCCGTCCCCGTCACCGAAACCGTGAGAGCGATGAAGACCGACGAACAGAACGACCCCGCGTCATTCGAGGCCACCGCACCGGCGAGCGCGGAAGTGCCGCCCACGGCACCGTGCACCGTCGTCTGGTGTGGCGGCCGCCCGTACGTCCTGGAGAGTTCAGCGGGGCACACCCGCTGGATGGGTACCGACCATCGAGGCAGGCCCGTGGCGCTGACCAGCGCGGACCTGCAACGCCGGGGCTGGAGCCACACCCGGGCCAGCTGACGCGGGAGGACCTGCCGCCGCTGGATAGGCTGAGCGGGTGAGTACGCCCCCCGAACCGAGCGTGACCAGCGAAGAGCCTTCTCTGCTGCGGCAGGCCTTGAACGTTCCCAACATGCTTTCGATCCTCCGGCTCGCCGGAGTGCCGGTCTTCCTGTGGCTGCTTCTCGGGCCGAAGGAGGACGGCTGGGCGCTCGCACTGCTCGTGTTCAGCGCGCTCACCGACTGGCTCGACGGCAAACTCGCGCGCTGGCTCAACCAGATGTCACGCCTCGGCCAGCTGCTCGACCCGGCCGCCGACCGGCTCTACATCCTCGCGACGCTCATCGCGTTCCTGATCCGCGACATCGTCCCCTGGTGGGTGGTCGTCCCGTTGGTCGTGCGCGAAGCCGTCCTGGGGGTCTGCGTGCTGCTGCTGCGCCACCGCGGGTTCGCCCCACCGGAGGTCACCTACATCGGCAAGGGTGCGACCTTCGTGCTGATGTACGCCTTCCCGTTCCTGCTGCTCACCCAGGGCGGATCCGACATCGCCGCGATCGCGCGCCCGATCGGGTACGCCTTCACGGCGTGGGGCGCGGTCCTGTACGTCTATTCGGGCGTTCTCTACGTCGTCCAGACGGCGCAGGCGCTGCGCTCGGCCGATCCGGCCTGACAACCGGGAGGCGGCGGGCGCGCGGCCCGGCGGGATGCGAAACTGCGCGCGAAGGTTTCGAGCGAGGGCATGAGAAGGGGGAGCGGCGTTGTCCACTCCAGAAGAACTGCGCTACACCGAGGAGCACGAGTGGGTCTCCGTGCGCGACGGCGGTCTCGTGCGCGTGGGCATCACGGAGTACGCGCAAGACCAGCTCGGTGACGTCGTGTTCGTCGACCTGCCCGAGGTCGGCAAGCAGGTCGGCGCCGGCGACGCGTTCGGCGAGGTCGAGTCCACCAAGAGCGTTTCGGAGCTGTTCGCCCCGCTCGACGGCGAGGTGGTCGCGACCAACGACGCGGTGACCGAGTCGCCCGAGCTGATCAACAGCGACCCCTACGGCGAAGGCTGGCTCATCGAGCTCCGGCTCGACGACGCGAGCTCGGTGGATTCCCTGCTCGAAGCCGAGGCGTACCAGGCCCTGATCAAGGAATAGCCGCAGGCCGCGGCCCTCCGATCCGAGTAGGGGGAGCCGCGGACCGGAGATTCGATCAGGCACGGTACGTTTGACGTCTACACGTTCTTGAGTAGTGGCAACACACATGCGTTAGGAGAGCTCAGGTGAGCACGAACGACGGGCCCGGCGTTCCCCCGGAGCAGTCTCCGGAGCGGACCTCTGTCTTCCGGGCCGACTTCCTGGCCGACGTCGAAGGCACCGAGGCTCCTCCGGCTGCCGAGGCCCCGGTCCAAGGCGTGGACGCGCTTCCCGCCGGTTCCGCGCTGCTGGTCGTCAAGCGCGGCCCGAACGCGGGTTCGCGCTTCCTGCTCGACCGCGACACCACCAGCGCGGGACGGCACCCGGACAGCGACATCTTCCTCGACGACGTCACGGTTTCCCGGCGGCACGCCGAGTTCCGCCGTGAGGGCGGGGAATTCGTCGTCATCGACGTCGGCAGCCTCAACGGCACCTACGTCAACCGCGAGCCGGTCGACCAGGCCGTCCTCGCCGGTGGCGACGAGGTCCAGATCGGCAAGTTCCGCCTGGTCTTCCTGACCGGTCCGGGTTCCGGGGGCCAGGGGGCACAGTGACGGCGGCCGGGCGGCCTGATCGGGATGCGTCGCAGCGCGATGGGTTGAGCATCGGGGCCGTGCTGGCACAACTGCGCGGCGACTTCCCCGATGTCACCATCTCCAAGATCCGGTTCCTCGAAGCGGAAGGTCTGGTCCAGCCGGGCCGGACGCCTTCGGGGTACCGGCAGTTCGCTCCGGCGGACGTGGAGCGATTGCGATTCGTCCTGTCCGCCCAGCGGGATCACTATCTTCCGCTGAAGGTCATCAAGGAACAGCTGGACGCGGCGGATCAGGGCGCCGCGCCGTCGGCGGGGGTACCCAGACCACCGCGGAAACTCGTATCGCTCGAAGCCCCCGGGGAGAACGGCGGACTGCCGTCCCCCGGGGACTTCGAATGCGATCGCGAGATCAGGCTGACCGAGGAAGATCTGCTCCGTCAGGCCGGCATCGACGCCGCCACCCTGGCTGAGCTGCGACAATACGGCCTCGTTCGCCCAGGCGCGGCAGGGTTTTTCGATCCCGACGCGGTCCTCGTGGCCAAGACCGTGAAGGCGATGACCGAATTCGGTATCGAGCCGAGACACTTGCGTGCCTTCCGCGCCGCGGCCGACCGCGAGGTCGGCCTGCTGGAGCAGATCGTGACCCCGGTGTATCGGCACCGTGACGAGGACGCCCAGGCGAGGGGTGACGAGGTCGTCCGGGAGCTCGCGGCACTGTCCGTAGCGTTACATACGCTCCTTGTGAAGGCCGGAATACGGGCCGTCACCGGAGGATGAGCGCGTCCGGACGGCCGGGAGCCGTTGTCGCACCACTTGTCAATGACTGAATGTTCGGCACCCTATGCCGTACCGTGAGAGTCGGGTTTGCCGCTGGCGAACCGAGAATGTCGGAGACAGCGAGCACAGCGCTCGGAAGACGGGTAGCGTCGGGATTGCCGTCGCTTGATCGTCGAGACAAGCGCTGCAGCCCGTTCGCACGAGAGGGAGGCGAAGCCCGATGAGCGAGATGCGCGTCGTCGGCGTGCGGGTGGAGCTGCCCGCGAATCAGCCGATCTTGTTGCTGCGGGAAACCGAAGGCGAGCGATACCTGCCGATCTGGATCGGCTCGGTGGAGGCCACCGCCATCGCCTTGGAGCAGCAGGGAGTCCGCCCGGCCCGTCCGCTCACCCATGACCTGCTCAAGGAGGTCATCGGAGCATTGGGCCGCGAGCTGGAGCAGGTCGTCATCACCGACTTGAAGGAAGGCACGTTCTTCGCGGAACTGGTCTTCGACGGGGACATCCGGGTTTCCGCGCGGCCGAGCGATTCGGTGGCGCTGGCGCTGCGGGTGGGGGTCCCGATCCACGCCGTCGACGCGGTGCTGGAAGAGGCGGGCCTCATCATCCCCGACGAGCAGGAGGACGAGGTCGAGAAGTTCCGCGAGTTCCTCGACTCCGTGTCGCCGGAGGACTTCCGCGGCGCGGACACCTGACCACATCGCGAGATCTTGGACAGAAGGGGCGGCGCCGGTGGCGTCGCCCCTTCTTCTTGCGTGCGGTGTGCGGTGTGCGGTGTGCGGTGTGCGGAGAAGGCTGCGGCGAGGTGTGGTTCCAGGTGGTCGTGAGCGGCGACCTTTCCCTGTCCGTGAAGGCCTCCTTCCCTACCCTGACGGTAGGGAAGGAGGCCTTCACGGACAGGGCCTGTACCGGCCAGGTCAGGCCGCGGTCGCCCGGGTGAACAGGTCCGCCAGTTCCCGCCCGTAGCGCTGCAGGTCGAGCTTCGGGTCCGCCGCGAACTTCGTGGCTACCCCGTCGATGGCCTGCGCGATCGACAGCGCCATGACGTCCGGCGCGAAGTCGCCGAAAGCGCCTTCTTGCTGGCCCTGGCGCAGCTGACGTTCGAGCCGTCCGGTACGGAATTCCTCGACGAGCGGTGCCGACATGAACCAGCCCTCGGCGTCCCCGCCGCTGGAGGCCATCTCGACCATGACCCGCACCAGTTCCGGGTACGCGCCGAGGAACTCGATCTCCGACTCGATGTAGCCGCGCAACAGCCCGGCCCGGTCGGTCGTGCCCTGGATCCGCTCCTCGAGGAACTTGTCCTTCATCCCGGTGGCGGTGGTGACCACGGCCTGCATCAGGCCTGCCTTGTTGGTGAAGTGGTAGGAGATGATCCGGGTGCTGGACAGCCCGGCCCGCTCCTTGATCTTCGCGAACGACGTCTTGTGGTAGCCGAGATCGGAGATCGTCGCGATGGTCGCGCCGACGATCTGGGCCCTCCGCGCGGCTTCGGTGACCGACAGTCCGAGCTCCGCCTGGACCTCGCCGGCGGCGCTTTCGGTGGAAGGAGTTACTTGCATGAGTAAAAATTAACACGACTGAGTAAAAGTGGCAAGCGTGCAGCCGTTCGGGGGACGGTCGCCAACAAGCCTCAAGAAGAGCTTGAGGTCCACCGCGCGTCGCGTTGACCGCTTTGCCGGACGCGCTTACCGTCAATGGAGGTAAATCGCCAAGGTGTGATTCGGATGTCTGGGGCATTCGTCTTGACGATGAACTCCGGTGCGGACTCACGTGAGTCCGCGCGGCTTTGTTCGCCGGCCGCCAGGTCGGGCGAGGGGAGGCATGCGTGGTCGAGGCTGGTAGCCCTCAAGAGCCGCTCGTTCCGGTCGCCGACGGCGAGCAGGGTGAGCTGTTCCCCGACTCTTCCCTCCCGGACGAACTGGTCGGCTACCGCGGTCCCGCCGCCTGTCAGATCGCCGGGATCACCTACCGGCAGCTCGACTACTGGGCCCGCACGAAACTGGTCGCGCCGAGCATCCGTACCGCGCACGGTTCCGGTTCGCAGCGGCTGTACTCGTTCAAGGACATCCTCGTCCTGAAGGTCGTCAAGCGGCTGCTGGACACCGGTGTCTCGTTGCAGAACATCCGGGTCGCGGTCGATCACCTGCGCCTGCGTGGCGTCCGCGATCTCGCCAAGGTCACCCTGTTCTCCGACGGCACCACCGTCTACGAGTGCACCTCGCCCGAAGAGATCGTCGATTTACTGCAGGGCGGGCAGGGCGTTTTCGGTATCGCCGTCAGCGGTGCGATGCAGGAGATCAGCGGAACCATCCACGAGTTCCCGGCCGAGCGGGCCGACGGCGGCGTGATCGAAACCGTCACGCCGGACGAGCTCACGCAGCGCCGTAACGCACGTCGCACCGGCTGATCATGAAGCCGCGCGAGCGGCAGGGTAGGCTCACTTCCGCGGTCGACGAATCCGCGCGGGAGAGACCGAGCCGATAACAGCTCGGCGCCGAAGGAGCAAGTCCTCCCCGGAACCTCTCAGGCACCCTGGACCGCGCGGACGAGACGCCTCTGGAAAGTGAGCCGCCGGGTCACCACCTGGCGGCCCCGCCGACGGTGCAAGCCCGACTCAACCCGCGGGCGAAACTCTCAGGCGCCCCCACGGGGGTACGGACAGAGTGGGGAGGGCCAGGACAATCGTCCCGGCCCCACCCCCGCGTCTTGGGAGGTCCCCGATGGAACCTGGTTCACTGGCGGCCCTCGAAGCCGGAACTCCCTTCGCGGACCGGCACATCGGTCCCGGCGCGGAGGAACTCGCGCGCATCCTCGACGTCATCGGCGTCAACTCCCTGGACGAACTCGCCGAGCGGGCCGTCCCCGCGTCACTGCGCGAATCCGCGACACCGCCGGATCTGCCGCCGCCCGCCACCGAGACCGGGGCACTCGCCGAACTCCGGGCGCTGGCCGCGCGCAACCGGCCGATGGTGCAGATGATCGGCCTCGGCTACCACGACACCGTGACCCCGCCGGTGATCCGCCGGAACGTGCTGGAGAGCCCGGCCTGGTACACCGCGTACACGCCGTATCAGCCGGAGATCTCGCAGGGCCGGCTCGAAGCGCTCCTCAATTTCCAGACCATGGTCGCCGATCTGACCGGCCTGCCGATCGCGAACGCGTCCATGCTGGACGAAGCGACCGCGGCCGCGGAGGCGATGACCCTGGTCCGCCGGGCCGGTAAGCCCAAGTCGAACCGGTTCGTGGTCGACGAGGACACCCTCCCGCAGACGATCGAGGTCCTGCGCACCCGCGCCGAACCGCTCGGCATCGAACTGGTGACCGCCGACCTGTCGCAGGGCATCACCGGACTCGGCCTCGGCGGCGACTTCTTCGGCGTACTGCTGTCGTATCCCGGCGCTTCCGGCGCCGTCCGGGAGTGGGAGCACACGATCACCGAGGCCAAGGCGCTGGGCGCGGCCGTGGTGATGGCCGCCGATCCGCTCGCGCTGACCCTGCTGCGGTCGCCGGGTGAACTCGGGGCCGACGTCGCGGTCGGATCGACGCAGCGGTTCGGCGTGCCGATGGGCTTCGGCGGTCCGCACGCGGCGTACCTGGCCGTCCGGCAGGGACTCGAACGCCAGCTGCCGGGCCGGCTCGTCGGCGTCTCGAAGGATGCCGACGGCGCACCCGCGTACCGGCTGGCGCTGCAGACACGGGAACAGCACATCCGCCGCGAGAAGGCGACGAGCAACATCTGCACCGCGCAGGTGCTGCTGGCGGTCATCGCGTCGATGTACGCGGTGTACCACGGGCCGGAGGGCCTGCGCGCCATCGCGAACCGCGCGCACCGGATGGCCACCGTGCTCGCGGCCGGGCTCGCCGAGAGCGGCGTGGACGTCGTGCATTGCGAGTTCTTCGACACCGTGATGGTGGCCGTCCCCGGTCGTGCGGCGAGCGTCGTCGGCACGGCCAGGGAACTGGGCGTCAACCTCCGGCTGGCCGACGCGGACCATGTCGCCATCGCCTGCGACGAGACGACGACCCGTGAGCACCTTTCCTTGGTATGGAAGGCGTTCGGCGTCGCGGTGTCCGATGTGGACTCCCTCGACGCGGACACCGCGGACGGTTTCCCGCCGGATCTGCGCCGCACCGGCGACTACCTGACGCATCCGGTGTTCCACGCGCACCGTTCGGAAACCGCGCTCCTGCGGTATCTGCGAGCGTTGTCCGACAAGGACGTCGCACTCGACCGGAGCATGATCCCGCTCGGTTCCTGCACGATGAAACTCAACGCCACGGCCGAAATGGAGCCGGTCACCTGGCCCGAGTTCGCCGGGCTGCATCCGTTCGCGCCCGCCGAGGACGCCGCCGGCCTGCTCGCCGTCGTGAACGATCTGGAGCGGTGGCTGGCCGGGATAACCGGCTACGACGCGGTTTCCCTGCAGCCGAACGCGGGCAGCCAGGGCGAGTTCGCCGGCTTGCTGGCGATTCGCGCCTACCATCGCGGGCGCGGGAACGAGGCGCGCGACGTCTGCCTGATCCCGTCGAGCGCGCACGGGACGAACGCGGCCAGCGCCGTGATGGCCGGGATGCGCGTCGTCGTGGTGAAATGCGACGACGAGGGCAATATCGACCTCGCCCACCTCAAGTCCACTGTGGACGAGCACGCGGACGATCTCGCCGCGATCATGATCACCTACCCGTCGACGCACGGCGTGTACGAGGACACCGTCCGAGAGGTCTGCGCGCTCGTGCACGACGCGGGCGGCCAGGTGTACGTCGACGGGGCGAACCTGAACGCGCTGATCGGGGTCGCGCAGTACGGCAGGTTCGGTGCGGACGTCTCGCATCTCAACCTGCACAAGACCTTCTGCATCCCGCACGGCGGCGGTGGCCCGGGCATCGGCCCGATCGGCGTCCGCGCGCATCTGGCGCCGTTCCTGCCGAACCACCCGCTGCAGCCCGAAGCGGGTCCGGCCACCGGCGTCGGTCCGATCAGCGCGGCGCCGTGGGGCAGCGCGTCGATCCTGCCGATCTCCTGGGCCTACGTCCGGATGATGGGCGCCGAAGGGCTGAGGCGCGCGACCCTGACCGCGGTCGCGAACGCCAACTACGTCGCGAAGCGCCTCGCGGAGCACTACCCGGTGCTGTACTCCGGCCACGAAGGCCTGGTCGCGCACGAATGCATCCTCGATCTCCGCGCGCTGACCAAGCGGACCGGTGTCACCGTCGACGACGTCGCCAAGCGGCTGGCCGACTACGGCCTCCACGCCCCGACGATGTCCTTCCCGGTCGCGGGCACCCTCATGGTCGAGCCCACCGAGAGCGAGGACCTCGGCGAGCTCGACCGGTTCTGCGACGCGATGATCGCGATCCGCGGCGAGATCGAGAAGGTCGCCGCGGGGGAGTGGCCGGTGGCGGAAAGCCCGCTGCGCCACGCGCCGCATACCGCGCGCTGCCTCGCGGGCGAGTGGGATCGCCCGTACAGCAGGGAGATCGCGGTGTTCCCGGCCGGTTTCACCGCGACGAAGATCTGGCCCCCGGTGCGGCGGATCGACGGGGCGGCGGGCGACCGCAACCTCGTCTGTTCCTGCCCGCCGCCGGAGGCCTTCGCGTAGCCGTCAGCCGGGCATCTTGTCGAGAAAGCCCAGCACCTGCTTGATCCGCCCGTCCTCGACGGTGATGACGTCGAAGCCGATCGCCAGCGGTTCGTCGGCGCCCTCCGGACCGAGGTACCACTGGAATCGCGCGATGTCGTGGTGCGCGTCGGGTGCCGTGGGAAGGCTGAACCTCAGACCGGCGAACTGGGCCTGGGCGCCGGCGATGAACCCGTCGACGCCGTCGTGTCCCGTGACGGCAGCCAACGGGTCGGTGTAGGCGGCGTCCTCGGTGAACACTTCGGCGATCAAGGCGCGGCGCTTGTCCGTGTCCGTCTCGTTCCACACGGCGATGTACTGCTCGGCGACGCGCTGGATGTCCGACATGGTGTCTCCTTGTTTCGTTGTGGGGTAACCGATGCCGCAACTCTGTCGGGCGAAGGTGGGCCGCGTCGATTACGCGCGGGGTAATGGCGGCCCGGCACACACCGCCGTAAGTTCGTGATCGTGACGACCACCTTGACGGCGAGCCGCGCGGGCCGCCCTGTCGGCGAACTCCTGCGGGAATGGCGCGATCGCCGCCGGATCAGCCAGCTCGATCTCGCCATCTCCGCCGACATTTCGACGCGGCACCTGAGTTTCGTGGAGACCGGGCGGTCCAAGCCGAGCCGCGACATGGTGCTGCGGCTGGGGGAGCACCTGGAGGTCCCCTTGCGGGAACGCAACCAGTTGCTGCTGGCGGCGGGCTACGCGCCCGCGTACCCGGAGAGCGGGCTCGGCGATCCGGAGCTGGCCGCGGTCCGCAAGGCCGTCCGGCAGTTGCTGACCAGCCACGAGCCCTTCCCGGCGGCCGTCGTCGATCGGGCCTGGAACATGGTCGACGCCAACGCGAGTGTTTCGATCATGACCGACCTCGTGTCGCCCACGCTGATGACACCGCCGATCAACGTCCTGCGGCTGACCCTGCATCCCGAAGGCATGGCGCCGCATGTGCTCAACCTGGGGGAGTGGCGCGCGCATCTGCTCGGCAGGCTGCGGCGGCAGGTGACCCAGACGGCCGACCCGGCCCTCACGGCTCTGCTGGAGGAGCTGGTCACCTATCCGTGTGACGATCCCGTCCCCGAGGTGGAGGTCCCCGGACCGGGCGACATCTTCGTCCCGCTCCGGCTGCGGCACGAGGGCGTGGACCTCACGTTCTTCAGCACGGTTTCCACCTTCGGGACGCCACTGGACATAACCGTCGCCGAGCTGGTGATCGAGTCCTTCTTCCCGGCCGACGCCGCCACGACGGAACATCTGCGCGCGCACGCGCGTCGCGGGGTGGAATGATGCGGGGCAAGAAGCCCTGCCACAGACTCCAGTGAGGATTCCGCTTCCATGGCCGTGCCTTCCGTCGTCCTGAACAACGAGGTAGCCATCCCCCAGCTCGGTTTCGGCGTCTGGCAGGTGCCGGCCGGCGACACGGCCAAGGTCGTCCGGACCGCTATCGAGGCCGGGTACCGCAGCATCGACACCGCCGCGTCGTACCGGAACGAAGCCGGTGTCGGCGAGGCGATCCGCGCGGCGGGCGTACCTCGCGACGACCTGTTCATCACCACGAAACTGCCGAACCCGGGCCACGGCTACGACGCGGCGCTCCGCGCGTTCGACGCGAGTCTCGCGGAGCTGGGCCTGGACCGGGTCGACCTCTACCTGATCCACTGGCCCATGCCGACGCGCGGCAAGTACGTGGAAACCTGGCGAGCGCTGGAAAAGATCTACGCGGACGGCCGGGCGCGGGCGATCGGCGTCTCGAACTTCCACGTCCCGCATCTGAAGCGGCTGTTCGACGAGACCGGGATCGTGCCCGCGGTCAACCAGGTCGAGCTGCACCCCCGGCTGCAGCAGAAGGCGCTACGGGAGTTCCACGCCGAGCACGGCATCGTCACCGAAGCGTGGAGCCCGCTCGCCCAGGGCTCGCTGCTGTCGGACGCGACACTGACCGCGCTCGCGGCGAAGTACGGCAAGAGTCCGGCTCAGCTGGTGCTGCGGTGGCATCTGCAGCTCGGCACGGTGGCCATCCCGAAATCCGTGACACCGTCCCGGATCCGCGAGAACCTCGACGTCTTCGACTTCGAACTCGCCGACGACGACCTGGCGGCCCTCGCCGAGTTCGACGACGGCACCCGCACCGGCCCGGACCCGGACACCTTCGACCTCGTCTGACCGCTCGTGAGTGATTCGGGTCGTTCTAACCGTCCTTACCGCTCACGACCACCTGGACCGAACGGCCGCTTCGCGTGATCCGGCGGACGGCACGCGTGATCCGGCGGACGGCACGCGTGTCTGGACGGACGGCACACGGCGGAAACCTGCCGCGCGCCGTGTCGTCCGTCCAATCACGCCTGCCGTCCGTCTAAACACGCGTGGCGTCCCTCTGGACACGCGAACCTGCCATTCGAGGCGTGGTCAGGTGGCCTTGATGCCCGCGGCGGCGAAGTCGGCCTGCTGGGCGGGCTGCTGCAGGAACTGCCGGAACGTCTGCGAGGCGCGCATCTGGACCTCGTCGATGTTCTTGCCGGCGAGTCCGACGAGCGGGTAGTCGGCCGACCGCGCGGTGGCGACGGACTGGGCGGGCGAGCCGACCAGTTCGGGCTTGGCGGTGTTCAGCTCGGTCACCCAGTAGGACGACTCGGGCAGCCAGGCGGCGGGGAGGCCGCCGATGGCGTCGAGGTTGGTCCGGCCGACGAGCGCGTCGAGCACCGAGGCGGAGGACAGTGCGTCGATCTGGATGATCACGCAGTGGTCGCGGACCACGGTCGCGGCGTTGTTCCACCGCTCCGCCGCCGCCCGGAGCGGCTTCTCGACGCTGGGGGTGACTATGACCCGCATCGGGGTGTCACCGGCGCTACAGGCCTTCGCCTGGGCTTCGGCACGGGTGTTGAGCTCCCCGTCCGCCCAGTTCCAGCCGAACACGCCGATCGCGACGAGCACCACCAGGACCAGGCAGGCGATCGGCCACGTGGCGAATTTGCGCCGCGGTGCCTTCTTCCCGACGATCCGGTGCGAACCGGTCGCCTCACTGCGGCCCTGGGGTCGCTTCGGCGGGTCGAGGGGGTGCGGTACCGGCTCTTCGGCAACGCTGTGTCGCCCCATCGTTGTCCTTTCGAAACATGCGCGCACGCGCTGCGTATGCAATCAAACCGTTATCACTCTAACAGGGGAGGGAGTGACGGGGAATGCGATGACTCACAGTTGTTTTCCGCGTGCCGCGGGCACCTTCTTTAACTCGGCGAGGAGCCGTTGGCAATGCGCTATCAGGTGCTCACGCAGCGGCGCGGCCCGGCGGGCGAAACCGGCCTGGGCACGGGCGTACTCGGCCCGGCCGTCGGGGGTCTCGATCCGCACGGGAGAGTAGCCGAACGAGGAGAGGTCGTACGGGCTGGCCCGCATGTCCAGTTCCCGGATGTCCGCGGCCAGCTCGAAGCAGTCCCCGACCAGCTCGGCGGGGATGAACGGGTCCAGCTTGTAGGCCCATTTGAACAGGTCCATGTTGGCGTGCAGACAGCCTGGCTGCTCGAAGTCGATCTGGTCGTCCCGGGCCGGCCGGAGCGTGTTGCGCGGCCGGGCGGGCTCGGTGAAGAACCGGAACGCGTCGAAATGTCCGCAGCGGATCTCCAAGGACTCGACGACGTCGTCCGTTTCGGCCGAACCGAGTCGCAGCGGAAGTTGTGAGTGACGAACCTCATCCGCCGATTCCCGGTAAACCATTGCCCATTCATGGAGGCCGAAACAACTGAGCCTCGGCGCGCGGGACGCGGTCGCGGAGAGAAGGGCGAGAACGAATTCGGCGGTCTTGGCCCGGCCTTCGGTGAAGCCGGCGGGATCCAGCATGACGCCGTCCGACGTCTCGACGTAGCCCTTCCGCTCCAGGAACCGGTGCGCGGACCGCCCTTCGAGCGCCACGCCCAGCCCCGGTTGCCAGCGTTCGACGTGGCCGGGACGGTGCGAGTAGTACGTGAAAAGGAAGTCGAGTACTGGATGCTTTTCGCCCCGCGAGCGGCGGCGCTGGTGCGGGGTGGTCCAGCGCCGCATCCGCGTGACGTGCTCGTCCTCCCGGGCCAGCCAGCCGGGCTCGGGAAGGACGGTGACACCGGTCATGACATGACGTGGGTACCGTCGCGGACAGTTCCCACGTATTCCTCGACGAGGTCCTCCAGCGCGACGACGCCGACGGCGTCCCCGCCGGAGCTCAGCGCCCGGGCCAGGTGACTGCCTTCCTTGCGCATCGCCGACAGTGCCTCGTCCAGCCGGGCATCGGCGCGCAGTTCGGTCAGCGTGCGCGTCTTGTCCGAAGGCACCACCGTCGTCGGGTCCTCGCCCACGAGGTCGAGGATGTCCTTGACGTGGATGTAGCCGTTCAGTGTCCCGTCGTCGGTGCACACCGGGAAGCGCGAGAACCCGGTCGACGACACCGCGCGCTCGACGTCGCCCAGCGTGGGCGAGCAGGGGAGCGTGGTCAGCTGCGCCGTCGGGACCAGCACGTCGGCCACCGTCTTCTCGACCGACGACAGCGTCTTGCTCAGCCGCTGGTGCTCGGACTGCTCCAGCAGCCCCTCACGACGCGATTCGCTGAGCAGTTCGGCGAGTTCGTCGGAGGTGTAGGCGGTTTCGAGTTCGTCCTTCGGCTCGACCTTGAACAACCGCAGCAGCGAGTTCGCCACGAAGTTCAGCAGCCAGATGAACGGGTTGGCGATCTTCACCCAGGCCACGTGCACCGGGACCAGCCACAGCGCCAGCCGTTCCGGCTCGGCGATCGCGAGGTTCTTCGGCACCATCTCGCCGATCAGGACGTGCAGGATGGTGATGAACGCCAGCGCGATCGCGAACGAGATCGGGTGCAGCAGGACGTCGGGAATCCCGATCAGCTCGAAGAACCCGGCCAGCTGATGTGCGATGGCCGGTTCTCCCAGACGTCCGAGGAGCAGCGAGCAGATGGTGATGCCGAGCTGTGCGCCCGCGAGCATCAGCGAGACGTTCTTGCTCGCGTTGATGACGATCTTGGCGCGGGTCTTTCCCTGCTCCAGCAAGGCTTCCAGCCGGTCACGCCGCGAGGAGATCAAGGTGAACTCGGCGCCGACGAAGAACGCGTTGGTCAGCAGCAGGACCATGACGAGGAAGATGTTGAACCAGTCGCTCATCGGGCGGGCTCCTGCTCTGCGGGCGCGGAGGCTTCCACGGTGCTTTCACTGACCTTGCGGACTTCGACCTCGGAGATCCGGAGACGGTCCATCTTGGTCACCGTGAGCCGCCAGCCGTCGAGATCGGTGGCGTCACCGGGCGACGGGATCCGGCCGAGCTGTTCGAGAATGAGCCCGGCGATGGTTTCGTAGTCGCCGTCGGGCATCCGGAAACCGGTCTCGTCGGTGACCTCGTCGGCGCGAAGCTGTCCGGACACGAGCCAGTTGTCGGCACCGACCTGTTGCGAGGACGGTGCTTCCCGCTCGTCGTGCTCGTCACGGACGTCGCCGATGATCTCCTCGACGACGTCCTCCAGCGTCACCAGCCCGGCGGTGCCGCCGTACTCGTCGACGACGATCGCGAGCTGGAACCGGGAGTCGCGCAGGCGGTTCAGCAGCGAGTCGCCGGGCAGCGATTCGGGCACCGTCGGGATCGGGCGCATGACCGAGCCGATCCTCACCGTGGCGCGCTGCGACGCCGGGACCGTGAACGCCTGCTTGATGTGCACCGCGCCCTGGACGTCGTCGAGATCCTCGGTATAGACCGGGAAACGGGAGAAACCGGTGCGACGGGAGATCTCGATGAGGTCGTAGATCGTGTCGTCCACGGTCAGGGATTCGAGCTGGACGCGCGGCGTCATCAGCTCGTCGGCGGTCCGCTCGCCGAAGCGGAGCGATTTGTCCAGCAGTTCGGCCGTCGACGTGTCGAGCGTGCCGCTTTCGGCGCTGGAACGCACGATCGAGCCGAGTTCCTGCGGCGAACGGGCCGAGCGCAGTTCCTCCTGCGGCTCGACGCCGAACTTGCGGACCAGGAAGTTGGCGCTGTTGTTCATCAGCGTGATGAGCCAGCGGAACAGCGACGAGAACCGCGAGTGGTACCCCGCGACGGCGCGCGCGGTCTGCAGCGGCCGGGCGATCGCGAGGTTCTTCGGCATCATCTCGCCGAGGATCATCGACAGCGACGTCGCCAGGATCAGCGCGATGGCCAGCGAGAGACCATTCGCGAAGCCTTCGGAGAGACCCATCCCGGCGAACAGCGGGTGCAGCAGATCACCGATGACCGGTTCCGCGAGGTAACCGGTGATCAGCGTGGTGATGGTGATCGCCACCTGAGCACCGGAGAGCTGGAACGAGAGGGTGCGGTGCGCCTTCTGGACGGTGTGCGCGCGGCGGTCGCCGACCTGGCGGACGTTCGCGTCGACCGTGCTGCGCTCGAGCGCGGTGAGGGAGAACTCGGCGGCGACGGCGAGGCCGGTGCCGATGGTCAGCAGGAGGAACAGGAGGATGCCGAGAACGGCGAACAGGATTTCCATCATTCCCTGCCGGCCACGATGGTGTCGGCGGGAATGTCCACGGAACAGCCGGGTGTGCCACCCGGCTCGATACTGTCACCAGGTGACTGCGCGTCGCGCACGAAAAGAGTCACTCCTCAATCGGGATGTACCAACAAGAGACCGCCGCTGTCCTGCGGCGATGGAACAATCTTAACGCGTTCCCCCACCTGCGCGGGCACGGTGCCGCCGGACGCTCTCCTCGACCAGGTCGAGGACGGGGCCGAGATCGTCGCCGGGCAGCCCCATCGCGAGGTGCGAGACGAGTCCTTCGAGGACGAGTTCGAGATACGCGGTCAGGACGTCGACATCGACGTCGTCGCGGAGAATCCCCGCGTCGCGCTGGCGGAGCAGACGGCGGCGGGTGGCGGCGGTCAGCTGATGGGACCGCTCGGCCCAGCGGGCGCGGAACTCGGGATCCGTGCGCAGCCGCCGGGAGACCTCCAGGCGGGTGCCGAGCCAGTCGGCGGGGTGCTCGCTGCGGTTCGACAGCAGATCGCGCATCACCTGGACGAGACCCTGCTCGGCGACCACGTCGGCCATCCGGACGGCGTCGTCCTCGGCGAGGGCGAGGAAGAGGGACTCCTTGTCCCGGAAGTGGTGGAAGATCGCGCCGCGGGACAGGCCGGTGGCCTCCTCGAGACGCCGGACCGTGGCACCCTCGTAGCCGTAGCGTGCGAAGCACACGCGCGAGCCGTCGAGGATCTGGCGCCGGCGTGCGTCGAGGTGATCCTGGCTGACCCGTGGCATCCTGGAATCCTGTCACCGCGAACCCGGTTAATGCAATCCGTACGTACGTACTGTGACCAGTTCGCGGGATCTTCGCCCGGTAGGGGAACCGGGCCGGCCCGACACGCGTCCGACAACTCGGCCGGATCGGCTGACACGCCGTCCGCCGCTTGGCTACGCTTTGTCCATCACGGTGAGTGAATGCTGAGGGGAAGGTGCGGGCGTGGACATCATCGGCGACGCCGCGAGCGCGATCAAGGCCGTCTGGGGTGACCTGACCACGCCGCCGGAGCCGACCGTTTACGGCGGTGGAGGCGGTGGGGGCGGCGGCTTCGAGATGAGCCCCGAGGAACTCCAGACCGTCATCGGGCTTTGGCAGGACGAGCTCCAGAAGGTTTCCGACGACGGGGACAAGATCGAGGACATCCTCTTCGAGCTGATGCCCCCGGGCGACGACGACGTCAGCTCCAGCTACGTGGATTCCGGTACGGAGTCCCTCCATGCGCTGAAGAAACAGAACGAGTCGATGAAGGAATACATCGTCGGGTACATCGCGAAACTCGAGCTCGCGAAGACGAAGACGATGGCCACCGACTCGGCGAACGCCATGCGGTCGACCTGAGGATGCATAACGTGCTGAAGAGCTGTGTCGCCGCGGCGACGCTGGTGTTCGTCTCCGCGGCTCTGGCCGCCTGCTCGGGCGAGAACCCCGGCACGCCGAGCCCGACGCCGGGCGCGGACTCGTCTTCGGGAGCCTCGTCGGCCCCCGCGAACCCGAACGTGCCGAAGGTGTCCACGCCGCTGACAGTTCGCGATGCGTTCCTGACCGAGCCGTGCACCGTGGTTTCGCAAGCGGACCTCTCCGCGCTGGGCTACACCGACGCGGGCCGCCCTGGTGGCGGCGCGAGCGGATCCGAGGGCACCAATCCGTCGTGTGGCTGGTCGATGTCCAAACAGGGCAAGGGCAATGGACTCCAAGTCCTCATCGGAACGGGTAACCGTGAGAAGGGGACCGGCGGTCTTGCCGGCTTCTATCAGGCCAAGGAGACGGGACGGATGAAGTTCGTCGCGCCCGGGCCCGAGGTCGACGGCTATCCGACCGTCTTCTACGGACTTTCCGACGAGCGCGCCGAGGGCAACTGCACCATGGCCGTCGGCGTCGCCGACGATCTGGCCATCGGCACGCTGGCCAAGAGCTATCAGGGTGAACAGGATTCTTGCGAGACCGCGCAGAAACTCGCGTCGGCCGTGATCAAGACACTCAAGGGGGCATGAGGGTGGACGGCAAACAGATCTACGAGAACTTCACCCAGGGCGACACTCGCAACCTCCGCAGCGCGGCCGATCGCGTCGCGGATCTTTCGGACGCTTATGTCGATCGCGGGATGGCCATCAAGTCCCTGCAGACGCGGATGGCGTCGTCCTGGACGGGTTCCGCCGCCGACGCGGCGAACGCCGGCGCGGGCCCGCTCGAGCAGGCGTTCCGCGAGACCGCGGACCCGCTGTTCGCCACCAAGGCCTCGGTCACCAGGCAGGCGGACAGCTTCGACGACTCCGGGCAGACCGTCGTCCCGGTACCGCCGAAGCCGGACAAGCCGAACCCGTGGACCACCGGCCTCAAGGGCGCGATCCCCATCGCGGGGCCGTTCATGGTCAACAACGACATCAAGAACTACCAAGAGGGCGTCGCGAAGCACGAGGCGGCGAACCAGAACAACGTCCGCGTGATGGACCAGTACGACTCGTCCACCAGTAGCACCAGGTCCAGCCTGCCGACCGACTACGGCGTGCTCAAGAGCGACGGTGCGAACGTCAGCATCAAGGTCGGTGGCGGACCTCCGCCGATCAAGCCGCCGCCGTACATCCCGATCAAACCCGGCAGGAACGGCGGCGGGGACGACGAGAACGACGGCACCGACACGAGCAGCACCAACAACAACGACAGCAACCAGAACCAGAACCAGAATCAAAACCAGAACCAGAACCAGAACAAGCCGGGTGTCGGCGAAGACCGGCCGGTCAACCCGAGGGACAAGCCCGGTGGCGACCCCAACATCACGACGCCGACGAGGAAGCCTGGCACCGGGGACACCACGATCCCGACCGGCATCGGCGGCGGCCGGGGTAAGCCCGGTCAGACCGGGGAGCTCCCGGGTGGCAAGGACGTCGGGCGCGGCATCGGCGACCCGAACGACCTGATCGGCCTGCCCACCAACTCCGGGCAGAACTACGGCCCCGGCGGTGGCGGGTCCAATCCGCCCTTGGGTACCGGTCGCAACGTTCCCGGTCCCAACAGTGCCGCGGGCAGGCTTCTCGGCGAAGGTGGCACGGGTGGCCGTCCGGGAGGTACGGGCGGTACCGGCGGTCCTGGTTCCGGAGGTATGGGTGCCGGCAAGGGCACCGGCATGGGCGGTATGGGCAGTGGCAGCGGCATGTCGGGTCCCGGCATGGCGGGCGGTCGTGGCGCGGGTGGCCGCGGCGGCGGTCAGATGGGCCCGATGGGTGCCGGCGGCAGGCGTGGCGAAGGCGACGAGGACGAGGAGCACCAGCGTCCCGACTACCTGATCGAGGCCGACCCCGACGCGATCTTCGGCACCGACCAGCGGACCAGCCCGCCGGTCATCGGCGAGTAGCGGATGACGGTCAGAACAGGCCGGGTGGACGTCCCGGTCGAAGCCTTGGCGGTACTCGCCGAACGCGAACGCGTCGGCGACCTGCACATCACGCTGCGCCCCGAACCGCGCTGGCTTTCCCGTACCGCCCGCGCGGAGGCGGACAAACGCGTGGAAGCCGCCTTGGCGCAGGCCGGGCTCCTGGATTCGAGCGGCCGTGCGTCGGTCGACTTCCTGGACTGGTTGCCGGTGCTCACGAAACCGGCGGTCGAGTACTACGGCTGGGTGAACGCCGGCGGTGAGACCTACGGCCTCCTCGCCGCTTCACTCGGTTTGCAGGCGGTCCTGGCGGTCTCGTCGGGCGACTGGGTCGGGCTGCAGGAGATCGACCGGCGTCGTCTGCCGGAGACGCTGATCGAGCAACTGCCGCCCGTTCCCGCGGGTGGCGGCAGGCTTCGGACGGTTCGCGCGTACGAACTCGAAGAGGCGGCGCGACGCGGTCCGGACACGCATTCACTGCCGCCGGTCATCGCGGACATCGTAAGCCTGGTACAGCGGCCGGTCGAGGGGAGCGGTGAGCTCTACGCAGGCAAGCGGGACGACATCGGAAGGCATGTCGCGGTCGAGGATCCGCTGCACTTCGCCGACACCGACTGGGGCCGCTACCTGAGCTACACCACCGGGCACGGCAACGACGCGGTCGTCCACATCGGACCCGCGGGACCGACGGAACTGGCGGACGCGCTCCGGCACGTCTCGGGGACGTTGGGCAGCTAGCGAGCAGAAGCAGAAGTCCGTGAAGGCCTCCTTGAGGGACCCAGAGTCCCTCAAGGAGGCCTTCACGGACTTGCGCCCCGGACCGGCCCACGCGCCGCGAAAACCTCGCGCGCCGACCTAGCCTCCCGAGCTATTGTGACAGCGCTGTTGTATTTCTGCGGTCTGGGAGGACGAGGACGTGACACGGCTGTATCCGGAAATCGAACCGTACGACCACGGGATGCTCGACGTCGGCGACGGGCACCTCGTGTACTGGGAGGTCTGCGGGAATCCCGACGGCAAACCCGCCGTCACGCTGCACGGCGGCCCCGGCACCGGCTGCAGCACCGGCCTGCGCCGCTACTTCGACCCGGCCAAGTACCGCGTGGTGCTCTTCGACCAGCGTGGTTGCGGCCGGAGCACGCCGCACGCGAGCGAGCCCGACGCCGATCTCTCCGCCAACACCACCGACCATCTGGTCGCCGACATGGAGAAGCTGCGCGAGCATCTGGGCATCGAGAAGTGGCTGCTCTTCGGTGGCTCGTGGGGTTCGGTGCTCGCGCTGGTCTACGCCGAACGGTATCCGGATCGCGTCTCGGAGATGGTCCTGATGGGACTCGCCACCGGACGACGCAGTGAGACCGACCTGCTCACCCGCGGCCTCGGCGGGGTCTTCCCCGAGGCGTGGGCCGAGTTCCGCGACGGCGTTCCGGAAGAGGATCGCGATGGCGACCTGGCTGCGGCGTACGCCAAGCTGCTCATGGACCCGGACCCCGCGGTGCACGAGAAGGCCGCGGCGCGCTGGTGTGCCTGGGAAGACGCGGTCATCCCGACTTCGCCGCCGTACAAGAGCTTCGAGACGCCCGAGTTCCGGCTCGCCTTCGCCAGGCTGGTCACGCACTACTGGAGCCAGGGGTCCTTTTTGGACGAAGGTGTGGTCCTGCGGGAGGCCAAGACGCTGGCCCACATCCCCGCCGTGCTCGCCGAAGGCAGCCTCGACCTGGGCAACCTCGTCGGCACGCCGTGGGAACTGGCCCAAGCGTGGCCGGGCAGCGAACTGGTGATGGTCGACGAGGTCGGCCACAGCACCCAGGACGAGCCGATGCGCGAGGTCCTCGTCGGCGCGACCGATCGCTTCGCTTCGTAGCGAAACGTGCGAAGGCCCCCTCCCGGAGGAAGGGGGCCTTCGCGGGAATCCGGTCAGGGAATGACCAGAACGGGTGCCGACTCCGGGGTGGTGGCGGCGTCCGAACGGGTGGTTTCGACGAGCCGCAGCCCGGTGGTACGCGGCGAGATCCGGTCGAGGTTCCACGAACTGAGCAGCAGCGCCACCTTCGCCCGCATCTCGGTCCGCAGCCGCAGGAACGAGTCGGCCGGGTCGGCGCCGACCTCGCCGAGCAGGAGCCACCACGCCCACGCGGCGGCACCGGCGTTGGCCACGAAGTCCGGGATCACCGGGATACCGCGAGCCGTCAGGCCCGCCTCGGCGTCGGGCGTGGTCGCCGCGTTGGCCGCCTCGATGACGACCTTCGCCTTGACGGCACCCTGGTTCCCGGCACGCAGCGCGTAGGAGATCGCGGCCGGCACGAAGATGTCGGCGTCCGTCCCGACGATCTCGTCGCGGGGGAGCAGCTGCACGTCGGCAGGCAGGCGACCACGGTCGATCTCGCCGTACTCGTCGCGCAGGTCCAGCAACGCCGGGATGTCGAGGCCTCCTGGCCGGTACAGCGTGCCGGCCGCGTCGGCGACCGCGACCACGCGCATGCCGGCTTCGTGCAGGTACCAGGCGGCGCCGCCGCCCATGGTGCCGATGCCCTGCACGGCGACCGTGGTCTTCTCGACGGACCATTCCCACGCGTCGGCGACACCGAGGCAGGCCTGCGCGACGCCGTAGCCGCCGATGACGTCACCGAGCAGGAGACCGCCGGGGACCGGGGTGCTCAGACCGGCCTGCACGCGGCGAAGGGTGTGCGCCGGGTCGGCCGAACGGCGGATCGCGGCGTGGTACGACTGATCCAGCCCGAGCTTCGCGAACACGTCGTCGATCAGGTGCTGTGGCACGCCGAGGTCCTCGGCGGTCACCCAGTGGTTGTCGATCCACGGCCGCAGGAACGAACAGAACCGTTCCAGGACACCGAAAGCACGTTCGTCCTTGGGGTCGAAGTCGATGCCGCCCTTGGCCCCGCCGACCGGCAGGCCGAAGGTCGCGGTCTTGTTGGCCATCCCCCTCGCCAGGTCCTCGACCTCGGACATCGTGCAGCCCGCGCGCATCCGGGTCCCGCCGGTCGCGATACCGGAGACCAGGCTGTGCACTACGAGGTAGCCGGTGGCACCGGTGACGGGGTCGGTCCAGATCAGCCTCATCAGCGGTTCGGCGTTCCTCGCGGCCATGCGGCCACCTCCTTCGGGGTTCGGATTCGTGTTCCTGCGCCACCTCCGAGGGTGCGCCCAGGTGGGCACGGGCGTCCATTTACCGATGCTGAACGATGGTGTGCAGAAAAACTGGTGTAACGCCCGCCGACCCGTCACCCGGCATCCGCCGCCGGACCCGATTACGTTGGGGGCATGGAGCTTTCGTTGCACCGCCTGCGGATGCTCCGCGAGCTGAGCCGTCGCGGCACCGTCACAGCGGCCGCCGCTTCACTGCACTACACCGCTTCGGCGGTGTCGCAGCAGCTGGCGCAGCTGGAGCGGGACGTGGGCGCGAAGCTGTTCGAACGGTTCGGCAGACGGGTGCAGCTGACCGAGCTGGGGTTGCTGCTCACCGAACACGCCGAAGAGATCCTGGGATCGGTCGAGCGGGCGACGCTCGCGCTGGAGGAAGCGCAGGAGACCGTCTCGGTCCGGCTCATGGCCGGGGTGTGGGCCTCGGTCGCCTCGGGACTTCTCCCGCACGCGCTGGCCGCGCTCGCGGGGGACCACCCGGGCATCCAGGTCCGCACCCGCGAATTGGCGCCCGAGGACACCGCCGACGCCGTCCGTGACGGCGAACTGGACCTGTCGTTCGTGATCGACTACTCGGACGCGCCGATGCCATGGGACGCCGGACTGGAGCGCGCGGTGATCGCGGTCGAACGACTGCACGCCGCGGTGCCCGCCGGAGCCGTACCCGCCGGTAGCGCGTCATTGCCCGAGTTGGCGGAGCATCCGTGGATCCTCGCGAGCCCGAAGAGTCACTTCGGCCGCGCCGTGCGCACGGCGTGTCACCGTCACGGATTCGAGCCCAAGATCAACCACGAGGTCGAGGAGCAGTCGACGGCGATGGCGATGGTCCGCGCGGGGCTCGGGGTAACCCTCGTCTCAGACCTCGGACTCGGTCTCCGGCCGCCCGGGATCGACGTCGTCGCGTTGACCACACCGTTGCTCCGAACGGTTTCGATCGCCTACCGGACGACGTCGTCCAGGCGGCCCGCGCTGCAGCTGGTCATCGAGGCCGTTCGCAACGCCGCCGCGGCACTGGGCCTGGGCACAGAGCCCGCTTTGCCCTGATTCGTCCCGTCCTAAAAGGTGGTCGGCCGATCCTGCCCGGCAAGAACGCACCTGAATTTGTCGGACCCCGCGTGTAGCGTCCGATGTCAAGGTTTCTCAGTTATCGGACAACCGACTGGACGGCGGAAAGATGACTACTGTTCATGATTTCCCCGAGAAGTCCGGGAGCGCGTCGAACGCGACGGCGAAGGTCCTTTCGGACCGCGCCGAAGGTGAGGCGTATGTGGCTTCCGTGTGCTTCAAACACGGGCCACCGAGACTTCTCGGCGTAGAGCTGGAATTCACCGTGCACTACGCCGACGACCCCGCCCGGCCCCTCGATCCCGACGATCTGGCCACCGCACTGGGCCAGCACACCCCGCGGACGTTGCGTCCCGACAGCCCCGCCCTCCCTCTTCCGGCAGGTTCACCGCTGAGCCTCGAGCCCGGATGTCAGGTGGAGATCTCCGCTCAACCACAGACCACGCTGCGTCACCTCGACGCCGTCGTCTCGGCCGATCTGGCCCACCTCGAAACCCTTCTCGCCGCACGAGGCCTGTACCTGGGTGATTCCGGGATAGACAGGCATCGCGCTCCCGCGCGCAAACTGCACACCCCCCGTTACGCCGCGATGGAACGCCGCTTCGCCCCGATGGGCCCCGGGGGAGCGACGATGATGTGCAGCACCGCGGGCCTGCAGGTCTGTGTGGACACCGGCGAGGCGGGGGATCTGGCCTCTCGCTGGGCCGCCGTCCACGCGCTCGGCCCGCCGCTGCTCGCCACCTTCGCCAACTCCCGGGTCCACGCCGGACGCGACACGGGTCACGCTTCCGCACGCTGGCTGGCCGTCATGGAGACCGAAAAGGTCCGTACCCGGTCGGCGGAGCCGTCGCGGGATCCGGCCGGGGAGTGGGCGCGCAGGATCCTGGACACCCCGCTCATGGTGCTGCCGGACGGCGAAGGGGGCTGGGACGCACCCGCCTCCCTCACCTTCGCCGACTGGATCGACGGCCGGGGCGCGGGTTCCGGGCTCGGCAAGCCCACCGAGGACGACCTGGCCTACCACCTGACGACCTTCTTCACGCCGGTTCGTCCACAGGGGTACCTGGAGATCCGCTACCTGGACGCCCAGCCGGCCGCCAGGTGGCTGCATCCGGTGGCCCTGCTGACCGCGCTGCTCGCGCGTCCATCCACAGTGGACAAGGTGCTCGAACTGTGCGAACCGGTACAGGGCAGGTGGGAGTGCGCGGCCCGGTTCGGCCTGGCCGACCGGGCGGTCGCCGACGTCGCGAGCGAGGTGGTGGACCTCGGCTGCGCCGAACTCGGCATGACCGGTCTGCCGCCGGAGAAGATCACGGAGATCAGCGAGGGTGTGCAGTCCCTCGTGCACGGTTCGAGGAGCCACCAGTCATGAGCGTGGAAAGCACCGAGACCAACCCGCTTCGCGCGCTGAGCCCGCAAGACCTGCGGGCCCACGCGGCCGAAGCGCTCACCAGGGCCCGCGAGCGCAGTGTCGCGCTGACAGACGCGGTCGACGACGAAGACCTGATCCGCCAGCATTCGAAACTGATGTCGCCGCTGGTCTGGGATCTGGCGCATATCGGCAGCCAGGAGGAACTCTGGCTGGTCCGCGACGTCGGCGGCCGCGAGGCGCTGCGTCCGGACATCGACGACATCTACGACGCGTTCCAGCACGCCCGTGCGGATCGTCCGGAGCTGCCGCTGCTGGGCCCCGACGAGACCCGCAAGTACGTCCGTCAGGTCCGGGAGAAGTCCTTCGACATCTTGGAAAACGTTCCGCTGCAAGGCAGGCGCCTCACCGAGGACGCCTTCGCCTTCGGCATGATCACCCAGCACGAGCAGCAGCACGACGAGACGATGCTGGCCACGCACCAGCTCCGCAAGGGTGATCCGGTGCTGCACGCGCCCGCACCGCCGTCGTCGCGGTCCGGGCGGCTGCCCGCCGAGGTCTTCGTGCCCGGCGGCGTCTTCACCATGGGAACCTCGGCGGAACCGTGGGCGCTGGACAACGAGCGCCCGGCGCACGAGGTCGCCGTCGAGGCGTTCTTCATCGACACCGCGCCCGTCACCTGCGGGGCGTACGCCGAGTTCCTCGACTCCGGGGGTTACCAGGACCCGAAGTGGTGGAGCGAGCGAGGCTGGGCGTACCGCAGCGAGCACGGCATCGACGCGCCGCGATTCTGGAAGCGTGAGCAGGACGGCTGGTGGCGCACGCGGTTCGGCGTCTACGAGAAGATTTCCATGGCCGAGCCGGTCGTCCACGTTTCGTTCTACGAGGCCGAGGCGTACGCGGCCTGGGCGGGCAGGCGCCTGCCGACGGAACGGGAATGGGAGAAGGCCGCCCGGTTCGATCCGGCGACCGGTCGTTCGCGCCGGTTTCCTTGGGGTGACCAGGAACCCACGCCGGAGCACGCCAATCTCGGCCAGCGGCACCTGCGGCCGGCGGAGGTCGGGGCGTACCCGGCCGGGGCGTCCCCGCTGGGCGTGCACCAGCTGATCGGCGACGTCTGGGAGTGGACCAGTAGCGGATTCGAGGCATACCCGGGGTTCTCCGCGTTCCCGTACAAGGAGTACTCCGACGTGTTCTTCGGTGGCGACTACCGGATCCTGCGTGGCGGCTCGTTCGGCACGGACACGGCGGCCATTCGCGGCACGTTCCGCAACTGGGATCACCCGATCCGGCGGCAGATCTTCTCCGGGTTCCGCTGTGCCCGGGACGCGCGACCGGGCGAGGTGGGCTGAGCGGCATGTGCCGTCACCTCGCGTATCTCGGCGCGCCGCGTTCGCCCGCCGAGCTGCTCTTCCATGCCCCGCATTCCCTGCTCGTGCAGTCCTACGCCCCGGCCGACATGCGGGGTGGAGGATCGGTCAACGCGGACGGATACGGCCTCGGCTGGTACGCCGACGATCCCGACCCCGTGCGGCTTCGCCGGTCCGCTCCCTTGTGGACGGACGGGGATCTGCCCGCGCTGGCCGGGTCGGTGCGGACGCACGCCTTCATGGCGGCGGTCCGCAACGGCACGACCGGGATGCCGGTGGTCGAAGCGGCGAACGCGCCGTTCACCGGCGGCCGGTTCCTCTTCAGCCACAACGGGTTGGTGAAGGGCTGGCCCGATTCGATGGCCGAGCTGGCCGCGAAACTGCCGATCACCCGTCTCCTCACCTTGGAGGCGACCACGGACTCGGTGCTGCTGTGGGCGTTGCTGCGCGATCGGCTCGAAGCGGGTGAAGACCCGCTCGCGGCCGTCACGTGGCTGACCGGCGTCGTCGAGGAGGCGGGGCCGGGTTCGCGGCTCAACCTCCTGCTGACCGACGGCCGGACGCTGATCGGCACCGCGTGGACGCACGCCCTGTCGTATCGGGACATCGGTGACGGCGTCGTCGTCGCCTCCGAACCGTGCGACGACGGTCCGGGGTGGACCCCCGTTCCCGAACGCCACGCCGTCCGGATCACCGCGGACGGTGTGGAGATCCTCGCCCTCGAAGAGAACATCACCCTCGAAGCCGATCGGAGCCCTGAGCCACGATGACCGAAGTGGACCTCGACGTACACCGCAGTGAATCGGATATCACCGAGCAGCTGCGCGCGGATGTCCGTGCCGGCCTGGAAACGGACCAGAAGTGGTTGCCGCCCAAGTGGTTCTACGACGCGCGCGGCAGTGAACTGTTCGAGCGGATCACCGCGTTGCCCGAGTACTACCCGACCCGGAGCGAACGGGAGGTGCTCGCCGCGCGCGGCGGCGAGATCGCGGAAAGCTCCGGTGCGCACACGCTCGTCGAGCTCGGTTCCGGGTCGAGTGAGAAGACCCGGCTGCTGCTCGACGCGCTCTCGGGTCACGGCACGCTGAAGGAGTTCGTGCCGCTCGACGTCTCCGAAACCGCGCTCGCCGAAGCCGCGGAAGCGATCACCGCGGACTACCCGGCCCTGGAGGTCCGCGGTGTGGTCGGCGACTTCACCCAGCACCTGGACCTGCTGCCGGGTGACCGGCCGCGGCTCGTGGTGTTCCTCGGCGGGACGATCGGCAACTTCCTGCCCGCCGAGCGGGCCACCTTCCTGCGTTCGGTGCGCGAGGTGCTCGACGAGGGGGAGTGGCTGCTCATCGGGACGGACCTGGTGAAGGACCGGGAAACGCTGGAGGCGGCGTATGACGACGCGGCCGGGGTCACCGCCGACTTCAACCGCAACGTCCTGCACGTGATCAACAACGGTCTCGGCGCGAACTTCGACCCGGCCGCCTTCGACCACGTCTCGCATTGGGACGAGGAGAACGAATGGATCGAAATGCGACTTCGTGCCCGTGAGGCGATGACCGTCGAGATCCCGGGCGCGGATCTGCGGGTGAAGTTCGCGGAGGGGGAATACGTGCGCACCGAGATCTCCGCGAAATTCCGGCGGGAAGGGATCGCCGCCGAACTGGCCGACGCCGGATTCGCGGTGGAGAAATGGTGGACGGACTCGCGGTCGCGGTTCGGGGTGAGCCTGGCAAGATCCGTACGTGGCTAACCCTCTTACGCTCCTCGCCCGCGCGCTCGGCACGAAACCGTGGCTCATGGAGCTCGCGGGCGGGATCATCTGGGTGGACAAGAAACTCCACCGGCTGTTCAAGGGAAAGGTGAGCCTGGTCGCGCTGGCCGGGCTCCCTTCCCTGCGGCTGACCACGATCGGGCGTAAGAGCGGCTTGCCCCGGAGCACCAATCTCCTGTATTTCCCCCACGACGGGGACTTCGTGCTCGTCGGCTCCAATTGGGGGAGGCCGAACGATCCCGCGTGGACGTACAACCTGCGTGCCGAGCCCGAGGCGGTCGTCGCGCTGGCGGGCAAGGAGATTCCGGTGCTGGCCAGGGAACTGCTCGGGGACGAGTACGACGCGATGTGGAAGCTGCTCCTGGAGTTCTGGCCGGGCTACTCCATGGAAGAGAAGGCCGCTCGCCGTGTGTTACCGATTTTCGAGTTAAAGCCCACCACACGATAGGTTCGTACCATCCTTTCGGACGGTGACTGGGTTACCGGCTTGTGCGAGGCTCGCTGGGTGTTACGCGCCGTGACGTCGGCGGCGCGCCGAGCGACGTGTCCAGGCACGTCGCCAGCCGAGGGAGGAGTTGCTTTGCCGAGTTCCACAAGGAAGCCGGTGCGCGGACTCGCACTGGTAGGGGCACTCGTGGCGGGCGCCGCGTTGACCGGGATGCCGGGAACGGCGGTGGCCGCGCAGGAGGCGGGTCCGCCGGCCGCCCAGGTCGGTGCGACGCCACCGGTGCAGTGGGGTGCCTGCACGGCGAGCCAGATCGTCGGTGTTCCCGCCGACCAGGCGAAGTTCTACAGCTGCGCTCGGTATCGCGTGCCGATCGACCACGACAACGCGGCCCTCGGCACCGTCGACATCGCGATGCTGAAGAGGGCGGCGAAGACCCCCGACAAGAAGATCGGCTCGCTGTTCCTCAACCCTGGTGGCCCCGGCGGCTCCGGGTTCCGGATGCCGATCGTCGCGACGAGCTACTTCCAGCCGCAGGTGCTGGACCGGTTCGACCTGATCGGATTCGATCCGCGCGGCGTAGGCGCCAGCAACCCGCTCAAATGCTTCACCACGCAGGAAGACGCGGAAGACGTCTTCGGCGCGCAGGTCCTCGTTCCGATCTCGCGGCAGGAGATCTCCAGCACGCTCGCCGCCTACCGGGACTATGGCCAGTTCTGCAAGAACAACGCCGGCGCGCTGCTGAACCACATGTCCACCAAGGACGTCGTGCGTGACCTCGACAAGATGCGGGCGGCTGTCGGGGACCAGAAGCTGACCTTCGTCGGCTTCTCGTACGGGACCCTGATCGGGTCGACGTACACCGGCATGTTCCCGAAGCAGAGCCGGGCGATCGTCGTCGACGGCAATGTCGATCCGGCGCTGCGCACCAGCGACGGCGTGCAGTACGACCGGGAACGCGCTCGCGGGTTCGAGATCGCGCTGGACGCTTTCCTCCGCAAGTGTGCGCAGGTCGGGCAGAAGTGCTCGTTCAGTCCGGGCACACCGCGAGAGAAGTTCGACGAGATCCGCGGCTACCTGCGCCAGCAGCCGATCAAGCTGCCGGACGGGAGCACCTACGGTATCAACGACTTCACCGAAGCGGTGGCCGGGACGCTGTATTCGCCGCTCAGGTTCCCGGCGCTGGCCGACGACCTGCAGGCGTTCTACAACGTGATCCATCCGCCGGCGGCGCAGACGCAGACGGCCCAGGCCTTCGAGCTGAAGGTGCTGCGGTCTGGCGCGAGTGGGCGGGCGGATGTCGAGCCGGACAGCCCGTACACGGCCGACGACTCCTACTTCGGCGTGAACTGCTCGGACAAGAAGATCACGATCAAGCAGGAGAAGGTGCCCGAGATCGCCGCGAAGTGGGAGAACGAATCGCCCACTTTCGGTCGCTACCAGGCCTTCTCCGACGTCGCGGCTTGCCCGGTGTGGCCGGTCAAGAAGCCGGACGTCTTCCGCGGCCCGTGGCAGGCCAAGACCGACACCCCGGTGCTGGTCGTGGGCAACTACTACGACCCGGCGACCCAGTACCTGTTCTCGAAGCGCATGGCCGACCAGCTGGGCAACGCCCGCCTGCTCTCGGTCGACGCGTTCGGGCACTGCATCCTGGGTGACTCGCTCGGCGTGGACAAGGTGACGGCCGACTACCTGATCGACCTGAAGGTTCCGGCCAACGGTCAGGTGTTCCAGCCGAACGTCCAGCCGTTCGAATCCGCCGCGCCCTGATCCCCGGCGCCTAGCCGCGAAGGCCACCTCCGAGACGTCGATCGTCTCGAAGGTGGCCTTCGTGGCGTTCCGGGGACCGGTCCCGGGCACCTGGCTTTAGGTTTCCCGTCGGGGAGGCCGGATGAACCGGACGAGAGCGGCTGACGCCGGATGCCTGGCACTGGCCGGGGCGGCGATACTCGCCCTTGTTTCGGTGATCTGGGTGGGTAACCAGGACACCGGCTACGGCCCGGTCGAGGCCACCGGTGTACCTGGCTCCGCCCCGGTCTCCCCGATCGCGCTTTCCGCCGCCGGCTACCAGCGCGCGCTCACCGAGCTGGACGTCGCGGCGCGGGCGCCGACCGACCGCGTACTGACCGCGAAGACATCGGCGGATCTGAGAGCCGCGAAGTCCGGACTCGGCGCGCTCCTGGAAGACCGGACCCGGAGCCTCGGCGAGCTGGTGCCGCCGCCGGAAATCGTGCAGGAGCACCGGAACCTCCGTGAAGGCCTGGCGGCGGAAGGACGCTGGCTGACCTCGCCGGACCCGGTCCCCACCGCGGTGGGGACCGACAGCTGCGGAATCAAAGTCCCCGAGAGGCCGATCGCCGAGCTGGTGTACGACACCGTCGACAGGCTGGCGAACAAGGACAGCGCCCTGCGCAAGGCGATCGCCGCCCTCGCCGCGAAAAAGTTCGTGGTCGGCGGGTTCCTCCCGGCGGCCCCTGAGACCCCCGCGCCTCCGCCCGCTCCGCCGACTTCCCGTCCGCCCAACGGGAAGATCGTCGAACGGTCCGGTCCTCGCGGACAGCGCAGGCTGCAGATCGCCAACGACGACTCGTCCGATGTCGCGGTCTCCGTCGTGAACGGTGAGCCGTCGAAACCGCAGGTGATGATCTACGTGCACGCCGGTGCCTCCGCGACGATCACCGGGATATCGGGCGACTACCGGGTCTATTTCAAGACCGGCTCCGGCTGGGACGCCGCCGGGCGCAGGTTCACCTCGGGTTGCTCGTTCGAGAAGTTCGAGCAGACCTTCGATCAGGGGCGCGATTGGTCGATCGGCTTGAGAAAGTCGAGCGTGGGGAACGCGCGGACCGGAGAGGTTCCCGCCTATTGAGGGCATCCTCCTCCGCTCACACGTCCACGGACGCGTAGGTGTCCAAGCCGTAGTTCGTGGCGTACGCGTTCTCCACACCGACCAAGAGATCGACGACCTCGAAGTACTTGTCCCAGAAGGACGTCTCACGCAAGGCTTCGATCAGAAGCTGGTACGAGTGGTGGTCGTCGGCCTCCCACACCCACACGTCGGTCACCCGCGCGGAGTAGAACTCGGTGTCGTAGAACCGGGACCGGACTCCCTTCACCTTGCTCTCGATCGCGGGGAGGATCTCGGTCTTGAAGGTTTCCACGCGTTGCCCGACGGTCAGGCCGAGCCATTCGGGTGTCGTCTTCACGAGCATGAAGGCGGTCACTTCGGACATGGTGTTTCCTTTCAGGCGTAGGCGCCGGCTTCGATGTCTTCGGCCAGCGTGGGTCCGGACGGCGTCCATGCGAGGAGGTCGCGGGTGCGCGCGCTCGAAGCGGACATGTCCAAGCCGAAGAACCTGCCGACGAAACCGAAGTGCTCGGCCGCCTTCTCGGGGGCGATCGACGCCACCGGGACTCCGAGGGTGCGCCCGACGGCTTCGGCGATTTCGCGGGTCGTGACGGCTTCCTCGTCGACGATGTGGAGCAGCGAACCGGTGGGCGCGCCTTCTAGTCCCAACCGGACCAGGTGGGCCGCGTCCGTGCGGTGCACCGCCGCCCAAGCCGCGGTGCCGTCACCGACGTAGCCGGAGACGCCGTGCTTGCGCGCTGCCGCCACGACGGAGGCGACGAAGCCGTGGTCGCCGACGCCGTGCACCGACGGGGCGAAACGGGCACTGATGATCCGGACGCCCTTCTCCGCGTACTCGAGTGCGAGGTTTTCGCTGCCACCACGATGCGAATCGGGTCCGACCGCCGGCGACAGATCCGCCTCGGTGGCGGGACGGCCCGTCGCCAGCGTGGACAGACCAGCGGCCAGCACGAACGGGCGGCCCGAACCGGCGAGCGTTTCGGCGATGGCTCCGACCGCGGCCCGTTCGGCGCGGTTGGATTCGGCCGGGTTCGCCCAGTCGTGCTTGTTTGCCAGGTGGATCACGCCGTCGGCCCTGTCGGCGGCGACGCGGATGCCGTCGAGATCGTCGAGGTCGCCGCGGTGGACGAGGGCTCCATTGCCCTCCAGTGTGGTGGCCGACGCGGCCGACCGGGCGAGACCGGTGACCTCGTGCCCGGCTTCGAGCAGCTCGTCCACGACGGCGGAGCCGATCCAGCCGGTGGCTCCGGTGACGAAAATACGCATGGAAACGCTCCTTTACGACTCCCGCGGCTTCTTGCCGCGGGAAGATGGGGTGGTGCGGGAAAGGCGCGCCTGCAGGACGACGAGCGCACCGAGGACGAGCACGCTCACGCCCATCACCCGCAGAGCGGTCTCCGTGCCGGACACGAACGCGGCGATGACCTCGGGGGACCGGCCGGGCGCGGCGATGAGGGCCTGCGCCACGGTGTGCGGATCGTGCTCCGCGCGGATGTCCGGCGGGAGTGCCGCGACGAACCGTCCGGTGAGGACGGTGCCGATGACCGCGACCCCGAGCGCGCTCCCGAATTCGCGGGTGGTCGCCTGCAGGCCGGCGCCGACGCCCGCTTGGGCAGGCGGAAGCGAGCCGGAGATGGCGGCGGACAACGCCGGCAGGGCCAGCGTGACACCGATCCCGGTCACGACGAGCCAGGCCGCGTAGGCGGCATACGGCGTCTGGGTGTCGCTTGTGGACAGTCCGATCAGGCCGCAGCCGACGAAGACGAACGCGATGGCGACGGTGGCGTCGAGCCCGATGCGCGCGACCAGCCGCCCGACGTGGCGTGCGCCGAGGATGACGGGAATGGTCAGCGGGATGATGCCGAGTCCGGTCATCAGGACGCTGAATCCCTTGCCGTACTGCAGGAACGACGCGTTGACGTAGAAGAGCGCGAACATCCCGAAGAAGATCGCGGTCATCCCGAGGGAGGCGCTGCGCAGTGCCGGGACGCGGAACAGCCGCGGATCGAGCAGGGGGTGTCCGACCTTCAGTTCCACGAGCGTCCACACGGCGAACAGCACGGCGGCGCAAGCGAATCCCGTCAGCACGAGCGGGCTGCTCCAGCCCGCTTCCGGACCCTCCACGATGCCGACCAGCAGCGCGACCGAGGCGCCGACGAGCAGCAAAGCCCCGGGAACGTCGACCTTGCGGTCGTGCCGTGCCGACACCGGCGTGATCCGGGCGACGAGCGCGGCGAGGATCAGGGAGACCGGGACCGCGGCCGCGAACAGCCAGCGCCACGACCCGCCGGACAGGACCGCGCCGCCGCCGACGTTCCCGACGACACCGCCGATCCCGGTCATCGACGCCCAGGTCGCGATCGTCACGCCCTTGCGTTCGGCGGGCACCGCGTGCAGCAGGACGGCGAGCGTATTGGGCAGCACGGCGGCGGCGCCGACCCCGGTGATCGCCCGGCCGGCCAGGAGGAACGGCACGTTCGGCGCGACCGTCGACAGCAGGGCGCCGATCGCGAACAACACCAGCCCGATGATCAGCACCCCTTTGCGGCCGAAGCGGTCGCCCGCCGCGCCGCCGGGGATCACCAGGCAGGCGAAGAAGACGACGTAGGTGTCGACGATCCAGATCAGCGCCGACGCGGACGGACGCAGCGTGCTCGCGGCCAGCATCGGGACGGCGAGGTTGATCGCGGCGACCATTCCGACGACGAGGACGACGCAGGCGCACATGAGCGCGAGCAGGCCGCGCTGGGAGACCGGGCGGCGGCTCGCGGCACCCGCCGGGTCTTCGCGGATTTCAACTCGGAGTGGCATGTCCGCAACGCTAGGGACCAGGGATGTATTCGTGCCACGCAACTTTGGCAAGGACTAGTTGCGTACGATGCAACTATGCCCGACCAGCTGGACCTGAACCTTCTGCGAGTGTTCGACGCGCTTTTGCGGGACGGCAGCGTCACGACGGCGTCGGAACGCCTGAATCTCTCGATCCCGGCGACGAGCCGGGCGCTGGGCAGGCTGCGGCGCGCGATGGGCGACCCGATCCTGGTGCGCGCCGGCCGGGGGATGGCTCCGACGCCGTTCGCGCTCCGGACCGCGCCGCGCGTGCGCTCGCTGCTCGACGAAGCGTCGGCGTTGATCAGTGCCGACCGCGACCTCGCGATCGGCGACCTCGAACGCACCTTCACGATCCGCATCAACGACGGCGTCGCCGCGACGTTGGCGACCGCCGCTGTCGAAGCGACGGCCGCCGTCGCGCCGGGTGTGGTCCTGCGCTTCGTCGCGGAAGGCAGCGAGAGCGCCGAAGCCCTGCGCGACGGGTCGGTCGATCTGGACATCGGAGCGGGGGACATGCCCGCGCCCGACATCCGCTCCGTGCAGCTGTACCGCGAACGAGTGGTCGCGATCGTCCGTGCCGACAACCCGCTGGGGAAGACGCGCAGGCCGACGCTGGCCCAGCTCTGCCGGCATCCCCACGTTTCCGCGTCGCGGCGGGGCCGTGCCCGTGGTCCGCTCGACGACGTCTTGGAAGCGGCCGGCCTCCAGCGCCGGGTCGCGGCCGTGGTCCCCACGTCCGCCGTGTGCGCGTTCCTGGTCGCGTCGAGCGACTACGTCGGACTCGTCCCGCAGCGTCTCGCCGAGCAGTACGGCCGGTCGCTCGGGATCCGCTGGTTCCCGGTCCCCGCCCAGCTTCCGCCGGTCGAGGTCCGCATGCTGTGGCATTCCCGGCTCGACGCGGATCCCGCGCAACGCTGGCTGCGCGACACGATCCGCGAGGCGTTCGGCCCGGGCGGGACCGCGGTCGACATGTCCAAGAACACAGAAGGCGGTCACGCCGCGGCGAGCCGGAAGCCTTGATCGGCGTGGTACCTTCCGAAGGTTGATCAACACCGATCGAGTACGAAAGCGAGGTGAGCGGCACATGCCGGAAGACAGTTCTGGACCGACCGGAAGCGGTCGCCGTTCACCCGTGTGCGCGGTGCGCTGACCTCTCCGGTCTCCTTTCCCTGTCTGGCTTTGTGTACGCACGCCAGAAAAGAGCCGGAATCATGAACACCTTCGAAATGCTGCTCAGGGTCGGCACCGGCGTCGGCTTGGGCGCTGTCATCGGCATCGAGCGTCAGTACCGCGCCAGGATGGCCGGACTCCGCACCAACGCCCTCGTCGCCGTCGGCGCCACCCTGTTCGTCCTGTTGTCCGCCCACGGTTTCGGCGGGCTGAACAGCAGCGGTGACGCCGACCCGACGCGAGTGGCCGCCCAGATCGTCTCCGGGATCGGATTCCTCGGTGCCGGCGTGATCCTGCGCGACGGCCTGAACGTGCGCGGCCTCAACACCGCCGCCACCCTCTGGTGCTCCGCGGCCGTCGGATCCCTTGCGGGAGCGGGACTTTACAGTGTCGCGCTCGCGGGCACCGGGGTGATCGTCGGGGTCAACGTGCTGTTGCGCCCGCTCGGTCACGTCATGGACCGCCGCCCGGAGAACCGCGACGACTGCTCGGAGCAGGAAGAGCGCGAGACGGCCTAGCCGGCCAGGAAATCGAGCAATATCCGGGAGAACTCGGCGGGCTTCTCCAGATTGATCATATGCGCGACCCCGGGGACGACGAGTTTCCGGGCGTCGCGTGCCCCGCCGTCGACCAGGTCGGCGACGCGGTGGATGTCCGAGGCGTCGAGCTCACCCACGAGCGTCAGCGTACGGGGAGTCAGCTCACCGGCTCGTTCGATGGCCCGCAGTTCGTCCATCAGCGTGAAGCCGGTGAGCCCGTGTCGCGTGACCGTGTGCGTGTACAGCTCCTGGCACAGCCGCCGGACGTCCTGATCGACCTCGTCGGGTGCCCGCCGGGGGCCGTCGGCCCACATCCGCAGAATGCACTCGATGGCGGCGGTCAAGTCGCCGGCGGAACCCGCCTCTTGGAGCTTTCTGTTCTGTTCCACGACGAAGGGATCCGTCATCTCCATCGCGCTGAGACCCGCAGCCACGAGGACCAGGTCCTCGACGAGGTCCGGATAGGTCAGTGCGAAGTCGACCGCGATCCGCCCGCCACCGGACAGGCCGACCAGTGAGGCGCGGGGGAGGCTGAGCCTGGTCATCAACGTGCGGAGGTCGTCGTAGTGCCTGAAACGCTCGGTGGGCGTGGACGATTCGCCGTGTCCGCGGGCGTCGTAGCGGATGGCGGTGTACGCGTTCTCCAGCGCCGTCATTTCGGCGTCCCACATGCGGGAGTCGATGATCCCGCCGTGGAGCAGGATCACTGGAGCGCCCTCGCCCCGGATCTCGTACGCGAGCTCGCCGTTCTCGACTGGGATCCGTCCGCGGGTCATACGCCACGGTACCGAGAGTGGGGAGGAGTTGCGCTGACGCGAGGGGGTCGTGAGGCGATTCCGGCTCGGCCGTCGCCGCGTGTCGTCCGTCTGATCACGCGTGACGTCCACCCAGTCACGCGAAAGTACCGACTCGGCCCGGAGTGGTCGTGAGTGGCGATACGGGTTATTGAGCAGAAAGGCGAAGGTGGCGTGTTCTGTCGGTCGCCCGCACGCCGGCCTCGGGTGTTGCGAAAGCCACTTTCGCAACCTTCAACGTTGCGAAAGTGGCTTTCGCAACACCCGGGGACTCCGCCGCCCACGAGGACCGCAGACCCGCGTCGAAGGTGCCTTGCCCCTCACTGTACGAGTGGAAAGTCCCCTTCACTCCGCTGATCACCGGTCCGTGAAGGCCTCCTTGAGGGACCCAGAGTCCCTCAAGGAGGCCTTCACGGACTCGGCACCCGACACGACACCTTTGCCTTACCCCTCAATAGAGCCCTTATCGCCACTCACGACCACAGGAACCGAAGCCCACCGGAAGCGAAAGGCCCCTTTCCCCAAAGTGCGGGGAAAGGGGCCTTCGGCGCGCGAAGTGCTTACGCCTGCGTCATCTTCCGCAGCACGTACTGCAGGATGCCGCCGTTGCGGTAGTAGTCCGCCTCACCCGGGGTGTCGATGCGGACGTCCGCGTCGAACTCCACCTTGGTGCCGTCGGTCTTCGTCGCGGTGACGTGGACCGTACGCGGGGTCTCGCCGTCGTTCAGCTTGGTGATGCCCGAGATGTCGAACGTCTCGGTGCCGTCGAGGCCGAGCGACGAGGCCGACTCGCCCGCCGGGAACTGCAGCGGGATGACGCCCATGCCGATCAGGTTCGACCGGTGGATCCGCTCGAACGACTCGGTGATCACCGCGCGCACGCCCAGCAGGCGGGTGCCCTTGGCGGCCCAGTCACGCGACGAACCGGAGCCGTACTCCTTGCCGCCCAGGACGACCAGCGGGATGTCCTGCGCCGCGTAGTTCTGCGCCGCGTCGTAGATGAACGCCTGCGGGGCGTCGTCCTGGGTGAAGTCGCGGGTGTAGCCGCCCTGCACGTCGTCCAGCAGCTGGTTGCGCAGCCGGATGTTCGCGAAGGTGCCGCGGATCATGACCTCGTGGTTACCGCGACGCGAGCCGTAGGAGTTGAAGTCCTTCTTCTCCACGCCGTGCTCGGTCAGGTACTGCGCGGCCGGGGTGCCCGGCTTGATCGCGCCGGCGGGGGAGATGTGGTCGGTGGTGACCGAGTCGCCCAGCTTCGCCAGCACGCGCGCGCCGGAGATGTCGGTGACCGCGGACGGCTCCGCCTTCATGCCGTCGAAGTACGGGGGCTTCCGGACGTAGGTCGACTCCGCGTCCCAGTCGAAGGTCTTGCCCTCGGGGGTCGGCAGGGACTTCCACCGCTCGCCACCGTCGAAGACGTCGGCGTAGTCCTTGGTGAACATCTCCTGCGTGATCGCGTAGTCGATGGTCTCCTGGATCTCCTTGGCCGACGGCCAGATGTCCTTCAGGAAGACGTCGTTGCCGTCGGAGTCCTGGCCGAGCGGCTGGTTCTCGAAGTCGAAGTCCATCGTGCCCGCGAGCGCGTACGCGATGACCAGCGGCGGCGACGCGAGGTAGTTCATCTTCACGTCGGGGTTGATCCGGCCTTCGAAGTTCCGGTTGCCCGAGAGCACCGAGACCGCGGTGAGGTCGTTCTCCTGGATCGCCGCGGAGATCTCGTCCGACAGCGGGCCCGAGTTGCCGATGCAGGTGGTGCAGCCGTAGCCGACCAGGTGGTAGCCCAGCTTCTCCAGGTACGGCCAGAGGCCGGCCTTGTCGTAGTAGTCGGTGACGACCTGCGAACCCGGCGCCATCGAGGTCTTGACCCACGGCTTGACCGCGAGGCCCTTGTCGACCGCGTTCCGCGCGAGCAGTGCCGCGCCGAGCATGACCGACGGGTTCGAGGTGTTGGTGCAGGAGGTGATCGAGGCGATCACCACGGCGCCGTGGTCGAGGATGAACTCGCCGCGGTCCGAGGTGCTGACCTTGACCGGGTTGGTCGGGCGGCCGCTGTGGCCGTTCGCCGCCGACTGGATGTCGACCGCGCCCTCGTCCTTGAAGGACAGGGCGGCCGGGTCGCTGGCCGGGAAGGACTCCTCGACGGCTTCGTCGACGTTGGTGTGCGGGGCCTGCTCGCCACCGACGTAGTCGTGGATCGACTTGCGGAAGGAGTTCTTCGCGTCGGTCAGCTCGATGCGGTCCTGCGGGCGCTTCGGGCCGGCGATCGACGGGACGACCGTCGACAGGTCCAGCTCGATGTACTCGGAGTACTCCGGCTCGTGCGACGGGTCGTGCCAGAGGCCCTGCTCCTTGGCGTAGGCCTCGACGAGCGCGACCTGCTCGGGGGAGCGGCCGGTGAGCTTGAGGTAGCGGACGGTCTCGTCGTCGATCGGGAAGATCGCCGCGGTGGAGCCGAATTCCGGGCTCATGTTGCCGATGGTGGCGCGGTTGGCCAGCGGCACCGCGCCGACGCTCTCGCCGTAGAACTCGACGAACTTGCTGACCACACCGTGCTTGCGCAGCATCTCGGTGATGGTGAGCACGACGTCGGTGGCGGTCACGCCGGTCGGGATCTCGCCGGTGAGCTTGAAGCCCACGACGCGCGGGATGAGCATGGAGACCGGCTGGCCCAGCATGGCGGCCTCGGCCTCGATGCCGCCGACGCCCCAGCCCAGCACGCCCAGGCCGTTGACCATGGTGGTGTGCGAGTCGGTGCCGACGCAGGAGTCGGGGTAGGCCTGGCCGTTGCGGGCCATGACCGTACGCGCGAGGTGCTCGATGTTGACCTGGTGCACGATGCCGGTGCCCGGCGGGACGACCTTGAACTCGTCGAAGGCGCCCTGGCCCCAGCGAAGGAACTGGTAGCGCTCGCGGTTGCGCTCGTACTCGATCTCGACGTTGCGCTCGAAGGCGTCGGCGCGGCCGAAGACGTCGATGATGACCGAGTGGTCGATGACCAGCTCGGCGGGGGCGAGCGGGTTGACCTTGTCCGGGTCGCCGCCGAGGTCGGTGACCGCTTCGCGCATGGTGGCGAGGTCGACGACGCAGGGAACGCCGGTGAAGTCCTGCATGATCACGCGGGCGGGCGTGAACTGGATCTCGATCGACGGATCGGCGCTCGCGTCCCAGTTGCCGAGCGCGCGGATGTGGTCGGCGGTGATGTTCGCGCCGTCCTCGGTCCGCAGCAGGTTCTCGAGCAGGATCTTCAGGCTGTAGGGAAGGCGCTCGGCGCCCTCGACCTTGTTCAGGCGGAAGACCTCATAAGAGGCGTCGCCCACCTTCAGCGTGTCTTTGGCGCCGAAGCTGTCCTTGCTGGCGGGTGCAGTCACTTCTAACTCCAGTGGCGGGTCAGTTCGGTGTGGTCTCCGGGTCGTTCGGGTCGACCCGGAGCGAGTGTCGCGCACCCCCACCGTATGGCCGGACGCGGGATGGCACACCTCGTTCGTCCCTTCAAACAGTACGCCTGTCCTTTTTGTCAGGCAAGCCGACACGCGCGTCGCGAAGGTCTCATCGACCTGCGGCCATTCGAGTGACGAAACGTTCGTCTGTTCGTCCCCCGTTGAGGGGAAATGGTGCCTACGGTGTGTAAGTTCCTGGTGGTGCTTCTGGTAATGCTGTTGCAGCAGTGGCACAGTGAGCTCGTTGTTCAAGATCAGGAGGTGGGCGGATCGTGCGTGGTGAAACCGGGTCCGGGACCGGCGTCCGCCGTGGCGTGACCATCGGCGCGCTCGGCGTCGTCCTGTTGCTCGGGGTGACCGGCACGGGTCTCGCGGTCCCGCCGCCCCCGCCGAACCCCAGCGACTCCGAAATCAACTCGAGCAAGGCCGACGCCAACGCCAAGGCGGGCGACGTCGGCAGGCTCACCAATCAGCTGGCCCAGGCCGAGTCGAAGCTCTCTCAGCTCAACGACGAGGTCGAGCTGAAGATGGAGGAGGCCAACAAGGCGAGGGTCGACGCGGACACCGCGCAGGACGCCGCCTCGCAGGCCGACCGGGAGGCGCAGTCCGCGCGCACCGAATCCGACGCCGCGCAGGCGACCATCGACAAAGCCCGCGCCGATCTGGACAAGTTCGCCGCCGCCAGCTTCCAGCAGGGCAGCACCGTCGGCTCGGTGTCGGCGTATCTCACCGCCAACAGCCCCAAGGAACTGCTCGGCCGCGCCCAGCTGCTCGACGCCGTCGGCGGGAGCAGGCTCAACGCGCTCGACACGATGAAGCGCGCGCAGACCGAGAAGTCCAACAAGGACGCGACGGCGCGTAAGAAGCTGGAGATCGCGCAGGAGCGCAAGCGCGCTGCCGACGCGGCCAAGCACGAAGCCGACAACGCCCAGAGCGCCGCCCAGCACGCGCAGGACACGCAGGCCGCGCAGAACGACAAGCTGGAAGCCGACAAGGCGGGCGTCGAGAAGCAGCTTTTCGAAGCGCAGCAGAAGGTCAGCGGCCTGCAGGGGCAGCGACAGCGCTACGAGGACTGGAAGGCGCAAAAGGCCCGCGAAGACGAGGAACGCGCTCGTCAGGCGGCGCTCGCCGCGTCGAAGCCCAGTCAGGGTGGCGGTGGCCGTCCGTCCAGCAGGCCCGTCCAGTCGGCTCCCGCCGGGGCGAGTGTCGAAGCGGTCGTCCGGCGCGCGTTGTCGCAGCTGGGTCTGCCGTACGCCTGGGGTGGCGGCAACACCTCCGGCCCGACCCGCGGTATCCGCGACGGTGGCACGGCGGACCGCTACGGCGACTACATGAAGATCGGTTTCGACTGCTCCGGGCTGATGATCTACGCGTTCGCCGGGGTGAAGTCGCTGCCGCACTACAGCGGCTACCAGTACAACGCCGGCCGGAAGGTACCGCTCTCGCAGATGCGGCGGGGCGACATGCTCTTCTGGGGCGGCAGCGCGCGCGGTATCCACCACGTCGCGATGTACCTCGGGAACGGGCAGATGGTCGAGGCGCCGCAGTCGGGTCTGCGGGTGCGGATCGCGCCGGTGCGCTACGGCGGCATCATGCCGTACGCGACCCGTCTGATCGGCTAGGCGTGGCCTACGCGGGGATCGTACTGGCGGGCGGTGCCGCGCGTCGTCTGTCCGGTGTGGACAAGCCCGCGCTCCCTGTCGGCGGGAAACCCTTGCTGGCGCGGGCTTTGGCCGCTCTCGCCGATGCTTCCCCGGTGATCGTCGTCGGCCCGGAACGGCCGGGCTTCGGCGACGTCGTCTGGACGCGGGAAGCCTCGCCCGGAACAGGGCCGGTGGCCGCGCTGGCGGCAGGCCTGGAGCTGGTCCACGCGGAGATCGTCGTCCTGCTGGCCGGTGACCTCGCCGGGGTCCGGAAATCCACTGTGGACAGGCTGGTCGCGGCGCTCGGCTCGTCCGCGGGCGCTGTGCTGGTCGACGCCTCGGGTGAGCGGCAGTGGCTGCTGGGCGTGTGGCAGGCCGACGCACTGCGGGCGGCGTTGCCCGAGCAGGTCGAGAACGCGTCGTTGCGGCGGACGCTGGGCGGGCTGGAGATCGTCGACGTGCCCGAAGAACCGGGCGAGAGCGACGACATCGACACGCCTGAGGATCTGGACCGGTTTTCGTAACGTCCTTCGGAACTCGTCGGAGCGGTTCGACATCATAGGCGGGTGGACGACCAGCCTGAGGACGGATCCGAGTCCGACGTCCTGCGTGACGGTGCGGGGTTCGTCGAAGATTTCGACACGTGGTCGTCGCTGCTCGCGCTGGAGGCCGTACTCGACGAGGCACTCACCGAGCCGGAGATCATCGTAGGGCTCCGTGCGGAAAACCTGCGTGTCGACGACGCCCGTGAAGCCGTCCTCACCAGTGTTTCGGCGCTCGCGCGGATCCGCATGGAGCGCGAGCGGGCCGGGGTGGTGTTCGAGCGTTCCCGGCGGCTTCCGTTCCGGCGGATGACCCTGCGGGAAGCGGGGTGGTTCGTCGTGACCGGCGCACTCCTGGTGGGCTACCTCCGGATCCTCCAGCTTTCGTGGTCGGCCATGCCGCTGGTCTTTCAGCTGATCGGCGTGCTCGGACTCGGCGCGGTGATCGGGATGGCCGTCCAGACCATCGGCCGCCGTATCCCCGGCCTGTTCGCCTTGGAGGGGTGGGAGCGCTCGGGTGAGTGGGCGCATCCCGAGTTGATCGGACTGGGCGACAGGTGGGACTTCGCGCTGCGCGAGATCGTCCTGCCGGAACTCCGGGACCACATCAAGGACAACCGGCGTACCCGGGATCGGGTGAACCTCGTGTTCGAAGATCCCGGCGAGGACGATCTCGGAGCAGGACTCGTCCGGACAGCGGCGGTGAACCGGCTGCGCAGGATCGTCGACCGGGCCGAGTCGGTGGCCGTCGCGCTGGCCGGCCATCGGGGGACCGGGAAGACCACGGCGATCCGATCGCTCGAAAAGGGCCTGATCGGCCGTTCGGATCAGGCAGACCCGCTGGTCGTGGTCGCCTCGGCGCCCGCCGCGTACGAAGCTCGGGATTTCGTGCTCCATCTGCACGCGTTGCTCTGCAAGGCCGTCCTGGTGAAGATCTCGGACGGTTCGTCGCCGGTGACCGGACGGATGCGACGGCGCCACGTGCTGGGGAGAGTGCTCCGGCGGTCGGCGTCGCTCCTGATGGCCGCGGGCGTGGCGGCCGTGGTCGTCTGGCTGCTGTGGGGCGGGACGCCGATACAGGCGGGAAAGGACCTCCTCACGTTCGCGTCTGACGTCGTCGGCGGGCGCGTGACGCTGCCTCAGGTATGGGACGGACAGCCGGTGCGACGGCTCATCGCCCTCGGCGTGCTGCTGGTGTTCTTGCTGCGAACGGTGTTCGGCGTGCTGGCCGGCGCGGCCTCGGTCGTCCGCTGGCTGGTGCGCCGCCGCCGGGCCGCGAGGGTCGTCGGCCTCAAACGCCTCACCGAACAGCAACTCGACCGGATCCGGTTCCTGCAGACCTACACGACCGGGTGGTCCGGGAAGCTCAGCATGCCGCTGAAGGGGGAAGCGGGCCGGACGTGGTCCACGCAGCGGGCCGAACAGCAACTCACCCACCCCGAGGTCGTCGACAAGTTCCGGGAATTCGCCGAGGAAGCGGCCTGGCGGCTGAAGGTGGAGAAGCTCGCCGGGCGGGTCGTGATCGCCATCGACGAACTCGACAAGATCGGGGAACCCGAGAAGGCGCACCAGTTCATCAACGACGTGAAGGGCGTCTTCGACGTCCCGGGCTGCCTGTTCTTCGTGTCCGTTTCGGACGACGCGGTGCTCGGTTTCGAACAGCGCGGGCTCGGCGTCCGCGACGCGTTCGACAGCGCGTTCTCGGAGATGGTGCGGTTGGAACCGTTCACTTTGGACGAAAGCAGGCTTTGGATCGCCTTGCGGCTGCGGGGGATCTCCGAGCAGTTCTGCCATCTCGCGCACTGCCTGTCGGGCGGGTTGCCGCGGGATCTCAAGCGGTGCGTCGTCGAGATGGTCGACCTCGCGAACGAGATCTACCAGCCGACGCTGGAGACCGTCACGCGCAGCCTCGTCGAAGGGGCGATGGCGGGCAAGACCCGCGCGTTCACCGCCACCGCGGCCACCTTGGAGCGGTCGCCCGAACTGGTCGCGCTGACCACGGACCTGCTCCGCATCCCCGAGACGGACACGCCTCCGGAACTGGCGGAACTCGCCGCCCGGCTGGTGCGGGACGACGCTGACGACGCTGACGACGCCGAAGCCACCGAAGCCACCGCGCCGATCGGTGATCTGCGCTGGCACAGCGGCTGTTTCGTGCTGTTCTGCGCGACGGTGCTGGAGATCTTCGACGACGGGCTGACGGGCGACCGGCTGAGCGCCGGACTGCACCGCCTCGCCCTCGTCCGGCAGCGGATGGCGATGCATCCGCGACAGGCCTGGGACGACCTGGTGGAGTTCCGGAAGGCAAGGGGGTTGTCGTGAACGGCGCCCTTCACAGCCGTCATACCGGTGATCCGGTTGGCTACCGTCACGAACGGCTGTGTCGATGACCACTACGGTCACAGCCGGACGCAAGAACGCAAGCGGGGAACACAGGAGGCACGAGTGACCGAGCCCGGCTACGCCGATGGCGCGCAGCAGCCCGGAACGCCGGCGCGGGACGCCCAGTTGCTGGAGCGGACCGTGTTCGAGGTCAAGCGGATCATCGTCGGCCAGGACAGGCTGGTCGAGCGGATGCTGGTCGGCCTGCTGGCGAGGGGCCACCTCCTGCTCGAAGGTGTCCCCGGTGTCGCGAAGACCCTCGCCGTCGAAACCTTCGCGCGAGTGGTCGGCGGATCCTTCTCGCGGGTGCAGTTCACGCCGGACCTGGTCCCCGCCGACATCCTCGGCACCCGGATCTACCGTCAGGGCGCCGAGCGGTTCGACGTCGAACTCGGCCCGGTGGTCGCGAACTTCGTGCTCGCCGACGAGATCAACCGCGCGCCGGCGAAGGTGCAGTCGGCGATGCTCGAGGTGATGGCCGAGCGGCATGTGTCGATCGGCGGCCAGACCTTCCCGATGCCCGACCCGTTCCTCGTGCTCGCCACGCAGAACCCGATCGAGAACGAGGGTGTGTACCCGCTGCCCGAGGCGCAGCGGGACCGGTTCCTGTTCAAGATCGTCGTCGAGTACCCGACGGCCGAGGAAGAGCGGGAGATCATCTACCGGATGGGCGTCACCGCGCCCACCCCGCAAGAGGTGCTGAGCCCGGGCGAACTGGTCCGGCTGCAGGGCGTGGCCTCGCAGGTGTTCGTGCACCACGCGCTGGTCGACTACGTCGTCCGCCTCGTGCTCACCACCCGCACCCCGAACGACCACGGCCTCGCCGATGTCGCGGGCTGGGTGTCCTACGGCGCCTCGCCGCGTGCCAGCCTCGGCATCATCGCCGCCGCCCGGGCGCTCGCCCTGGTCCGCGGCCGCGACTACGTGCTGCCGCAGGACGTCGTCGACGTCGTCCCGGACGTGCTCCGGCACCGGCTCGTGCTGTCCTACGACGCGCTCGCCGACGGCGTCCCCATCGACCACATCATCACGCGGGTGCTGCAGACCGTGCCGCTGCCGCAGGTCTCGGCCCGTCCGCAGGGCGGCGCCGGGCAGGGCGGCCCGGTCCCGGCCGGCGCACCCGTCAGGTAAGGACGAAGCGTGAAGAACGAGAAGGGCGAACGTCCTTCCTGGGCTCCGCCGGTACTCCGCGGCGAGCGGATGGAGGCGGGCCTGCGCACGCTCGAACTCGACGTGCGCCGCCGTCTCGACGGTCTGCTGCAGGGAAACCACCTCGGGCTCGTCCCCGGGCCGGGTTCGGAACCGGGGGAGGCCCGGCCGTACCAGCCCGGTGACGACGTCCGCCGGATGGACTGGGCGGTCACCGCGCGGACGACCAGCCCGCACATCCGGGAGACCGTCGCCGACCGCGAACTGGAGACGTGGCTGGTCGCGGACGTATCCGCGAGCCTCGACTTCGGTACGGCGCTGTGCGAGAAACGCGATCTGGTCGTCTGCGCGACGGCCGCCGTCGCCCACCTGACCGGTGGTGGCGGCAACCGGATCGGCGCGCTCGTCTCGAACGGGGCGGGCAGCATCACGCGGATCCCGGCGCGTGGCGGGCTTCCGCACGCGCGGGGACTGGTCCGCAAGATCGCCGAGACCCCGCGTGCCGAGGAAGGTGTCCGCGGGGATCTGGCCGCGTCGCTGGAGAAGCTGCGCCGTCCGCCGCGTCGTCGCGGGCTCGCCGTCGTGATCTCCGACTTCCTCGGCGACACCGAATGGCAGCGTCCGTTGCGCGCGCTCGGCGGGCACCACGACCTCATCGCCATCGAAGTCCTCGACCCGCGCGACATCGACCTGCCCGACGTGGGCACCGTCGTGCTGGCCGACCCGGAGACAGGGAAACAGCGCGAAGTGCACGCTTCGGCCTTGCTGCGCAAGGAATTCGGCGCCGCGGCGCATGCGCACCGGCAGGAGGTCGCGGCCGCGCTGCGGCGGGCCGGTGCCGCGCATCTGGTCCTGCGCACCGATTCGGACTGGATCGCGGACATGGTCCGGTTCGTGGTGGCCCGCAAGCGCCGCTGGTCCGGGGGTGTCGCGTGAGCCTGACCGGATTCGCCTCGCCGTGGTGGTTCCTGCTGCTGCTCGCGGTCGCCGCGGTGGCCGTGGGCTATGTGCTTTCCCAGCGTGCGCGGCGCAGGCGCACCATGCGGTTCGCCAACCTGGAACTGCTGGACAAGGTCGCGCCGAAGAGCCAGGGCTGGGTGCGGCATGTGCCCGCCATCCTCATCGTGCTCTCGCTGCTGGTGCTCACCGTCGCGCTCGCCGGGCCGACGGCCGAGCAGAAGGTGCCCCGCAACCGGGCGACCGTGATGCTGGTGATCGACACCTCGCTGTCCATGGAAGCGACCGACGTCGCCCCGACCCGGCTGAAGGCGGCACAGGAGTCGGCGCGGTCGTTCGCGCAGAACATGACGCCGGGGGTCAACCTCGGGCTGATCTCGTTCGCGGGGACGGCGACCGTGCTGGTCGCGCCGACCACCGATCGCGGCGGCGTCGTGAAGGCGATCGACAACCTGAAGCTGGCGCAGTCGACGGCCACCGGCGAAGGCATCTTCGCCGCGCTCCAGTCGATCGAGAGCTTCTCGGCGATCGTCGGTGGCGCGGAAGGCCCGCCGCCCGCCCGGATCGTCCTGATGAGTGACGGCAAGCAGACGGTCCCCGACGACCTCTACGCACCGCGAGGCGGCTACACCGCCGCGCAGGCGGCGAAGCAGGCTCAGGTGCCGATCTCGTCGATCTCGTTCGGGACGACGCACGGTTCGGTCGACATCGACGGCAAACCGCAGGACGTGAAGGTCGACGACGAATCGCTGGAGGAGATCGCGCGCCTTTCGGGCGGCGACTTCTACAAGGCGGCGAGTGCGGACGAGCTGAAACGCGTCTACGACGACCTCGGCGAGCAGATCGGCTACGAGCTGAAGGACGCCGACGCGAGTCGTCCTTGGGTGATCCTCGGGACGCTGGTGCTGATGATCGGCGCCGCCGCTTCACTCTTCCTAGGCCAACGCCTGCCTTAGCTCCCTACACGCGTGTCCGTGAAGGCCTCCTTCCCTACCTTGAGCGTAGGGAAGGAGGCCTTCACTACTTTGCGGGCCGGGGTCCGGGGGCCGGTGCGGTGCGGCGCGGTGCGTGATCATGGGCAACAGGACGTTGCGAAAGCCACTTTCGCAACCTTCAACGTTGCGAAAGTGGCTTTCGCAACGTCAGTCGGCGGGAGGCTCAATGCCCCGTACAGCAGCGGGCGCTCTCAGGCCACGCGGTCAGGGGGTCGCGAAGCCGTTCTGCCGCCAAGCCTCGTAGACGCTGATCGCCGCCGTGTTGGCCAGGTTCAGAGAACGGCTCGTCGGCAGCATCGGTAGCCGTACGCGGTCGGTGACCTGAGAGGCCTCCTGCACCTCAAGAGGCAACCCCGCCGACTCCGGTCCGAACATCAGCACGTCTCCGGGCGCATATGCGACATCGGTGTGCAGCCGCGTCGCCGAAGCGCTGAACGCGTAGACCCGGGCGGGGAGCAGGGCAGCCCACGCCGCGTCGAGGTCCGCGTGGACGTGGACCCGCGCGAGGTCGTGGTAATCGAGCCCGGCCCGGCGCAGCTGCTTGTCCTCCAGCGTGAAACCGAGGGGCTCCACCAGGTGGAGCTCGCAGCCGGTGTTCGCGGTCAAGCGGATCGCGTTACCCGTGTTGGGCGGGATTTCGGGGCGGTAGAACAGGATGCGGAACACGAGGGTTGATCGTCTTTCGTTCACGGGCGCTTCGCCTGAGGGCGGCCGGGAGGCCATATACGCGGACGAGCATGAGGCCGCCCGTGACCATCCCACCACAGGAGGGCTTCATGCCTTCGCTCCCTCACCCCCTGTCGCGGCGTCGCTTCCTCGGTTATGGCTCCGCCGGCGCGGCCGCCGTCCTGCTGGGGACCGGTGCCTGGAACGCCGCCGGCGCGATGCCTCTCGCGAGCGGCTCCGGTAACCCGTTCACCCTCGGTGTCGCGTCGGGCGACCCGTTGCCCGGCGGTGTCGTGCTCTGGACGCGGCTCGCGCCGCAGCCCTACGACGCCGACGGCTTCGGCGGGATGCCGCGCAAACCGGTTCGCGTCGAGTACGAGGTCTCGGTCGACGAACGCTTCCGAGGTGTGATCCGCCGCGGTTCCGTGGTCGCCACCCCGGAACTCGGCCACTCCGTGCATCCCGAGATCCACGGCCTCGCGCCGGACCACCAGTACTTCTACCGCTTCCGCGCGGGTGGCGAGATCTCACCGGTCGGCCGCACGCGGACGGCGCCGGTCGCGTGGTCCTCGCCGCGTGAGCTGAACTTCGCGTTCGCGTCCTGCCAGAACTGGGAGGCCGGGCACTTCACCGCGTACGACCACATGGCGGCCGAGGACCTCGACCTCGTCGTTCACCTGGGCGACTACCTGTACGAAAGCGGTGTCACCGGCGTCGGACGCGGTACGCCCGTGGGGGCGCAGTTCAAGGGCGAGACCTTCGACCTGGCCCGGTACCGTCTGCAGTACGCGCTCTACAAGTCCGAAGCGCCGCTCATGGCCGCGCACGCCGCCTTCCCGTGGATCCACGTCAACGACGACCACGAGGTGGAGAACAACTGGGCGGGCGACCTTTCCCAGGCCGACAAGGAGCCCGACCAGGACCCCGCCGTCTTCCGCCAGCGCCGCGCCCAGGCGTTCCAGGCGATGTACGAGCACCTGCCGTACCGCATCGCGCAGCTGCCGAAGGGGCCGGACGCGCGTCTGCACCGGCGCCTCAGCTACGGCACGCTGGCCGACTTCACCATGCTCGACACCCGCCAGTACCGCGACGACCAGCCGTGCGGCGACGGACAGTCCGCGAACTGCACCGACCGGTTCGACGACGACCGCACCTTGCTCGGCGCGGAGCAGCGGAAGTGGCTGCTCGACGGCTTTTCCCGCTCGCACGCGCGGTGGCAGATCCTGGGCAACCAGGCGCCGATGGGGCAGACCGACACCGACGCGGGCGCCGCGACCAACGTGTACCTCGACCCGTGGGACGGCTACGTCGCCGACCGTGACCGCGTGCTGGCCGCGGCCCAGGACCGGGGTGTGCGGAACCTGGTGGTCATCACCGGCGACCGCCACCAGAACTACGCCTGGGACCTCAAGCGCGACTTCGGCGACCCGGGTTCGCCCACCGTGGCGAGCGAGTTCGTCGGGACGTCGATCACCAGCGGCGGCAACGGCGCCGACATGACGCCGGCCGGTGAGAACCTGCTGAAGGCCAACCCGCACATGAAGTTCTTCAACAACCAGCGCGGGTACGTCCGGGTCAACGTCAACCGGCAGCGCTGGCGGAGCGACTTCCGGGTGGTGCCGTTCGTGAACACGCCCGGCGCGCCGATCAGCACGCGGGCGAGCTACGTCGTCGAGGACCGCAGGCCGGGCGTTCAGTCCTCCTGAACCGGCAGGAAGGCGGCGTACGCCTCGCGCACGGACGCGGGTGGCGCCGCCTTCCGCAGCGTCTCCGGGTCGACGAAGACGTAGCGGTTGGTCGCCTCGGTGCAGACCATGCCGCCGCGGCGGATCTCGAAGTCGATGATCAGCGACGTCGTGCCGAGGTGGTTCAGGAACGCGGAGACGACCAGTTCGTCGTCGTAGCGGCAGGGTGCGCGGTAGCGGAGGTTCGACTCGGCGACCACGACGTCGGCGCCGTGGGCGAGTGCCTCGTCGTGGGAGCCGAAGAGGGCCCGTTCGACCTCGAAGGTGGCCATGTCGAGGTAGGCGAGGTAGTTCGCGTTGAAGACGATGCCCTGCCCGTCGCACTCGTGGTAGCGCACCCGCAGCGGCATCTCGATGATCGGTTTCCGTGGCTCGGTCACCCTGTCAACCTAGTGGTCGCACGTGAAGGCCCCCTTCCCTCGGTTCGATCGAAGGGGGCCTTCACGCGGGTCACTCGATGAAGTCGATGTTCGGATACCTCGGGGACTCGCCGTCGAACAGGTGCTTGTCCCGTCCTCGGAGGTGTAGATCGAAGAACGCACCGACGTAGTCCCGTTGCGCGGCAAGCGAACGACGCGGATCGATGGTGCCGATGACCGCCTCGCGCTTCTCCTGTGCCACTCGATCGCCGAGCTGCGGCACGACGACCTGCAGATCGCTGTACGCCATATGCGTACTGCCGCCGCGCAGGAGCAGGTCCCGCTTCCAGCCCCGCTGGTTGACCCAGAAATCCGCCCAGCTGCGGTCGAATTCCGGCTGGCGGTGGGTGTGTTCCAGTGGCTTGCCGTTTTCGCCGACGCCCTGGGCGCCCATCAACAGGAACGGCCGGTCCAGACCGCGTTTCGTGACCTCACCCGGGACATAGGCACTTCCCGGGGGATAGCCGAACGCCGTCGCCATCGCGCCGTCCAGGTTGATCCCGGCGTCGACACGGCGGTCGTGGACCATCGTCTCGCCCGCGGTGAACCCGCCGTACGAATGCCCGTACGCGCCGACCCGGGACAGGTCGAGCGACCAGCCGAGACCACGGGGGAGCGGCCGGTTCTCCGCGTCCGGGTTCTGACCCCGGGTGATCTTCGCGAGCTGGTCGAGCACGAACCGGCTGTCGCCGACCCGCGCGTCGAGCGCCTTCTTCATGAACTCGGGACCCTCACCCGGCGGAAGCGCGGGTTCGAGCCGTCCGCCGGGGAATTCGACGGCCGCGCTCTCGTAGGTGTGCGAGAGCGAGACGACGACGTAGCCGCGGCTCGCCAGGTCGTCGACGAGGGCCGTGTACGTCTCCCGAGGCCCGCCGAAGCCCGGCGAGAAGAGCACCACCGGCTTGGGAGCGCCGTGGGCGACGGGGACACCGGTCTCGGCCCTGCGTTTCGACGACGCCCAGTCGATGGTGCCGGCCGGGAGACCGAGGTAGCCCTCGTCCGCCAGCACCTGGTCGATGACGCCGCCCATGGCGGGACTCAGCCACGGGGTGCGCGGACCGTCGGCGAACCGGTCCGCCGGATAGGTGACGGTGGCCATGACCTCCCGGCGCCGCTCCGGTTTCCACGGATCGGGGCGGGAGGAGTCGACGAGGTGGAGGTCGGTGGTGCCGACCTCGTACTGGCCGGTGAGGGCCGGTGCGGTGAGTACGACCTGCTCCGCCGCGACGGCGGGGGTGGTCGCGGTGAGCCCGCCCACGAGCGCCAGGCCCGCGACGAGCGCCGAACCCCGCACCATCCTGGTGTGTCTCGATGACACTGCTGGAGTCCTTCCGGATCGGGGCGGCCGGGTGGGCCGCCTGCTTCCGACCCTGGCAGCGCTCCGGTGCTACACGCATCACCCTGGAGATGGAGCCGGTCTCACCCGTGAAGGGCACGGTAGGCCGAGGCGGCTCCGGGGTGCAGCGGGACCTTGCCCGTGCCGATCAGTGTCCGGACGTCGAGGAACTGCGTGCCGACGGCGGGAGCGGGAACGAGGTCCGCGGCGTGCCCGGCCAGCACCCGGGTCACCGCGGCGGCGACGTCTTCCGGCAGCGAAGGTGCCGCGAGCAGGAGGTTCGCGACACCGATCGTCCGTAGTTCGCCGACTCCCTGATAGGCCTGTGCAGGGACGTGGACCTGGTCGTACACCGGGCCGTAGCCCGCACGCAGGGCCGGAAGGTGCGTGTCGAGGGGCAGCAGCGTGATCGCGGTGGTGCGGTTCAGCTCGGTCAGTGCGGGTGTGGGGATCCCGCCCGACCAGAACAGCGCGTCGACCTCGTGCGCCACCAACGCGTTGATCGCTTCCCCGAGCAGGAGATTCTTCGCCGCCACCGGGATTTCCGCGCGGGCGAAGAGCCGGGTGCTGAACACCGCCACGCCGGACCCGTTCGCGCCCATCGCCACCGGACGGCCGGCCAGGTCGGCGAGCGAGCGCACGCCGCCGTCCGCGCGGACCACGAGCTGGTGGTAGTTCTCGTAGACGCGGCCGATGGCGGAGAACGCGATCGGCACCGAGAACGGTTCCGCGCCGGTGAACGCGGATTCGGCGACGTCGCCGAGGACGAGCCCGAGGTCGGCCCGGCCGTCCCGCAGGCGACGCAGGTTCTCGACACTGGCCTCGGTCGCGACGGCGGTCGCGCGCAGCCGTGGTTCGGCCCGGTTGAGCTGTTCGGCCAGCAGTTCGGCGAAGGCGAGGTAGAAACCGCCGCTCTCACCCGCCGCGATCAGGACCTCGCGTTCCGGTCCCTGGTAGCCCGCCGTCGAACAACCCGCGAGGGTGGCGAGCCCGGCGAGGATCGCGGTGCGCCTGGTGACGGTCATGACGCGCTCCCGGCGAGGGGAAGTTCGACGCGGACTTCGAGGCCGTGCGGCTCCGCTTGCCGCAGCTCCAGTTTCCCGCCCCGCGCGAGCACGTGCTGGTTCGCGATCGAGAGCCCGAGCCCGGTTCCTCGCGGCGCGCCGTCCCCGCCCGCCCGCCAGAACCGTTCGGTCGCCCGCTCGCGGTCCTGTGTGGACAGTCCGGGTCCGTTGTCGGACACGATGACCGTGGCCGTCCCGTCGCCGGTCTCGTATCCGGCGGTGATGGTCGCGCCCCGGCCGGCGTAGTGCACCGCGTTGTCCAGCAACACGTCGAGGATCTGCGCGAGATCGCTTTCCGGGCAGCGCACGGTCACCGGAACGTGGTGTCCTTCCGGCGCCGCGAGGTTCACCCCCGCGTCGTCGGCGGACGGGCGCCACGCGTCGACCCGTTCCGCGAGTACGGCGGGAAGATCGCACGGTTCGTCGCCGGCTTCCCCGGCGGCCAGCCGGGTCGCCGCGCTTTCGGCGAGTGCTAGTGCCAGCAACCCGTCGAGCAACGACTCCAGCCGTTCGACCTCGGCGACGGTCGCGCGGTAGGCCCGCTGACCCTCGCCGTCGATCCTGGGCGCGAGCGAATCGACCCGCAAACGCAAGGCGGCCATGGGATTCCGCAACTGGTGCGACGCGTCCGCGACGAGCCGCCGCTGTTGTTCCGACGCTTCGACGACGGCGTCGGACATCCGGTTGAACGACGTCGCCAGCGAGCGCAGTTCGCGAGGCCCGGCCCTGTCCGGCACCTGCGCGCGGTGTCCCTCGGTGACCGCCTGCACGCCGGTCTCCAGTTCGTGCAGCGGCCGCACCATCCACCGGGCCAGCAGCACCGCGAGCAG
>NZ_JACBXD010000033.1 GCF_013870525.1 Amycolatopsis pittospori
CGCTGGACCTACGCCCGGCGCGGCGCCCGTCTCCGCGCGCTCGTCCCCACCCCGGACAGGCTCCTGCTGTTGGCCGTCTACGGCGGTTCCGGCCGTGACCACCTCACGGTCCTCGACGCGTTCACGGGCGCACCGGTCCAGGACGCACTGATCGAAGAGGTGAGCGGCGCCGACCTCCTCGCCCCGACCGACACGGTGCTCCCCTCGATCACTTACCTGGGGGACGACAACTTCCGCGTCAACGCGCTCGACCTCCGCACCGGAAAAGAACTCTGGACGTGGACCGCGCCTCCGGGCTGCGTCTCCCCCTTCGCGCTGCCCGCGAGCGGCCGCGACGTCGTCCTCGCGCCGCTGTTGTGCCCGGACCGGCTCAGTGTGCTCGGTCTCGACGAACGCACCGGAAAGCAGCGCTGGGAACACAACCTGCCGGTGACGCGACCTTCCGACGAGAAGGCGGACTACTACCTGCACTCCGCCCTCGACGGCGGCACCGTGTCCCTGTCGCTGCGCTATGCCGGCCTGGCCAGTGGCGCCGGCACGGACGTCGTTCTCGACGCCGCCGACGGCGCCGTCGTGTCCACAATGGACCCCAAGGCGTCGAAGCGGATCACCCTCGGCCCCGTGGCCGTCGCGGAACGCACCACGGACGGAAAGGTCACCGAGGCCACCTTGGACGGTGGGGTGGCCGTCGACCTCGCCGCCTGTCCGGACCGGCGCGCACAGGCCACCACACCGACGGCGTATCTGCGCCTGTGCGTCCTTCCCGGCGGCGCGCTGGTGGTACACCGGCAAGAACTCGATGGCTCACCGGCCTCCACCCTGCCCGTCGACTGGCCGCAGCCCACGGACCCGGCGGGCGCGCTGAATTCCGGCTTCGCCCGCCACGCGCTCCTCCCCGCACCCGGCGCGCTGGTCGCCGTCCGCGGCGGCGCCACCCCGGTCGTCGGCTACCCCGCCGGCTGAGTTCGACGCGATTTCGTGGATTGACAAGGGCGCGAACGGGTAACCACCGGGAGTGGACCGATATGTGCGGGGTGAGGAAGGAGTACGGATGGGCGCCCTCATCTCACGCTGGAAGCGAACCGGCAACACGCTCGCTCTGACCTGGACGCTGATCTCCCTCGGCCTGGCCGCGATGCTCTGGGTATCGGGTTTTCGCGCGTGGCCGGTCTATCTGACCGTCGTGCCGAGTTCGATGGTGGCCGTTCTGTTGTGGATCGGCGCGGTTCGGACTCGCCGGCGGGAGGCTTCCGCGGGGAAACCCGAACCGGCGGACTGAACCGAGCGAAGCCCGGTGTACGCCGGGCTTCGCTCGCTCTCGGTCAGTGACAGGTGAGCAGGCTGATCGAGCTGTGGTGACATCCCAGGAGCAGGCTCGCGTGGGAACGGTGATCCCATTCCGGTCCGTACCCGGCTTCCTTGAGCTCGACGGGTTCGAGTACCTGCAATTCGAGAACCGCTTCCATGCATTCCTCCGTTGTCGAGTAGATCTTCGCCTCGGCCGACCATAGGTCTGCTTTTGTTCGCACACAACGGATTCCTGACCTTCAACCGCATCGATCACTCGATCAGGTTCTCGTGCCGTTCATACGTCGATTCCATCCGATCAAGGATCTTCGTTCACACCGGTTCGCGAATTCGAGCGGTGGGCCGACCGTTTCGGACACCGGAAAAGCGGGCCTGGACACCCGAATGGCGGTGCGCCCGCGCCGATCGGCGGACGGGGAGATCTCCACGGTGATGACCGGGTTCGCCCGTCGCGCGGGAGACCACCATCACTCGGCCCCACCGGCCACGAATCCGACCCGAATGTCCGTATACAGACGCCCGCGACGCTGGCTAGCCTCCGCGGGTGAGGATCAAGAGCCTGCTGCTCGCGGTACTTCTGACCGCCGGTGCCGTGATCGCCCTGCCCCCGCTCACACCGGACCGCGCCGAGGCGGATCCGCCGGCCTGGACGGCACCGCTGTCCACCCGCGGCCGCTACATCGTCGACGCGAACGGTGACCGGTTCAAACTGAAGTCCGCCAACTGGCATGGCGCGAGCGGTACGTGGAACGGTTCGGGCGACGTGAACGACCCCGGCAACCACCACGCGGGCGAGATCGCCCATCAGACTCCACTCGGGCTGGACAGGGCGTCGATCGACACCGTCATCGACGGGCTGGCGCGGCTGGGCCTCAACAGCGTGCGGCTGCCGTTCTCCAACGCGATGATCCATGACACGAAACCGGTTCCCGACCTGCCCGCCAACCCGGATCTGCGCGGCTCGACCCCGCTGCAGGTCTACGACCGCGTCGTCGCCAGGCTGACCGCACGCGGGTTCGCGGTGATCCTCAACAATCACACCACGACGTCGCGCTGGTGCTGCGGTCTCGACGGCAACGAACGCTGGAACACCGCCCAGAGCGAGCAGCGATGGCAGGACGACTGGCTGTTCATGGCCCGCCGCTACGCCGCGAACAAGCGGGTGGTCGGCGCCGACCTGTACAACGAGGTCCGCCGCAACGTGCTCGACGACCCCAACTGGGGCTGGGGCAACGACCACGACTGGCAGCGCGCGAGCCGGCAGGTGGCCGATCGCATCCAGACCGAGGCCAATCCCGACCTGTTGCTCATCGTCGAGGGCATCAACTGGACGGGCCTGCCCGTGGACGGTCTTCCGCACGGCAGGCCCACGCTCGAGCCCGCCCGCACGCTGTCGCATACGCTCGTGGACTCCGGAAAACTGGTCTACGCCGCCCATTTCTACGGTTACACCGGTCCGAACCACTCCGGCGCGACCGGCACGGGTGAGACCCACGACCCGCGCTACCGGGACCTGTCGCCTCAAGAACTGCGAGATGTCCTTTACCGGCAAGCGTTCTTCGTCTCCGCCGAGACCGGCAAGCATTACACCGCTCCCCTGTGGATCAGCGAGTTCGGCGAGGGCAGGCACACCACCGACACGGCCTCCCGCACCTGGTTCGAGAACTTCGTCGGCTACCTCGCCGAAACCGACACCGACTTCGCCTATTGGCCCGCGGTCGGCTTCCACGACGGCGGCGGTGGAAACGGGTGGGCGTTGCTGGAATGGGACGCCGGCGGCCGCCGCATCGACGTGCTGGACGGTTCGGACTGGCGTGGTCCCGCGTGGCGGCGGCTGGTGGACGCGCCGTCACGCACCGGCCGGATCCCGGCGGCGGAACGCTGGTCGATGCTCAACCTCGACCACGCCGACTTCCAGGCCTCCCGTTCGGTCCGGGCGAAAGCGGACTGGAACCCGGGCGCTCGCAAGGGTGCCTGCCCCGACGGGCAGCGGCTCACCGGACTCGCCCACACCGGCAACCGGGGCCTGTGCACCGGCACGCTCCCGGTCCCGTCCGAATACGTCGCGGTCCGCGACGAGTCCTATGTGGACAATGACTGGGCATCCGGCTACACCAAGGTGCAATGCCCACCCGAGCACGCCGCTGTCGGCTACAGCGTCACCGGCGCGGCGTTCTCCGCCCTTCTGTGCGGCCGATCCGCGACCCCTCTGGGCCGCGCGGGGCGGACGGTCTGGTTCGACCGCGGTGACAACCGGCCGTCCGGTTCCCCCGGCGGCGACTTCGCATCGGGCCACTACAAGGGCCAATGCGCGCCGGGCGAATACGTCGCCGGCGTCGCCTACACCGGCCGCATCGGCTCGAACCGCACCCCCGACGCGCTTCTCTGCCGCTCCTGAAGGACCCGTGTCCGAAAGGACGGCATCCACGGCGCCGCGGGCAGAATTCGGACAGAAGACCGGACAATTCGCGACGCTCTCCGGAGGCCGCCGCACACTCTGCGAGCAGTGTGTTTCTTTCCCCCGGCCTTGGAGGATCTCCCATGCGTCGAAGAATCGCCCTCGCTTTCGGCGGCGCCGCCGTCCTTACCGCCAGTCTCGTCTCCGCAGCTCTCGCTCCCGTCGCACAGGCATCTCCCGGCTTGATCTCCGCCATGCAGCGGGACCTGGGACTCACCGCCGCGCAAGCGGAAACCCGGCTCGCACGGGAAATGACCGCGACACGGGTGATGCCGGACGCCCAACGCGCGGCGGGCGCGGCGTTCGGCGGGGCCTGGTTCGACCCGGCGCTGGGCAAACTCGTCGTCGGCGTGACCGACCCGGCGGCCGCGGACGCCGTCCGGAAGGCCGGTGCCGAGCCGGCCGCCGTCGCGATCAGCGCGGCGAAACTCGACGCGGCCAAGGCCGAGATCGACTCTTCGACCAAGTCCCGGCCGGCACCCGCGGCCGTCAGCGGCTGGCGAACCGACGTGCGCAGCGGCAGCGTCGTGATCTCCGTCCAGCCCGGCGCGCATGGCGCCGACGTCGAAAACTTCCTCGCCAGGGCAAGGAAAGCCGGTCCGGTCACCGTGGTCACCGCGCCGAAGGCCGAGCCGTTCGCGGCGGGCACCGTCGGCGGCGATCCCTACTACATCAACGGGAACACCCGCTGCTCGATCGGATTCTCCGTCCACGGCGGATTCGTCAGCGCCGGTCACTGCGGCGGCAACGGCAGCTCCGTCGTCGGCTGGGACGGCTCGGCGATGGGCAACTTCGCCGGATCCTCCTTCCCCGGCAACGACTACGCGTTCATCCGCATCGGCAACGGCTGGTGGACCGCGCCGGTCGTCCTCGGCTGGGGCACGGTCAGCGACGCGCTCGTGCGGGGATCGTGGGTCGCGCCCGTCGGCACCTCGGTGTGCCGGTCGGGTTCGACGACGCACTGGCACTGCGGAACCGTGCTGGGGCACAACGAAACCGTCAACTACTCGCAGGGCGCGGTGCATCAGATGACCCGCACCAACGTCTGCGCGGAACCCGGCGACTCCGGTGGTTCCTTCATCACCGGCGACCAGGCGCAGGGCGTCACTTCCGGCGGCTGGGGCAACTGCGGTTCCGGCGGCGAAACGTGGTTCCAGCCGGTGAACGAGATCCTGCAGACCTACGGCCTGTCCCTCGTCACGGCGTAACCGCCGGGCGGCTGACCGCTTCCACCACAAGACGTGAAGGCCTCCTTCCCTACCTTGAGCGTAGGGAAGGAGGCCTTCACGTCACTGGGAAGAGGACCAGCCGATCGTGCGCTATCTCGCCGAGATGATGACCGACACCGGCGTCCCGGCGACGATGGCCAGGGTGCTGGCATTCCTGTTCACCAGCGAAACCGGCGGCGGCACCACCGCCGAACTCGTGGCACGGCTGGGGGTCAGCCCGGCGCCGTCCTGACCAAGGCGCTCAGCGCGCCGCGCCGCCGACGTCCGCGCCGGCTTCGCCGAACGCGAGCCACAGCGCACCGGCCACGCCCAGTATCAGGCCGGCCGCCGTCCACCACGACCACCAGCTGAAGAACGCGACGACGGGCCCGACGGCGAGCAGGACACCCCCGCCGACCGCCGCGGTCTCCCCCTTCCATGCGGACGCGGACCGTTCGACGACGTCCGGGGACGGCGGGGAATCGGATCGGACGGGCATCGCGGACCTCCGGCTCACTCGGCCAACTGGCGAAACGCGTCCTGATACCCCGTCCAGGCCCCCTTCACACCTGACCAGGATCCGCTGCGGCCCCAGGCCGTCCCGGCGACCAGCCGCAGACCCATCCCGGGTGCGGCGGCCTCGCTGAGATCACTGTGCTGCCGAAACCTTCGAGGGCAAGAAGAAGCTCCGCGTCCCGATCCGCTGGTCGGGGTTTCAGCGGCGCACCTTGAACTTCAAGTGCAGCACCCGGTCGCCCTGGATGACGACGTGCGGATCCTCCAGCAGATGCTGCCCGTCGATGTCACCGAAGAAACGTTTGCCCGAACCGAAGACCACCGGCACGACGTCCATCGCGACCTCGTCCACGAGACCGGCCGCGAGGATCTGGCCGCCCACCTCGCCGGCGTTCACGGCGATGGTCCGGTCCCCGGCGAGTTCCTGGGCTTTGGCGATCGCGGCCGTCACGTCGCCGACGAAATGGTAGGACGCCTCGGGGTGCCAGCCTTCGGGCTTCGGCCGGTGTGACACCACGACGACGTGGTCACCCGCGGGCGGCTTCCCCTCCCAGCCGTTCACCAGATCGAAGAGGGTGCGGCCCATGATGATCGTGCCGATCGAAGCCCACATCGGCCGGACGTAGGCGGCCGACGTCTTCGAGACCCTGATGCCGCCGCCGCTTCCGGAGTGGTCGAAGTCCTCCGACGTGTCTCCGGTAAGCGGGATGTCCCCGCTGAAGTACCACTCGTGGAGCGAGCCGACATCGTCGTTCTTGTCGGCGATGAAGCCGTCCACCGACACCACATCGTGCATGATCACTGTGCCCACGGGGTTCTCCTCGGGTCTCTTGCGCGTTCGCTCCGATCTTGGCGCCCGGCGGACGGCGAGGCTTGTAAAAAATCACTCGTCGGGGATCGGAGGGAACTCCGACTCGGCGGGATGCCGGCGCCGCAGATCCAGGAATTCCGTCGGGGTACAGCCGGTGAAGTCCTTGAACTCCTTGCCGAAGTGGGCCTGGTCGAAGTAGCCCGCCTCCGCCCAGTCGAACGGACGCCGGGTGTCGGCGGACAGGATCAGCCGCGCGAAGCGGTAGATCCGAGCCACCCGTTTCGGCGTGACCCCGACGTGGGACTTGAACTGCGCGGCCAGGTGGTTGCCGCTCACCCCGGCGGCGTCGGTCAGCGCTCCCACCGGGACCACGCCGTGGGAGGTCTCCAGCCGTCCGCCCGTGCGCAGGACCAGACCGAGGCCACGCGACGGCGCCTCGGCGAGTCGCGAGCGCAGCTCGGCCTCCACCACCCGCAGGGTCTCGGCGGGCGAGTTCAGGTCGCCGATCCGGTTGCGGATCCGGTCCAGGGACCGCCGCCAGACGGCGTCGACGGGCACCCAGCGATCCCGCAGCTCAGTCGCCGGCATGTCGACGAACGGCGACATCCCCCAAGGTTTGAAGTGCACCCCGACGAGCCGCACCCGCGCGGGATACTCGAAGAGGAAACGCCTGGTCCAGAGCCCCATGAACCATCCGTCGGCGAAGACCACCGGCGGCACCGACGGATCGGAATCCCACAGGCGGACGGGGTCGCCCAGGTTGAGGAACAGATGCGCCGACGGCATCGGCGGGACGTTCATCCGGCGATGCGTCGGCACCCCGGTCAGGCAGTAGACGTCGTCGATGAAGCGGTCGAGCGGCGGGGCGGGCACCTGACCGACGTACTCCATCTGCTCAGTGTCGCCGATATGCCCCGGCCGGCGCGGCGAGTTCGGCCAGGTGATGCAGCGAGTCGATGAGATGTCCGGGGCCGAAGGGCGGGAACTGGATGTACTCCCGGACGTGCGGCGGCACCGCCGACCAGTCGTAACCGAGCTTGACCTCGGTCTCGGACGGACCGAGCGGCGTCAGGTCGTACCGCCAGAACCAGCCGCCGAACTCCAGCTGTCCGTCTTCCTTCTCGTACCCGGTGAGCCACCCGATGACGGACGGCGACTCGATCACCATGACCTTGTTGACCACCTGATAATCACCGTCCGGGTGGGCGCCGTGGTGCATGTCCATCCGGAAGATCTGCCCCGCCTCGGTCAACGGCGCCCGATCGACGGCTTCCTGGACCCAGCCGGTGCCGTCGATCGCGGAATGGGTCGTCGGGTCCGCCAGCACCTCGAACACCCTGGTGACGGGCACGGCGATGGTCAGCGTGGCGCTTACGTAATCCTGCTCCATGATGGACGCTCCTCGGCATCGGCCCGGGCCTCCGCGAGACCCCTTACACCGACCCAACGAACGGCCGGACGCCATTCCGACACCTCGGTCCGCGGATTCGGTGAGGAATTTCCGGGACCAGGGCTCACCGCGGTTCCGCGGGATCGACCCCGTGCCATCCGCGCAGCACCTCGACAGCGGCCAGCACCTCGGCGGCCCTGTCGGCGAAGGACTGCGTCCGCCAGTCCCCCGGCGACTTCCCGCAACCGGGTTTGTCGTGCACCAGCACGGCGGCACCGCGGCAGTACGGGGTTTACGGCGCCGAGCTGAAGAATCGAGTACGGTGAAAATCGTGTTCAGCGCCCATACTCTCTCGCGTTCGTTCCGAGGCTGATGGTGAAAGAGCACCTCGACGCCGCTCACCTTCCCGAAGGCCTGGTGGCGCTCATCGACGCTCTCCGTCCCGGCGACGAACTGCATGTCACCCGCGATGGCGAATCGATCGCGACGATATCCAGCACGCGTGATCCTCGCGGTCGGGTCACGGAAAGCCCATCGTCGGCCGAGGGGGGCGTGACGGTCGTGGCCACCGCGATGAAGCTGTCCGCCTCGGCCCGGGCCTCGTTGTCCGAGCAGCTCGGCCCCGACTATCTGGTGCTGGACATGAATTCCGCACCCGAGAGCGTCGACATGGTGCTGACACCGCCGACCAGCCCGCAGCTGATCGGCCATCTGCGCTCGATGTTCCCCAAGGCGCGGGTGATGATCGCGGAGATCGAGGACAAGGAACTCGGCATCAGCTACGAGGGCCCGGTCCGCCGCCTGCTCGACGCGGGTGCCGAGGTCTACCTGCCGTCGAGCACGATCCCGCGCCTGGCCGAACAACTGGACCGCACGATGACCCAGTTGAACCAGATCGCCGGTGACACCTCGACACCGTTGACGATCGAATCGCCGCAAGACAGCAAATCACTCAACGGCTAGTCGGCCGATGCGAGGCGAGCAGGTCGGCAACGGCACGGCGGCCTGGTCACGCCCTGACCGCGTGGACTTCGAGACGTCAGATGACTTGAATCCACACGGTTCCGCAGCACTGGCCCGATCGAAGGGTGATTTCCTCCCGGGCAACGCCTTGTGGCGCCGGCCAGAGGTCACCCGTTCACTGCTTCGGGTTGTCGCCGCGGTTTCGGGGTGCGGCAGGACACCGGCATGTCGATCATGGTGACTCCCGCACCGAAAGGCCAAGTACATGAGTCTCGCCGTTCCCGGACAGGCCCGCCGCGACAGATCGTCCACTATGGACACCGTCGCGGCCGCCGTGATGGACATCAGGGCCGGCCGTCCGGTGATCGTCGTCGACGACGAAGACCGCGAGAACGAAGGCGACCTCATCATGGCCGCCGAACACGCGACCCCGCGGGCGCTCGCCTTCTACATGCGGCACACCAGCGGCCTCATCTGCGCGCCGATGCCGTCCGAACTCGCCGATCGGCTGCGCCTCGCCCCGATGGTGCAGGACAACGAAGATCCCGCGGAAACCGCGTACACCGTGTCGGTCGACGCCGTGGAAGGCATCGAATCCGGTATCTCCGCGGCCGACCGCGCGCACACCCTCCGGGTGCTCGCCGATCCCGCCACCACGGCGAGCGCGCTGTGCCGGCCGGGACACGTGTTCCCGCTGCGCGCCCGCTCAGGCGGTCTCGCCGAGCGGCGGGGACACACCGAAGCGGCCGTCGAACTGCTGCGCCTGGCCGGTCTCTCGCCGGTCGCGGTGATCAGCGAGGTCTGCAACGACGACGGCAGCGTCGCCCGGCTTCCCCAGCTCCGCACGCTCGCCGACCGTCAATGGCTCAAGATCGTGTCCATCGAGCAGCTCGCCGCCCTCGCGCACCAGCCCACGGTGGCGCTCTGATGCTCGTCGCCACCGTGTTCGACCTCGACGAGACCCTCGTCGACAGTGCCGAAACGTGGAACCGTGTGATCGGCGCCGTCGCGGAACGCCACGGCCAGGGCTGGACCGCCGACGACTGGACCGCGATCCAGGGCACCAGCGTTCGTCATTGGAGCGGCTATCTCGCCCACCGCTGCCGGGATCTCACCCCTGAGTCAGCGGCGGCCGAATGCGCCGACGGAATGATCGACGCCCTCGAAGGGGGCAGGATCGGCCTGCTCCCCGGTGCGGCCGACCTCGTCGCCGCCGCGGCCGGACTGGGCCCGATCGGCCTGGTGTCGGCCGCACCCGGCGGCTATGTCCGGGCGGCGGCGCGTACGTTCCGGCTGGACTTCGCGACGATGGTGACCGGTGAGGACGTCGAGCATGGCAAACCCGCGCCGGATCCGTATCACCTCGCCGCCCAGCGCCTCGGCGTCGACCCGGCCGGCTGCCTCGCCGTCGAGGATTCCGGTTCCGGGATCCGGTCCGCGCACGCCGCGGGGATGACCGTGCTCGCCATCCCCAACCCGGCGACGGCCCTCGACCTCGACGTCCTCGAACTCGCTGACCACTACGCCACCGACGCGCATATCGCCGCGAAGGCGCTCCCCTCGCTCGTCGGCCTCTAGGCGCTGTCCACCTGCTGGTTCATACTCGGCGGATGGATCTGGAGGTACGGCATCTGCGGTATCTCGAAGCCGTCGAAAACGCGGGCAGCGTGACCAAGGCCGCGGCGGCGCTCGGGCTTTCGCAGCCGTCGCTGGCCGCGCAGGTGCGGCGGGTCGAGGATCTGGTCGGCAGCCGGGTGTTCGACCGGAGCAGGCAGGGCTGCGCGCCCACGGCGCTCGGCGACCTCCTGCTGACCAGGGCCCGCGACGTGCTCGGCGCTGTCGAGGAGATGACGGCGGCGATCGCGCGTTTCCACGACGCCTCGGCGAACCGGATGCTGTACCTGGGCACTCGTTCCACCGTGCTCGCCTCCCGCCTCGGCGAGGTCGCTTCGGCCGTGTTCCCCGGCAGGCCGATCGACCTGGCCGTGCTCGACCGGCAGGAGGCGGCACTAACGGCGCTGGCGGACGGTTCCGCCGACGTCGTGCTGCATGTGGACTTCCCCGGCCGGGAGCTCGTGCCGCCCGCCGGGACGCGGCTGCTGCCGGTCGGGAGGGAGCCGGTCTTCCTCCTGGTCCCCGAAGGACAAGCGGCCGGCCCCGAACTGGATCTCGCGGAGCTGGCCGGCCGGACGTGGCTCCTGTGGGCCAGCGGAGACGACGAGATGAACCGCCATCTGGTGACCGAATGCGAACGAGCGGGTATCGGGACACCGGTGATCAGGGATCACGACCTGCTCACCGCCGGACAGGTCCTGCGGCGCGGCGATTTCGTGGTGATGCCCGTGCAGCCCCTGGACGGTGGCGGCGGGCTGCCGGGCCGGGCGTGCGCGCTGCGGGGATCGCCGCTGCGGTTCCGGCACGTACTGGTGTGGCGCGAAGGCGTGGTCGACGTCGAGCGGATCGAGGCGCTGCGGGACGGGCTGCGGTCGGCGTACCGCCTGCTGGTGGCCGAGCGAGGCCGGATCCCGGCGTGGTGGGCGGGCAATCCCGGATGGCTGGGATCGGCTTCGCCCTGATCTCCGTACTCAGCCCGGGGTCGTCGTCCAGTCCGGATGCGCGGCCAGCCACGTCCGGTACACCGGGGTCCGTTCGACGACGTCGTGCTGGGCCTCGGCCAGCGCCGCGTGCAGCCGTTCGACGTCCGGTTCCCGGAGCGCGCCTTCGGGATGCCACAGCAGGGTGGTCGTCATCCGTAGCGGGATTCCTGCCAGCGGCACCTGCGCCAAACCCTCCCGGGGCCGGGAGCCGGGCATGATCGGCAGGACCGCCCGGTTCAGTTCGGCCAGTTGCAGGGCCGTCGTGTAGTCCGCGGTCCTGACGTGGCGTGCGTCGACGATGTCGGAGAGGTGCTCGACGAGACCGTCGTCGCGGGATTCGCTGACACACCAGGTTTCCCCCGCCAGGTCGGCGATGTCGATCTCGGGCCGGGTGGCCAGCGGGTGGCTCACGGAAAGGGCCACGAACATCGGCTCGACCGCGACCGTCCGGGACGCCACTCCCGGTGGGCGTTCGACGGCGGGCGCCGGATGCTCGGCCAGCAGCGCGGCCTCGATATGACGGTCGGCGAGCAGTGCCAGCTGGGGTCCGGCGTCCGGTGTGGTCCGGACTTCCACCTCGGACCCGAAGATCGCGGGCGCGAGCACCCCCAGACTCGCCACCAGCATTCCCGGGGTGCAGCCGAACCTGGTGCGTCCGGTGGCGTCGCGGACCACGGCCGCGCCCAGCCGGTCCACCGCGGCCAGGACGATCCGGGCGTGTTCGGCCACCAGCTCCCCGAGCCGGGTGGGTGTCGAACCCGTGGCGCCACGCTGGAACAGCGCCCCGCCCGCGATCCGCTCCGCCCGGTGCAGTGCGTGGGTGACCGCCGGCTGGGAGACACCCAGCCGGTTCGCGGCCGCGGTCACGCCACCCGTTTCCAGGATCGCGAGGACCACGCGCAAGTGCCGGAATTCCAGCTCCATAACCGAACACTATGCACAATTGGGATTATTTAAAAGACGCGGGAACGCCGACGGTGGTGGAACACCATCCACCCAGTGTCGAAGGAATCACATGCGTATGCGCACAACGTTGCGCGCTGCGCTCATCCCGGCCGTGCTCACCGCCGCCGTGATGACGATGCCCAGCGCGTTCGCCGCTCCCCTGTCACCGGAACCACCGACGATGACCCCCTCGATCGTCGGCGGCGGCCAGGCCACCGAAACCTATTCGTTCATGGGGTCGTTGCAGTCCAACGGGAACCACGGCTGCGGCGCCTCATTGGTCCAGGCACAGTGGATGGTCACCGCGGCGCACTGCGTGACCGATCAGCAAGGCAGGCAGCTGCCCGCTTCCCAGTTCCGGGTCCGGGTCGGCTCGACCAGCACCTCGAGCGGCGGGACGCTCGCGGCGGTCTCGCAGGTCGTACGGCATCCGTCCTACACCGGCCAGGTCGGTCCGGGCGACATCGCGATGCTCCGGTTGTCCAGCGCCGTGCCGGGCGCGCCGATCACCATCGACGACAGCTCGCCCGCAGCCCAGACCGCGACCCGGTTGATCGGCTTCGGCCAGACCTGCCCGCAGCAGGGCTGCGGCGGCGCGTCGCCCACGCTCAAGCAACTCGACACCCGGATCAACCCGGACTCCCTGTGCGCGCAGGGCTTCAACGCGAGCAGTGAACTGTGCGTCTACAGCACGACCAGCCAGACCGCTTGCTACGGCGACTCCGGCGGTCCGGCCGTCGTCCAGGTCGACGGCGCCTGGCGGCTCGTCGGCGCGACCAGCCGCGCGGGCCAGAACAGCGGCACCTGCGGCACCGGCAACGCCACGATCTACACCGACGTGACCGCGTACCGCCAATGGGTCGAGAGCACGATCGGCGGCGGCGGTCCGGGTGAGCCTCCCGGCTGTTCGGTGGCCGCCTGGAATCCCGGCGTCCAGTACCCGCCCGGGTCCACTGTGTCCCATCAGGGCTACGTCTGGCGCGCCATGACGTGGACCTACGGTCAGCCGCCGGGCGCGACCTTCGCCTGGCAGGCCATCGCCCGGTGCTGATCCGGTGAGCCAGGCCGGGCGCGGCGGGAAGCAGGGCCCGCGGCGCCCGGTTGCCGGGCCGGGGTGGGTGACGCGGCCCTCGTCACCCACCCCGGCGACAAGCGAGATCTCCTTCTGGTCACGTGACTTCGCCGGGTGCTCACCGCGGTTGCGAGCCATCCACGATCCCGCTCCGCATTCGATCCGAAGGACGGTAGTGCCGGCCGCGGGGTTCGTCGCACACTGGCGGCGAGGTGAGCCATGATCGAATCCGCCCTGCACACCGGACCGTTCTGCCATGCGTTCGCGGTGGCCGCACACGAACGCGGACTGAGTCTCCGGCAGCTGCAATACCGTCTCCGCGCCCAAGGTGCTTCGGTGAGCGCGATGACCCTGAGCCACTGGCAAAGCGGACGAAGCAAGCCAGAACGGGAGGAATCCCTTCAGGCAGTGGGAATCCTCGAACAGGTGCTCGCGCTGCCCCCGGGATCCCTGCTCCGGCTACTCGGTTCCCGGCGGCCGCGCGGACGCGGAGTCCGTTCGGTGAAACCGGGCGACCGTCTCCAGCGGGCCTGGGGCCATCCCGCCTTTCTGCCGCCGCTCCTCGCCGAATTCCGGGACTCGGTGGGGAATCCGGTCCGCAAGATCGGCCTGCACGAAACGTTCCAGGTGGCGTCGGACCGCTGTGCCCGGCGGATCGCGGTGCGGGAACTGATCGAAGCCCGGCAGGACCGGACGCGCACGATGCTCATCGCGGCCAGAAGCGTGCCGGGCGTCCCGCCGCCCCAGGTGTCGGCCAGCACCCGCTGTCGGCCAGGTGCCGTGCTCACCCTCCCCGACGAGGGCTTCTCCATCACGGAACTGGTGCTGGACAAGACCTTGAGCCGCGGCGAACGGCTTCTCATCGGCTACGAACAGGAGTATCCGCGGCCGGTCGTCACCGTCCACCACCATCGCAGGATCGCCGAACGCGTCGATGCCTACCACGGCCGGTTCGTCTTCAGCCGCGACGCGGAACCGGTCGGGTGCCGGACCTGGCGGACCCGCACCCCCGAAGGCTGGACCACCGGCTGGACGGACGTCCGGCCCGACGCCGGGCGCACCGTCCGCGTGTCGCGCCGGAACGCGGCGCCCGGAATCCACGGTCTGCACTGGAGCTGGGAATAGCGTTTCTCTGTTTACAGAAGTTTCCGCCGAAGCTTTCCCCGGCGAATCCCGCTGGTTAGGTTCGTGGCGCAACGTTCTCGTATCGCCACAAGGGAAAGAAGGGTCGCTGTGAAGCACACTACCGCACGCGTTCTGGCCGTGACCGCACTCGCCGGCGCACTGACCGGCGTCGTCGTTCCGTCGGCTTCAGCGAGTCAGGTACCGGACTACCGGACCTGGGTGTCCGATGTGCACACCGCGATGCAGGGCGGGACGACCTACCTCGACGACCGGATCGCCAAGGGCGGCACGAAACTGGCCGTCGTCACCGACATCGACAACACCGCGCTCGAAACCTACTACCATCCCGGCGAACCGACCGCAGACGTCCTCGCCTTCATCAAGCACGCCAAGGAAAACGGCGTCAGCGTGCTGGTGGCGAGCTACCGCAGCAGCGCGAGCGGCGCGAAGGAGGCACTCGTCGACGCCGGATATCCCGTCGACAAGGTCTGTGTCCGGAAGAGCTCGGAGAAACACGCGACCGAGACCAAACAACGCTGCCGCAAGGAATACGCCGCGGCCGGCTACACCATCATCGCCAACGTCGGGAACCGGCCCGGCGACATGACCGGCGGCAACTACGAAAAGGGCTTCAAACTCCCCGACTACAACGAGCAGCTCTCGTAACCGGGGCTTCGCGGCGCGGGTCTGGATTGATCAGTGAGTCCCGACGCCCCCTTGCCGGAAGGGGGTCGTGAGTGTTGAAGAGGGTTATTGAGCAGAAAGGCAAAGGTGGCGTGTTCTTCCGGTCGCCCGCACGCCGACCTCGGGTGTTGCGAAAGCCACTTTCGCAACGTTGAAGGTTGCGAAAGTGGCTTTCGCAACACCCGGGAACTCCGCCGCCCACGAGAACCGCAAGACCCGCGCCGAAGGGGCCTTTCCCCTCACTATACGAGCGGAAAGTCCCCTTCACCCCGCTGATCACCGGTCCGTGAAGGCCTCCTTGAGGGACCCAGAGTCCCTCAAGGAGGCCTTCACGGAATCGGCACCCGACACGACACCTTTGCCTTACCCCTCAATAACTCTCCTTACCGCTCACGACCACCCCGGCCCAGCGCGATTCGCCGGTCCTCGTCGATCTGTTCGCGCAGGATGTCGCCGTGGCCCGCGTGCCGTGCGAATTCCTCGATCATGGCCAGCAGGGTGAACCGCAGGCTGATCGTCCCTTCACGGGGGATCTCCTTGGTGTCGTCGAGGGCGAAACGGGCGGCGATCTCCCGAGAGAGCTCGCTGGCGCGTTCGAACTCGGCGATCACGTCGGTCAGGGTCTCGTCGTCCGTGACGGTGAAGGTGCCCAGGTCCCGGGCCGCGTAGCCGTCGCATTCGGACTCGTCGAGGCCCGCCCAGAATCGCTGGAACCAGATCCGTTCGGCGGCAGCGGCGTGCTTGATCACGGAGATCGGTGTCGTCAGCGAAGCGACGAGCCGTCGTCTGGCGTCGGCTTCGGAGAGGCCGCGCGCGGTCTCGATCAGGGCTTCGCGGTTGCGATCGAGCATGTTCTCGAGGAGCGTCCGTTCGACGCCGTCGGTGATTCTGGTGGTGCTCATGGGCCTTCACTCCGTTCGTCGGCGACGAGCCCGCGTTTCGACGCGGGTTTCGAGGGCAGGGCGAGGAGTCCCGAAGCTGGAACGAGCCGGGGACGTCGATGCGGGCAGAGGTGAACACCGCTGTCGAGATCAGCCGCCGGGAAGATCCGGCAAGGCGTCGACGTCGTCATCCTAGGGCGTCCCCGAGGCGTGGGTCAACGCGACGGGTTTTGTCGGTGCCCCGTGCCATGATCACCGCGCCCGAGACTCACTCGGGCCTGGGTGGGTAACCCTGCTGGGTGGCGGCGTCCGAGAACGCCGCCACCCAGCGCTCACACCGCCGCCGCGAAGCGCCGTCCGAGCAGGATCGCGGTCGCCGCGAAGCCCAGGCACAGCCCGGCCCACACACCCCAGCCACCCCACCCGGACACGAAGGCGGACAAAGCCATGGCCGGCACCCCGACCAGCCAATATCCGACGAGTGTGCAGCGGAGCCCGGAAACGGTGTCGCCGAGCCCGCGCAGCAGGCCGACGAGGATGTTCTGGGTCCCCTTGCTGTACTGCTGCGCCACGGCGAACAGCAGCAGCGTCGACGCGGTCGCGAGCACCAGCGCGTCGACCTCGCCGTGCAGGAACGGCCACAGCAGGATCTGGGGCGCGAGCAGGTATCCCAAGCTCACCACCGCCATGAAACTCCACGACAGCGTGAGCGCCTGCCGCGCGATCACCGGCGCCCGCCGCCGCTCGTCTTGGGCGACGGCGCGGCTGACCAGGATGGACGATCCCTGCGACAGCCCGATGTTGACCTGGTAGACGATGTAGGCGAGCTGGTTCGCGACGTTCGACGCGGCGAGCATCGCGGGGCCGAAGGCGCCCATCAGCATCGTCGCGATCGAGGTGATCGCGGCTTCCGATCCGTAGGTGAAACAGATCGGCGTCCCGTGCCGGACGATCTGCCGGACCACCGCCGGATCCGCGCGCCAGAGCGCGAGCGACACCATCGGCCGCAGCTTCGGATCCCGGTGGACGGCCGAAGCGAACACCGCGAGCGTGAAGAACTGGACGAGCGTCGTCGCCAGGCCGATGCCGGTGACGCCCAGTTCGGGCAGCCCCGCCCAGCCGTAGATGAAGGCGGCGTTGAGCGCGGCGTTGACCCCGATCGACACCAGCGTCACCGCGAGGAGCGAACCCGGACGCCGTAAGCCGACGGCGAACTGGCGCAGGACGTTCAGCCACACCATCGGGAACAACCCGCCCGCCAGCGCGAACATCATCGCCCTGGCGAGCGAGACGATCTCCGGTTTCTGGCCCAGCATCGGGAGGGCCGACGCCAGTCCACAGAGGACAGCAGCGCCGATCGCCGCCGTCAGCGTCGCGACGAGCAGCGCCGAACGCAGCAGTGTCCGGATCTCGTCCCGTGCCCGTTCGTCGAGTTCGCCGGTACCGGTGCGGACTTCCCCCGCCCCGGCCGCCGTCGCCACGAGGTTCCCGATGCCGGTGACCATGCCGACGCACATGGTGCGGATCTGGTTGTAGAGCAGGATCGCCAATCCGCCCGCCGCCACGGCGGTGACCCCGAGCAGGCCGAGCATGGCCAGATCGACGCTGGTCAACGCCACCTGCGCCAGCTGGATCCCCGCGATCGGCGCCGCGAGCGCGACGAGCGCCCGGTATCCGCGTGCCGTCACCGGCGCCTTCACCGCCGTGCTCACGCGCTCACCGCCATCGGCACCGGCACGGGCCGCCGGTCTCGTGTGGCGACCCGGACGGAGACGGCGTAGGTGGTGAACCAGCGTTCCACGCGGCGATGGGCGAGTTCGTCCAGGACGCCGCGCACCCGCAACCACTCGTCGTCGTACACCGAGTCGAGGTACTTCTCCCCCGCGTCGTTGCACAGCACGACGACGGTGCTCCCGGCCGGGTACGAGTAGAGCCGCCGGAGCGCGACGTGGATCGCGCCGCCGGTGGTCCCGCCGACCAGCACCCCGGTGCGCCGGGCGACGACACGGGCACCGGCGAAGGCGTCGCTGTCGGATACTCGGTGGGCCTCGTCGATCACCGACCGGTCCACATTGGTCCCCAGCGGGAAGCCGGCCGGGCTGCCCGCGCCGGTCTGATGGTAGATCCCCGGCGCGCCACCGAAGATGATCGAGCCCACCGGTTCGACCGCGACCGCGTGGGTACCCGCCCCCGCTGCCCGCAGAGCGCGGGCCGTACCGCAGAGCGAACCACCGGTACCGATCGCCGCGACGAGTACGTCGACGGAGCCGACCTGCTCCACCAGTTCCCGCGCGAGCCCGGTGTATCCGTTGCCGTTTCCGGGATGGTTGTGCTGATCGGGGTGGTACGCACCGGTTTCGGCGGCGATCCGGGCCGCGACCTGCCGCCGCTGGACCGAGCTGACCCCGCCGTCCGGCGGACAGTCGACGAACACCAGATCCGCGCCCAGCGCGCGCAGCATCCGGAGTTTCTCGCGAGCCGCGTGGTGATCGACGACGGCGGTGAACCGGTAACCGCGTTCCAGCGCCACCAGCGCGAGCCCGTTCCCGGTGTTGCCGGAGGTGGGCTCGACGATATGCCCGCCGGGCCGGAGCCTTCCGTCGAGCTCCGCCTCGTCGATCATCTGCCTGGCCATGCGCACCTTGCAGGAACCGGTCGGGTTGAGGTGGTCGAGTTTGAGCAGCAGGCGGGTCCCGGTGCCGGTGCACGCGAGCTCCAGCAACGGCGTACCGCCGATCAGATCGGACGCGCGCTGGACGATGGTCATCGGATCTCCTGGATCGGGTGCTCGGTGTCGACGTGCCAGCGGTCTCCGTCGAGCACGACCTTGGGCGGCAAGGGAAGCTGATGGAAGCCGCTCTCGTTCTTGTCCATCTGGTAGCCCGCCGTATTGGGGTAGACGAGCAGGTCACCGGTCTTCGGCCGCGCGGGCAGTTCGACCGCGCGCCAGGTCAGCACGTCGTACTCCATGCAGCTGGAACCCCCGACGATGGTCCGCACCGGCCGGTCCCCCGGATCCGGCCCGTTCGGGCGTACCAGGACCGGGTCGGGCAGGAACTCGCTGCCCTTCCACTGTTCGGACAGGCTCATGGACAGGCCCGCGACCGTGGTGATCAGGTGGTCTTCGGCAGCTTTGCAGCCCAGCACCGGGAACACCGAGAACCCGGCGCCGTCGACGAGGGCCCGGCCCGGTTCGAGCAGCAACTCGATCCCGGACGCGCGCAGCCGGTCCGCGAGCGGCGAACCGTCGATCTCGTGCCGGAGAATGGCGGTGACCATGGCCGCACCGGTCGGCGACTGGTGATAGGGATAGGTCCGCGCCGGATTGCGGCCGGCGTGGAACCAGCCCTCGTTCCGGCCGGACTCGAACCGCACCCAGTCATCGGAGTCCACATAGGACACCGCGATCCCGCCACCGATACTGATCTTCGACGCGGGATGCCCGAGCGCGCGGGCGTCCCGGCAGAGATCGATCAGATACGCGGCGAGTTCCGCGCGAGGGACCGGGTCGTAGCCGTCGAGGTGGAACGAGAACCCCCGCAGCACGACCGGGCCGCCGCACTGCCGCACGGCCGTCGTCACCGAGTCGGGGGCGAAGCCGAACCGGCTGTCCGGCGCGGACGGCGGACGCACTCGCAGCAGTACCTCGGCCGTCTCCCCGATCTCCGTGGCCAGCCGCGTGACGCGTTCCAGTTCGTCGGCGGCGTCCACCGCGATGAGACAGCGATGCCGCAAGGCGAGCCAGAGCAGGCCGTCGGGTTTGGCGGCCCCGGTCACCCCGATCGACTCGCCGCGCAGACCGTTGCCGAGGGCGTGCACCAGCTCGGGCACGCTGGCGACGTCGACCCCCGCGCCGGGACGGGCGCACTCGCGCAGCCATGCCGCCGCCTTGTTCGCCTTCTTCCCGTAGTAGACGGTGCCGGGGACCCGCTCGGCGGCGAGGGCGGCGATCATCCCGTCCAGGTTCCCGGCGAACGATTCCGGGTGGATCACGTGGAAGGGGCCGCCGCCGACGCCGCGGGCGATCTCCCACAGGGTCTCCGAGGCGCGCAACCGGTGCGCCCAGGGGCGTTCGAGTGCGGGCAGGGGCGGGGACAGGGTGTCGATCAGGTCCACAGGGCCACCTCGCGTCCGCGGCCCGCCGCGATGGCGCGGGCGGCCAGGGCGTGCGCCACCGGGATGTCGGTGATGATCATTCCGCTGCTGAACGCGAACACCCGGTCTTCGTCCGCGCGACGCCCGGGCGCGCGGCCCGCGAGGATGTCGGGCAGTTCGGCGTCGATGCGGAAGACACCGTCCGGGCCCGCCATCCGCTGCCCGGTCACCTCGACCTGCGCGCCGTTGGTGGCCACGGTGTAGTCGGCTTCGGCGAGCGTGCCTTCCTGGACTCCCTTGCTGGCGACGGAGATCAGGAGGCCGCCCGCCGGGAGCCAGCCGAGGCGGATCTTCGGATGCGCGGCCCGGCCCGAAGCGGCGACCACGATGTCGGACTCGCGCGCCGCGGCCTCGACGTCGTCGACGAGTTCGACCTCACGGTCCGGGAACTGGTCCTTCAGCGCGGCGACGCTGTCGCGGAGACCGTCGGGATGCGTGCCGAACAGCCGCAGGCGTTCGAGGTCCGGCAAGGCGGTGAGCAGGTACGGCAGCGTCCGGATCCCCTGCGCGCCGGTGCCGACCATGAGCGCGGTGCGCGCCCCCGGCCGCGCACAGGACCGTGCGATCAGCGCGGTGCTGGCGGGCGTGCGGGTGGCGCCGACGCGGTGGCAGTCCATGAGCGCGAACGGCAGGCCGGTGGTGTCGTCGTAGAGGGTGATCGTCGTGTAGTACTTCTCGGCCGACGTGCTGCCCTGCCGGTAGCTGGTCTTGAACGCGGCCTGTTCGAGGGAGCCGTCGTAGCCGAGCATCGAGTACGCGACGGCGTCCCGCGCGGCATCCGGCATCGGCACCATCAGCTTCGCCGGGTTGCGTGACGCTCCGGACGCGTAGGCGAGGTAGCCGTCTTGGACCATGGTGATCGCCTCGGCCGGGGTGAGTTCGAGGTTGTGCAGATCCGTCCGCGTGAGGATGTGCAGCGAGGGGTTCATGAACGGGCGACCTTTCTTGTGGACAGGGTGGTGGACGGTGCGACACGCGTGCCCCGGATTTCGAGGACGCGATCGGAGCACGCACCGACCAAGGGCAGGTCATGACTGATGAAGAGCACGCCGGCGCCGTCGTCCGCGGCGCGGCGCACGGTCGTGACGACGGCCGCCGTCGTCGCCGGATCGAGGGCGGCGGTCATTTCGTCGCACAGCAGATAGCCCGGTTTCCCGACGAGCGCGCGGGCGATCGCGGCCCGCTGCAGTTGCCCGTCCGACACCTGGCGCGGATACCGGTCGAGCAGTCCGGGCGGGAGATCCGCTCTGGCGCACAAGCGTTCCCAGTCGATCTCGGGGTCCGCCGCGCAGATCTCGATGGACCGGCGCAGGGTCAGGCGAGGATCGACGGACCTGCGCGGCGACTGGAAGAGCATCGCCACCCGGCCGTCGATGCGCACTTCACCTTCGAGTGGCCGGTTCAGTCCGGAAAGGACCCGAGCCAAGGACGTCTTTCCGGAGCCCGACGGCCCGACGAGGCCGACGATCTCCCCGGGACCGATGTCCAGGTCGACGCCTTCGAGCAGCGGGGTGCGGCCGTGACCGACCGCGACGGAACGGGCGGAAAGCATGATCAGCCCCCGTAATGGCGGTCGGCGGGCAACGGATTGAGCCCGTTCTCGGGAAGCGCGGCCAGCAGGTCGCGGGTGTAGGGGTGCTCCGGCGTCGTGAGGACGTCGGCCGCGCGCCCGGTCTCGACGACCCGCGAGGCGAGCATCACCGTCAGGTCCGCGTCGTCCGGCACCACACCGAAGTCGTGGGTGGTCACCAGGACCACGCGGTCCGAGCCCAGCCCGGTGAGCAACGCGACGATGTCCCGCGAGTGGTCCCGGTCGAGCGCGGACGTCGGTTCGTCCGCGACCACCACCGGCGGGTCGCCCGCCAGCGCGGCCGCGATCGCCGCCCGCTGCACCATGCCGCCCGAAAGTTCATGCGGATACTTCCGCAGCGCTCCGGCTTCGAGACCCACGAGTTCGAGCAGTTCTTCCGGCCCGCGTTCGCCGCGAAGGTGACGAACCGTTTCCGCGAGCTGCCCGCCCAGGCGCCGGACAGGCGTGAAGCACGTCATCGCGGATTGCGGCACCACGCCGATGACGCTCCCCCTGCGCGGTTCCGGATGACCGTCGACCGACACCTGCCCGGTCAGCTTGGCCGAACCAGGGAGAAGCCCGGTCACGGCGGCGCACAAGGTGGACTTACCGGAACCCGAACCGCCGATCACGAAATGCGGCCTGCCCGCGGCAGCGACGAGATCGACGTCCGTGAGAGCTTGGCCAGTGGGGAACCACACCCCGACCCCTTCGAGCGACAGCGTCACGCGATCACCTCCGGACGACGGGTCAAGGACCTGCCCAGCGCGGAGAGCGCCAGGGTGACGGCGACGATCGCGCCCGCCGGGAACACCAGCCGCCACCAGTGTCCGAGCAGCAGCGCCTCCCCGGACTCGGCGAGCAACGTGCCCAGAGATGCCTGGTGCGGCGGCAATCCGACGCCGAGGAAAGACAGCGTCGACTCGTGCCAGACGGCGTGGGCGACCAGCAGTACCGCGGCCACCCCGGCCTGGCCCGCCGCGACGGGCAGGAAATGGATCCGCGCGATCCGCGCCGCGGGCAGTCCCCTGAGCCGCGCGACCTCGACGTACTCGGCGTTGCGCAAGGAAAGCAGTTCGGCGCGGACGACCCGGGCGGTCGCCGTCCAGTGCGTGAGCACGAGCGACACCACGATGGCGATGAGCGAACCCCGGAACAGCGTGACGATGAGCAGCGACAGCAGGAGACTCGGGATCGCCGTCATCGCGTCGGCCACGCGCATCCCGACGCGGTCCCACCAGCCACCGAACGCTCCGGCCGCGACGCCGACGAGCAGCCCGACGATCGTGGAAAGAACGGCGGTGGCGAGTGAGATCCCCAGCGATACCCGCATTCCCATCGCGACCAGGGTGAACAGATCGCGTCCCGAAGTATCGGTGCCGAACCAGTTCCCGGCGCCGGGTCCCCGATCAGCCGCCGCGAAATCCGTGATGGCTTCGTCGATCGGGTGCACGATCGGGGTGATGATCGCGTAGGCGGCCAGGGCCGCCACGGCAGCGCCGGCGATCCAGGTGGCGCGTTCGTGGTCAGCCATCGGCTTCGATCCTCGGGTCGACGGCGATCGCGGCGGCGTCCGCGGCGAGGTTGCCCAGCAGGACCAGTCCCACGGTGAGCACGGTGACGATCGCCAGCAGCGGGAAATCCAGGGCCCGTGCGGAATCCACGGTCGCGTCGCCGAGACCGGGCCACGCGAACACGGTCTCCACGACGGTGGCCCCGACGAGCAGTTCCGGCAGCCTGCCTCCGATGAGGGCGAAGAAGGGCGCCGAGGCCATCGGCAAGACGTGTCCACTGTGGACCACGTGCCGTGGGAGGCCGCGGGCGCGGGCTCCTCGTACGGCGTCGCTGCTCATGGCGCCGGTGATGGCTTCCCGCAGTCCCAACGCCAGCCATGGCACCTGCGAAACCCCGAGGACCAGAGCGGGCAGGACGAGATGGCGAGCGGCGGACGCGGCCGTGACCGGCTCCCCCGGATCCGTGAGCCCCGATGTGGGGAACATCCGGAGCGTGACGGCGAACAGCAGGACGGCGCCCAAGGCGACGATGAACGGCGGCACGGCCTGCAGCACCACGGCGATCGCGCTGATCACGCGGTCGGCGAAACCACCGGCTCGCAAACCCGCCGTGACACCGAGAGCGCATGCGAGCACGACCGCCACCACCGAGCCGGCGAGACCCAGCAACGCCGTCCATCCCAGCCGTTCGGCGAGTACCTGCGCGACCGGCTCGTGGTACGCCCGTGAGTAGCCGAAGTCGCCGGTCACCGCGCCGCTGATCCACTGCCACCAGGCCGCGATCCAGCTCTGGTCGAATCCCAGCGTGTGGCGGAGCACCTCGCGCTCGGCCTCGGTGTAGCCGTCGCCCGCCCCGCCGAGGTACGCCTCCAGCGGGTCGAACGGGCTCGCCGCCGCCAGCGCGAAAGCGGCCATCGACACGACGAGCACCAAGGGGACGCCGAACAGCAGACGGCGAACGGTGAGACGACCGATCCGGGCGCGGCGCGACCGCGTCACTTCCGCGTCCAGCGCGCCAGGGAGTACCACGGACCCCAGGCCACGCCGTGCGCGTGCGGCTCCAACGCGGTGGCCCCCGGGTGCCATCCGTTGTCCCGGATCACGTAGACGTGGTTCTCCGAGACGAGCGCGAGCATACCCGGCGCGGCGTGGTAGGCGGCCTGGAAGTCCCGGTACAGCTTCGCCCGCTTGGCCGGATCCCGTTCGACACGGGCCTCTTCCAGCGCCTTGTCGACGGCGGGATTCACGTAGTCCGAGGCGTTGTCCCACTTCGAGCCGACCCCCGCGGCCGCGTACCGCGAGTGGAACTTCGGGTACAGCTGGGTGTCCACTGTGTACGGTTGTCCGCCCCCGCCGAGCAGGAACGCCGTGGTGGAAAGGTAGTGCGGCGTCATGGTCGACTTCTCCACCGCCACCGGCTTCATCTCGATGCCGATCTTCTTGGCGTCGGAGACGCTGGCCATCGTGAGATCGCGGCGCAGTGTCTCGGTCGGGTAGTAGGCGACGTCGAACCGCGCCCGGCGGCCGTCCTTCACACGGACGCCATCGGCGCCGGTGCGCCATCCGGCGTCGTCGAGGACCTTCCGCGCGCGGTCCGCGTCGAAAGTGAAGTCCTGCGCGGGATCGTAGGCGTCGCCGAACAGCGGGGTGACCAGGGTCGAGACCGGAGTGCCTTCGCCTTGGAGGATGTCGCGCACCATCGCGCCGCGGTCGACACCGAGGTTCAGGGCGAGCCGGACGGCGGCGTCACCGGCCACCGGATCGCCGCTGGGAAGCGTGATGCCGAGCCAGTCGTTGGCCTTGCTCACCACCGTGCGGTAACCGTCCTTCGAGACGGCACGTGCCAGCGCCGGGGACAGCCGGGTGCCGTCCGCACCGCCCGCGAGCTGAGCCGCACGCGCCTTCTCGTCGTCGGTTCGCCGCACGACGAAGGTCTTCACCTGCGGTTTGGCACCCCAGTACCCGTCGCGCGCGGTGAGGACGACCTGATCGGGCCGCAGTTCCGTCAGCGCGTAAGGCCCCGTCCCGACGGGGTGGTCCCCCAGCGTCGACTTGTCCGCCGGTCCGGGGGTGGCCAGCGCCTCCGAGGGCGCGATCGCCAGGAACAGCCGGTGCGGCACGTCGCCGTAAGCGCCGTTCAGCAGGAAATCGACGGTGTCCGGGCCGGCCACCTTCGCGGTGCGCAGGAAGTCGAAGTTCGCCGCGATCGGTGACGCGAACTTCGGATCGACGACGGCGTTGTACGTCGCGGCGACGTCCTCGGGCCCGAAGGACGTCCCGTCCGAGAAGGTGACACCCTTCCTGGTCCGCACCCGCCAGTGGGTGAGATCGCCGTCGACAGGCTCGGGCGCCCCCTCCGCGAGCACCGGTACCGCGTCCGGAATCCGGTCGTCCTGCCCTTCCGCGACGCGGTACAGGCTCTCGTAGATCTTCGATTCGCCGTTGCCGCCGTGTCCGGTCAAGGGATTGAACCGGCCGAGTTCTTCGGCGTCGATCACGACGAACCTGTCCGGTGCACCCCCTGAAGTCGCTGGTGCGCCACAGCCCACGAGAACGGCGGCGGAGAGGGTGGTGAGCGAAACGGTGAGCAGGCGCGAAGGCCGACGATGGAAAAGCACGGCCGCAGCTTAATGAAAATGATAGTCTTTATCATTAAGTGTGAGCCTTGTCACGAACCGAGGTCGCCGGCCAGACGGGCAGTTCCACCTCCAGCCCCATGACCCGGGCGGTCAGCCGGCGGCGCGGCCATCTGCCCGCGGTGCCGACGTCGGCCAGATCGCCGATGAACACCTTGCGCTGCAACGACGTCATCGAGCGCCACCCCATCCTGAACATCGGCCGGACCGGCGCGACGAACTCCCTGACGGGTTCGTGCACCCCGGCGACCCGAGCCGGATAGTCGTGGACCGGCAGGTAGATCAGGTCCAGGTCGATCAGCGGTTCGGCGCCGCCCGTCCGGTGATGACAGCGCGCGAGGATCCGGGCGATCTCGTCCAAGGCGAGCCGCACCGTGCCGAGCATCTGATGCTGCCACCGGCCGAGGAACGGCGCGTTCAGCGACTGTGCCGCCACCTCCTCGGGCATCACGATCAGCGCCCGGACCGCGGTTCCGGGAAGTTCCACGCGCAGCCGCGCCCACTGACCACCGGCGTCGACGAGGAAACGCGGCAGGGGCCCGGCGTCGTCCAACCGGACTCGGATCCGTTCCTGCACTTGAGCGAACGGATGGTCAAGCGGCTCGGCGCCGTTGTTTCGTCCGCCGGGCAGCACGAGCACGAACTCCAGGTCGTCGCCGGTCAGCCTCAACCGCACGGGGAAGAGGGAGCCGACGTCGTTCGTGAGTGCCGAACCGGCGACGAGTGCCGTGGCGCTGGAACCGCCTCGGCTCATCGCAGCCTCCTCCGATACAGCCGATCGTCACCGGGAACCGCCGGTCAGACCTGCAGTTCGGCCTCGATGCGCTTGAGATAGTGCCGGGCCAGCGCGAGATTCGCCTGCTCCCTGTCGAGCACCAGGTACAGGAACAAACTGCTCCTGCTACCGACCGAATCCAGCAGCCGGATGAGGTGATACTGGCGGTGCAACGTGATGAGGATGTCTTCGATGCTGTCGTTCAGCCCGAGCGCGGAAATGACCCGGAGCTTCGATCTGACGACATCGGTATTACCCGCCGCCGCGACCTCCAGGTTGAGCCAATCACCTCCCCCGCTGGTACCGAGCGACATGCCGCTCTCGTAGTCGACCAACGCGACACCGACGGCGCCGGCGATCGACATGGACTCCTTCAGAGCCGCTTCGATGTTCATGGAACTCCACTTCACTTGTTGAGGGGACGACGACGCGAGTGAGGCGTCGGCGGGATTGGTCGTGAGTGGCGTTTCGGGTTAGAACCCGAAACGCCACTCACGACCAGCGGCACCGACCAGGCCCCGTTCGCCTTACCTTCGTTCGTGGCCCGAAACCGCGACGGGGGCGACCAACAAGCCGATCCGCTCGATGATGGGGCGACATTCGAAAAGAAGGCGTCCGACGTTCAGGTTCTTGTCTCCCATGATGACCAGCAACGCCATCCGGCCGACGGCGTAAACGGCCATATAGCCGTCGCTGCTGAAGACCACGGTCTGGTTGAGCGTCCCCTTACCGGTCATTTCGGCCGCCTGCCGGGCGATCCCGAGGTTCGCGGCCGCGAGCGCGGAAACCTTGCCGGGGTCGATGTCCGCGGCCGCGTCGGCGATGATGGGGATCCCGTCCACCGCCGCTATCACCGTGTCGGTCACCCCGGCGATATTGTCGCGGAGATTCCGCAGCTCAGCGGCCAATGCGTCGAAATCCACTACTCCTACTTCCTGGGTTCGCAATGGTCAGCGCTTCGGAGATCCGGCGTGAAAAGAACAGGGAACAATTCACCGGAATCGATCACCCGATCAGGTCTTCTCGACTGCGGGCGACGCTACCAGCATCACTACTTTTCGCCTATCGATGAAGAGCTACCCGCGGCAGAGTCACGCGATCGGCTCAAACACTCGCTGTCGTCATGAGAATTCGCCAGAATTCCCCGGACCGGAGCGGCTGTGGTGAAATTTCAACACTTCCCGGAAAGCCGTCACGATCGCGCAGGACGCGCGAGCAGTCGCTCCAGCCAGGATTCCCTCGCCGCGACACAGGCTTCGGCCACGGCCGAGGTCGGGGCGAGGTCGTAGAAGCCGTGGAAGGCGCCACCCCAGACATGTAGTTCGGCCTCTCCTCCGGCCGCCCAGATGGCGCTCGCGTACGCCACGACCTCGTCCCGGAAGACCTCGGCCGCGGCGACGTCGAGGAACGTCGGCGGCAACCCGCCGAGGTTCCTGGCGCGGGCCGGGGCCGCATACGGCGAGACGTCGGGCGTACCCCGGCGCTCTCCCAGGACCATCGTCCACGCCGTCAGGTTGCTGGTGCGGTCCCAGACACCGACACCGTCGTACTGGCGCGCGGACACGGTGTCGTTGCGGTCGTCGATCATCGGGCACTGCAACAGCTGCCCCGACAACGCGGGACCGCCGCGGTCCCGCGCCAGCAGGGTGGTGCCGGCGGCGAGGCCCCCGCCGCCGCTCCCGCCGAAGATGACCAGCCTGTTCGCGTCGAATCCCAGCTCGTCCGCGTGCGCGGCCATCCACGCCAGACCCGCGTAGCAATCCTCCACCGGCACCGGATCCGGGAACTCGGGCGCGCGCCGGAACTCGACGGTGACCGCGACGGCGTCGTACTTCATCGCCCAGTCGATGAGCGGCCCCACCGACGCGAACCTGTCGGCCATCACCATCCCGCCGCCGTGCACGTGATAGATCCCCGGGCCGCCGCCGCGGTGATCCTCGCGTGCGATGACCGACACGGTGATCGTCGCGCCGCCGTATCCGGGGATCGTGTGATCGGTCCACGTGACGGGGCGGTCCCCGATCTGCTCCTCGATGGACGGGATCTTCAGCGCCCGGTAGTGCTCCAGCTCCTCCGCCGTCATGCCGACGGGTACCTGCCCCGCCAGCGCGGGCAGGACCGCGGCGAGTTCGGGATCGTAGACGGGCTCACTCACCCGCCCGACCCTAAACGCCGCGCGCCGACAACGGATATACGACCTCATCGGCAGCCTCAGTAGGCGTCGCGGATGCTGAACGTGGTGACGCAGAATTCGTCGTCGTCCTTGCGGTCCGAGATCATCGTGCCCCTGACGGCCCGGTTCTCGACGGTCCCGGAGACGTCCGCGAGCACGAACCTGGACGTCCCGCTCGTCCTGGTGATCTCGACCCGGGAGCCCAGCGGGAGCAGGGAATCGATCTTGTCGTCCATGAACCGTTTCTGCTGTTCGCAGGCCAAGGCGATCGCCCCCGGCTTGTCACCCCCGGCGATCTTGCCGAGGAAGTCCTTGATCACCTGGACCCCCTTCTCCGGCGCTTGAGGCGCGGGACGTCGGGTCACGGTGACCCGCGAACGAGACGGCCTGCTGACCCTCGTGCTGCTCGTGGGGCTCGTGGTCTCGGAAGTCGGTGCGGGGCTGCTGGACGACGGGACCGGGAGCGGGATGCTCTCACCCTTGCTGAGCAGGAACCCGGGAGCGGCGAAGCCGGTGATACAGAAGGCGACCAGGGCGACCACGCCGATCAGGATCCCGACCGCCAGGCCGGTCCTGTTCTTGTCCGGCGGCGGTGGGGTGCCCCAGCCCTGCTGAGGGTACGGCTGCGGCTGAGGGTCGTGGTGGCCGGACGGACCTGGGTAAGTCATCGGAGTCACCTTCCGTTCGAATGGCCTGAAACTGGTGCTCCGACGGCCATCGGAAGAGACGGGTTCCCACCTTTCGGTGATATTACGGCTACCCGGATTCCGTTCCTGAACTGGGAAAAGTGTGGTTCAGGGCGAATTTCGGACGCCTCGCCACCCCTCTGTCCTCAAAGGATTCGGCGGATGTCCGTGAAGGCCTCCTTCCCTACTCTCAGGGTAGGGAAGGAGGCCTTCACGGACATCGCGATCGGGGTTGTGACACTGAGTGCCAGAGTCAGCGTTCGGTCTTCAGTGCCGCGCTGACCTGGGCGATGACCTCCTGCAGCGGCGTGGCGGTGGTCATCACCGCTACCACGGTCTTCTCACCGTCACCCGCGACGGCGGCACCGGACCGGAACGCGTCGACGACCAGCGCGAACGCCTCGGCCGCGCTGGCCTTGATGTCGTCCTCGCCGCCGCTGCGCAGCCAGCGCCGGAGTACGTGGTTGTTCGCCGCCGCGATCGCCGCGGCGGCGACGGCCGCCCGCAGACTCGCGACGTCGTCACCGCGATCCTCGAACCGCGCCTGCAGATACCGCGCGAGAACTCGCTGATAGCGGTCGACGGTCGCGACCTCCTTGTCCCGCAGCGCGGGAACCGTACGGGTCAGCGTGAAGCGTTTGAGCGACACATCGAGTTCGGCGGCGTAGGAATCGAGCACCAGTGCGACGGCGCCGCACGCCACCTCCACCGGCTCACGCGTCGGGGACGCGGCGTCGAAGTACTCGTTCATCTCCGCCACGATCTCGTCGTGGTTGGCGAAGAGGACGTCGTCCTTGGTGTCGAAGTAGCGGAAGAAGGTCCGGCGGCCGACACCGGCGGCGGCCGCGATCTCGTCCACGGTGGTGGCTTCGTAGCCGTTGGCCACGAAGAGGTCCACGGCCGCGGCGGCCAGCTCACGACGTAGGCGCAGCCGTCCCGCGGGAGTCGCGCCCACCCGGGCGACCGGCGCGCGGCGCGGCGATTCCGTCATGGATCGGACGGTAGCAGCTACTTGCTAATGACACTGAGTGCCGTTAGCCTCGATCCGTGCAGTGGAGGCTCGTGTCTCCCCAACTCGCTGAGCGGAAGGCGCCGACGATGTCGCTCGACCAGAAGTTGCCGCCGATCACCCTGGACCGGGCCTACGACCGGGTCGATGCCTACGGCCGGCTCTTCGGCTGGCCGGTCCGGTGGCGCGGGCCCCAGCCCTTCCTGGCACTCGAAAACGGACTCTGCGCCGTCACGATGCCCAAGCTCAGCGCGGGACCGCCACTGGCCCGTCTCGACCTGATCGGCTGCGCGGGCCCGGCCATGATGCTGCAGACACAGCGCGGCCCCCGGGTCGCCGTGCTCGCGGAGATCGACGGTCTCGTACCGCTTCGGGACGACCTGCCCAGGGACGTCGAGGTCCTCGCCTGGGGAACCTTGCTCCCACTCCCCGCCGGGCCCCGGCGCTCCGACATCACGTCGGAATGGATCACGGCGCCCGACCCGCACCGCAGGTGGCTCCCCGGTCTCGACGCGGTCCTCTCCGGCATCGCCGACGCCGACCGCTGACCGGCGGGCTCGGGCCGGTCAGTCCACGATCGCGGCGATCTCCCACAACCCCAGCGACTTGTCGGCGTAGGCCCCGTTCTCCTCGGTACACCCCTCGACGAGGACCTCCAGCGGCGCCGGGAACCCGAACGGTTCCCGGCACAGGTTCAGGGGCCGCCAGTCGCCCGTCACGATGTCGACGTTCGTTTCCAGCTCCGTGAACGTCGTGGTGAGCAGGTATCGCGCGCCGCCGCGCCGAAGATTGCGCAGCGCCCGCCGGATGTCGGCGTAACTCAAGTGCACCAGGCAATCCCGGCACAGCACCAGATCGACCTCGGGCAGCGGGTCACCGGTCAGGTCGAGCACACGGAACTCGTGCACCGGATCGTCCCGGAACCGCGCGGCGTTCATCTCGACCAGATCGGTGACGATGTCGGCCCCGATGTACCGGTCGAGATCGAGGTCGGCCTCGCTCAGCCACCCGAAATCCCCGCACGGCAGATCGAGCACCGTCCGCACGCCGAAGCGATCGAGAAGTCCCGGCAACCGCTCGCGGAGCTGCCGGGTCTGAGCCGATTCGGATCCCGGCCCGGAAACCGATCCGGAACTCCACAGCCGCGATCGGAAGATGTAGGTGAAGCGATCCCGGTTCTCCATGCTTTCGAGCTCGTCGGCGACTCGCCGGAAGTTGAGCTGCGCGGTGGTGATCGGCCGTTCGTCCACACATCCATCGTAAAGGCGGACAGGACGATCAGCCGGGCGATGACCGGCGGTTCGCCGCGACGGTGGATCGCAGTGTCACCTTCGGGCCGACCATGCTTGGTCGTGAAGCCGCCCGCGAAGGCCACCCGGGAGCCGGCCCTGGCGTCGACCGGCTTGGTGCGTCGAGCAGCGTGTCGCGCAGCTGGTCGTCGCGCTGCCGGCGGCCGGTATCGTCCGGTCGGTTTCCAGCTCGCATACGGCGCGCCCGTTGATCTGGCTCGCGCGCATCCGCGCCAGCTCCTGGACCGTGACCGGCAGAGACGAGCCGGCCAGCGCCCTTCCCGCCGAAACGATGGTCTTGAGAAACTTTCCGCCGACCGGGTTGCCGAAGTAGTCGATTCGGGCGTCCATCGCGATCTCCTTGTCGTAGTGGGTCTATACCCGACCGACGACGTAGCGCCGCGAAATGTGAGGCCGTACCGAACGCTCAGTCCTGCGGGGTAAGGACGACGATCGGGATCTCGCGATCGGTCTTCGCCTTGTACTCGTCGTACAGCGGGAAGATGCGTGCCATCTGGACCCAGAGGGTTTCGCGTTCGGCCGCGGTCGCTACCCGGGCGCGAGCGGTGAACCGGCGGTCGCCGACCTGCACCCCGACGCTCGGGTCCGCAACGAGGTTCTTGAACCACGCCGGATCGTCTTCGGCACCGCCTTTGGAGGCGACGACGACGAAATCCTCGCCCGCGGTGCCGTAGATCAGGCAACAGCGGCGCGCGATACCGGACTTTCGTCCGGTCGTGGCCAGGATGAGCGTGTGGACGCCGTTCGACTCGTGTCCCTCGGCGCCGTCCGTGGCCAGATACTTGCGAGTCTGCTCGGCGACCCAGTCCCATCGCGAATCGGTGGCACGGTCGAGGTCATCGGCGACAGCCATGACGGAAAGTCCTTTCTGGACGGAAGTCGCGCAGCCGTCGTGGCCGCTCTTGCCCTTCGTTCAGCGCATGCGCTGCTACCGAAGATAGCCGAAGCGGGATGGGTCACGGTGCGAACAACCGGTCCGAGGCGTGCAGGGATCGGCGGCGCAGCGGATCGAGCTCGATGAGTCGCCGGCATCGAACCCGGGATGCGGCCGGGCGAACGTGGCATGTCGGATCGCGCGTCCATGAAGGCCTCCTTCACTACCCAGCCGAGCACCTCCATGGTGACGATCGAGACCCACCCAAGATCAACTCAAGCTACGTGGCATTGGGTTATTGAGCAGAAAGGCAAAGGTGGCGTGTTCTTCCGGTCGCCCGCACGCCGACCCCGGGTGTTGCGAAAGCCACTTTCGCAACGTTGAAGGTTGCGAAAGTGGCTTTCGCAACACCCGGGACTCCGCCGCCCACGAGAACCACAAGACCCGCGTCGAAGGGGACTTTCCCCTCACTATACGAGCGGAAAGTCCCCTTCACCCCGCTGATCACCGGTCCGTGAAGGCCTCCTTGAGGGACTCTGGGTCCCTCAAGGAGGCCTTCACGGACTCGGCACCCGACACGACACCTTTGCCTTACCCCTCAAGAGAACTCACGAATCTCCGGATGCACCAGGAACAGCCACATCGAGTTACGATGCCGACCCCGGCCGGTTCGGCGACCTCTTCGCGCCAGTTCCCGGGCGGGGTCCACGGTGGAGGTCGTCCGCGACACGACCCGCGTCCTGACCCAGGGCGATACGAGGGTCCGAACCCGCCACTGACGGCCCGCTCAGCAGGCCTCGACGAGGGGCGGGGCGGTGCAGCACGCGCCGGTGAAGCAGCCGAAAACATCGCCGGCGGCCTGGTTGGTCCAGTTGTCGAAGCGGTGGATGGTGAAGTCGATCCGCGCCGTCGTCGCCGTGTCGATCCCGGTTTCGGCGAGCAGCGACCGGACGTTGTCGGCAGTGGTGGTCCGCATCGAAGTCCCCTTGGCTCGAGGTGTTGGTGAGTACCCGAATCCTGACTCCGGCGACAAGATGACAACAGTGCGGCGCGTCACCGGGGCGGTATGCCTTTTACCTACGCCGAACGGAGCAGCCGGGCATCGGTCCGAGGCCGGCCACGCGCTGTATCCACACCCGCGACGTCTACGACTTCACCGGCTGGAAGAGCCTCACCGACACCATCGGCGACCGCTGACGAGCGGGCTCACCCCGCGGCGGCCGTCACCCGAGGCTGCCGCGGGAACGCGTTCCGGTAGGCGCCGGGTGACACACCGACCTGTTTGAGGAAATGGTGGCGCAGGTTGTTCGCGGTGCCGAGGCCGCTGAGCTCCGCGACCCTCTCCACCGGGAAGTCGGTCGATTCCAGCAGGCTCTGCGCCTGGGAAAGGCGTTGCGCGAGCAGCCATTGGAGCGGTGTCGTGCCGGTGGCCTGCTGGAGCCGCCGGTAAAAGGTCCGTCGGCTCATCATGGCGCGCCGCGCGAGATCCTCGATCGTCAGCGGCTGGTCGAGATGCGCTCGCGCCCAGTCGAGCACCGGCGCGAGTCCTTGATCGTCGGTGGCGGGGACCGAGAGAGCGATGAACTGGGCCTGCCCGCCGGGCCGATGCGCCGGCACGACCATCCGGCGGGCCAGCTGATTGGCCACATGCGCCCCGAGATCGCGGCGGACCAGGTGCAGGCACAGGTCCAGACCGGCGGTCATCCCGGCGCTGGTGAGCACGTCGCCGTCGTCCACGTAGAGCACGGAGTCGTCGACCTCGATCCGAGGGAAGCGCTCGGCGAGCCGAGCGGTGTGCATCCAGTGCGAGGTGGCTCGACGACCGTCGAGCAGCCCGGCCTCGGCGAGTGCGAAAGCGCCGGAGCACAGGGAAACCATGCGAGCGCCCGCGTCGTGGGCGCGGCGTAGCGCGGTGATCAGCTCGGGCGAGACGGGCGCGCCTTCGCTGAGCACGTCGTCCGGTACCGAGGACACGATGACCGTGTCGGCGCCGACGATGTCGTCGAGCCGGTACGGGGTGCGAAGCGCGAACCCCGGTGCGGCTTCCGAGGCTCGATCGCCTGTCCCGCACATCCGCAGGTCGTACCAGGGATCGGCGAGATCGGGCTGGGGCATCCCGAAAACGGTGGCGGGGATGCTCACCTCGTACAGGTCCCAGAAGGCGACCCCGATCTCTTCGGGGACGATCAAGGCGACCGATCCAGCGCTCATGGCCACATCCTATGGCACGAATTTGGTGCTTCCGGTCATTCGTGTCACTGGCAGCGCGGATTCCGGGTCACGAGGCTGGACATATGAGCACGACACCCGAACACATCACCGTCATCGGCCTCGGCAATCTGGGCCGTGCGCTGGCCGAGGCCTTCCTCCGCCACGGCCATCCCACCACCGTCTGGAACCGCAACGCCGACAAGGCCGAAGCGCTCGTCGCGGCCGGAGCGACGGAGGCGGCCACGGCCGCCGAGGCGATCGCGGCGGGCGATCTCGTGATCGTCGCCCTGCTGGATTCCACCGTCGCCCGGCAGGTCCTGGAGGGCGCGGCCGACGCCGTCGCCGGGCGCGCCCTCGTCAACGTCACCTCCGGCGGGCCGGAGCACGCACGGGAACTCGCCGCCTGGGCCGCCGAGCACGGCGCGGAATACCTCCACGGCGCCGTTTACGCGGTACCGCAAACGATCGGCACCACCGAGTCTTCGATCAGCTACAGCGGTTCCGAAGCCGTCCACCAGCGCGGGCAGGCATCGCTGGACCTGTTGGGAAAGGGCACTTTCCTCGGCGCCGACGCCGGCCTCGCTTCCAGCTACGACGTCGCCATCCTCGCCGGGATGTACGGCATGATCGGCGGTTTCCTGCACGCCACGGCGATGGCGACGGCGGCCGGGATCCGCGCCACCGAACTGACGCCGATGCTGCTTTCCTGGCTTTCGGACGCGTTCCCGGCGCTGTCCACTTTCGCCGAAGAGATCGACGGCGGCGCCTACAGCGGCGGCGAGTCCAGTCTGGCCATGAACCAGGCCGGGTTGACCACGATCATCCGGGCCGGGCAAGGGCTGGGCGTCCCGGCCGACACACTGCTCCCGATCAAGGAACTGATCGACCGGCAGATCGCCGCCGGACACGGCGCGGCCAGCCTCTCGCGCGCCGTCGAGTCCCTTCGGAGTGCCGCGTGAGCACGACGACCCGCGACTTCGGCCAGCTGGAAACCGAATTCGACACCTACGTCGGCGCCATCAACTACGCCACGATGGTGACCGTCGACGCCGAGAACCGTCCGCGGACCCGCGTCCTCATCCCGGTGTGGGAGAAGGTCGACGGACGACCGCGCGGCTGGCTGGCCACCTACCGGACCCCGGTCAAGGCGGCGCATCTGGAGGGCAACCCGCACACCAACTTCTCCTACTGGGCACCGGGGAACAACTCCGTGGCCGTCGACGCGGTCGCGGTCTGGGACAACGACCTCCCGGTCAAGGAACACGTGTGGGACCTGTATCGCAGGACCAGCCCGCGCGGCGCCGGCTATCCCCTCGGCAATTTCTGGAAGTCGCCGTCCGATCCCCGGCTGCACGTGCTGCGGTTGACACCCTGGCGGATCCAGGTGATCCGGGGCACCGACCTGCGCAGCCGGATCTGGCGAGCGGACCGGCCCTAGGCGAGCCGTCTCCGGTCATCCGCTCTGCTGGGCCAGCGCGACGGCGATACCCGCGGGACCACGGAGGTAGCAGAGCCGGTAGCTGTTCTCGTACTGCACCACCTCGCCGATGAGTTCGGCTCCGTGCGGCCGCAAGCGTTCGATGACGGCGTCGATGTCGTCGACGGCGAACATGATGCGGTGTGCGCCCAACGTGTTCGTCGGGGCGTGCGGGTCGCTCTCCCGGACCGACGGCGTCCGGTACTTGGTCAGCTCGAGTCGTCCATGGCCGTCCGGGGTGCGCATCATCGCGATGTCCGATCGGACACCTTCGAGCCCGACGAGGCGATCCACCTCGCTGCCCTCGACCGTCGCCTCGCCTTCCAGTTCCAGGCCGAGTTCGGCGAAGAACGCCTTCGCGGCCGCGAGGTCGTCGACGACGATGGCGATGTTGTCCAACCGCTGGGTCGCAGCGCGCCCAGTGCTTCGCTGGTCGGTGTCGGTCATGGTGATCTCCGTTCAGGGGTACGTGTTCAGGCGCTCTGGCGTTCTTTCTGGCGTTGCATGAGCTCCTCGATGGCGGTGGGCAGCGTGGTCTCGAAGTCGATCAGCTTGACCCAGGTCGGCTTCACCACGACCCGGACCATGCCTTCGTAGAGCGACTTCACGCCCACCTCCCACTCGGCGCGCTGCTCGGGCGTCATCTCGTAGGTGCCGTTCCACTGGAGGTACTCGTCCGGGATGCCCTCGACGACGTCCAGCTCCGCATTGCCGCGGATGAGCAGGACCTTCGGCGGATGCGACTCGGTGTCGATCGTCAGCGCGACCGCGGGATTGCGGCGCAGTGCCGGGAGTTTCCGCGCGTTCGTCGCGGTGCACATGACGATTTCCTTGCCGTTCCAGACGATTCCGATCGGGATCGACCGCGGGGTGCCGTCGAGCGCGACGAAGGCCAGCCTGGCCAGATCACGGGCCAGCAGTTCCTGGCTGAACGGGCGGCTCAGTACCTCGTCGATGGCGTTCTGGTCCATGGTTCGGGCTCCTCAGTTGTAGTAGCGGCGGGCGCTGGACCCGACGCGGGTGATGTCGGTGCCGTAGATGTGGAGGCTGACGGCGGTCTCGTCGCCGACGTTGCGGATACGGTGGATGTCGCCGGGTGGCGCGAACCCGCTGACCTCGCCGGGAGCGTTGTCCCGCGTGCCCAGGGGATTGAGTGCTTCGTCGAACAGTTCCTCGTGCTCGATGCCCGACAGCACACCCACGACGCACCACGTGATGTGATCGTGGATCCGGGTGGTCTGCCCGGGGCGCCACACCAGGCCGAGGATCGAGAACGCCCCGTCGGCCTCGGCGTGCAGCAGGTGGCCCGCGACCCGGTCGGGCTCGCCGAGAAGCTGCCCGGGTGTCAGGATCTCGGGGCCGGGCAGATGCGCCCGGAGCTGATCGGCGACCAGGTCCGCGGTGTCCGACCAATCGGTCCCTACATCGACCGCTCGGCGCACCGCCCCGACGAGATCGGTGAGCGTCGTCAGTGAGCGTGTCATCGCGGCGTCCTCCTTTCGCTGAGCGGGTTCGTCCCGATCAGCTTCCCGCGCGCCGACTCATTCGTCTAATGACAATGATTGGGCGAACCTATCGGTACCCTTTATGCATGCTGGATATCCTGCGGTTACGGGTGCTCGCGGCGATCGCCACCCAGGGCTCGGTCACCAAGGCCGCCAAGCACCTGAACTACTCCCAACCCGCCGTCAGCCACCATCTGGCCAGGCTGGAGGCCGAGACCGGCGCCAGGCTCGTCCAGCGGGTCGGCCGCGGCATCCGGCTCACCCCGGAGGGCGAGCACCTGGCCCGCCGCGCCACCGAGATCCTCGGCCGGGTCGACACCGCCGCAGCGGAACTGTCCGCGATGGTGGGCCTGCGCACCGGCCGCGTCCGGGTCGCCGGCTTCCAGTCGGCGCTCGCCGCGCTGGTACCGCACGCCGCGGGCACTTTGCGCCGCGACCACCCCGGCATCGACCTGCACCTGGTCGAGGCCCACCCGCGCGTGGCCCTCGATCTGCTGAGGGCCGGGGAGGTCGACGTCGCGGTCGCCTTCCGCTACGACGACGCGACCCCGGACGACGTCCGCGCCACGCACCTGTTCGACGACCCGATGTACCTGCTCAGCCTCGAACCCGGCCAGACACTGGCGGGCAACCGCGACTCCGAATGGATCGCAGGCTGCGAAAACTGCCGCCGCGAGTTCCTCGAGGCCTGTGACAAGGCGGGTTTCGTCCCGCCCATCACGTACACGAGCGACGACATCATCGTCCAGCAGTCCCTGGTCGCCGCGGGTATGGGCGTGACCACCATGCCGGGGCTGGCCCTGCGCACCCACCGCGCACCCGGAATCGAGGCCAGCGTCGTTCGCGACTTCCAACGGCACGTCTACCTGGCCACCTACGGCGACCCGCCCGATCCGCCCGCTACCGCGGCCTTCGTCGGCGCGCTGCGCCACGCCGTCCAGCAGACCCGGCCAGGCGATCTGACCCCACCCGCGTAGAGCCACGCGCTCGACGGTGCACCCAGGTGCGCTTCGCGGGATGAGCGGATGTTGGGCAGGTCACGGATTGTCGACGAAGCTCCCGACTCCGAAACGCAGCGGCGAACGAAACTGACTTGCCGGGCGGGGGTGGTGCGATCGGCCAGGACTCGACAGCCGGGGTCGGACGCCCCCGCGCTTTCCGCCACTGTGGCGGTCAGGTGACGCCTATCCCAAGGAGTTCCGGTCGGTGTTCCAGTCATTGATCTTTCTGATGGCCGGCGGTGTGCTGGGTGTTCTGCTCTCTCCCTCGGAGGACACCTTCAAGAACCTGGTGGCAGGCAGGCGTGGTGAGCTCACCGGAAAATGGAGCCAGACGTGCGCCGCCTCGTACCACAAACCGTATGCCAGAGTCGACGTCGTCCGGGTGACGCAGCGTGCCGACGGGAAGGTCTCCGGCACCGTACGGCGTGTCGAGCCGGCCGGTGAGCGCGGCCGGAAGTGGCACCTGGCGGGTCTGGTCAACGGAGACGAGCTGGTGCTGATCTTCCAGCCTCGCGGGCGAAACTACGATGGCTCCAGCTACGGGGCCATCGTCCTGCACCGCAATTCGCAGGGGGCCAGAAACGCTTGGTGCGGGTCCTACGTCCGGCCGGGTACCGATGTCGACAGACCAACCGGCGTGAGCAACTGGGAACGCGTCGACCTGACGTGGAGCCGGGACTTCGCGAAATAGCCGCGCACGAGCGAAGCTGCGCCGTCAAGTACGACGCATGCCCGCGGCCGGAATCGCGTGGACGCCCCGGCCGTACTCGTACCGCAGGCCGGCGTGCTCGATGAACCGCGCCGCGTGCGGCAGTACCGGATGTGAGCCGATCTTGCGCACGGCCATCCGGCGAATGGCCCGGTTGAGCCGGCCGGAGGCACTGGTGACCGCCGCCCAATCCCACTCGGCGGGGTCACCGAGTCGCTGCAAAGTCGCGGCCCAGGCCACGGCGCGCTTTTCCGAGTTGTGGTTCGTGTGGCTCCAACGCAGCTCCCCCGTACCAGCCACCGAGCCGTGGTAGAGCTGGATCATTCCCCAGCCTTCGCAGCAATACCGGAAGGTGGCGTCGGGATGCACTCCTGGAAGGAAATCGATCCGCTTCGGCACAGGACCCGGCCCCGACCCGATGGCCAGCAACGCCAGGCTTCGCCCCTGCCGGCCGTCAGGGACCTCCGCGGGAGTGTGGAATTCGCGCAATTCGCGATCCAGCTCCGAGTCGGACTCGAAGACACGGAACAAGCCGAGATCGAACACGGTCTCGAGGACCGCGGACCAATCGTCGTCAACGGCGTAGAAGTCGAGGTTCGGCATGAGCTCACTATTCCGGTCGGGATTCCACCGGCGCCAACGCCCCCTACGCCCGACTCGCGGTTGTCAGCGGAGCCCTTTCGGTTTCCGGAAAGTGCCGGGCACATCGTGAGTGGCGATTCGTTCTGTCGAAGAGAAAGGCAGACGTAACGTGTCGCGGGTCAGCCGTGATCCCCTGGTGGCGGTGGGAGGGTTGCGTCCCGGCGGCTCCTGGCCGCCGCCCACCATTCGGCGTGCCATGCCTCTTGTTCCGCGACGGCGCCGATCTGGTCGAGTGGCGCGTCCGCCAGTGTTTCGGCCCGCGCCACCAGCACTTCTCGGTCTTCCAGCAGTCTCGGATAGCCCTCGCTCATCGGCCCGTCCAATCAACCGAACCGGGCTGACGTCGACCTGAGCGGAGCCTCGCCGATCCGACAATGTGATGGCGTGGCGGAGACTCGCTTGGCATCGTGATCGGATGGAGCGACACCACCGAACCGGGGACTGGAAATGGGTCAAGGTCTCGGTACCGCATGCCCAGGATGAACCGCGCCCAGCCGGGCAGCCATGCACTGGTGACATCTACACCTACGTGTACCGGCACTACCCGCCGGAGTCTTCGTCATACGATCGATGTATCAGCCTCACCTGGTGCACCACCTGCCGCGAGTACAGCGGAGCGATGGTCCAGGTTCCGAGGGACGACGTACTCGTGGACGCTCTTGCCGACCTTGGTGCACCGGAGCGCGACAGAGTGTCGCGCAGCGAGGTGCGTTTGCTCGACCACCTCGACCGGCTCGTGCGACGCGGCACATGGCCTCCGGGTACCTAAGAAGGGTTGGATGATGGCCCGTCACCGATGATCGGACTTCGACACCCTCGATCCGGCATGACCGGGCACCGGTCATGGATACGCTGACTCGGTGACGGGTTTTCCCACCGCGGCCCGCCGGGTTCGCGACACCGGCCTCGAGTCGCGTGACAGGTTGCTGGCGTTGCGGACCTGCGTGCTGCGTTTCCAGCCGTACGGTTTCCGTGCCACCTGGCATCACCTGATCGTCAGCGCGAACGTGCCGAGGCGGCTCGACGACGATCCGCTCTCCTTGCGGCGCGCGGTGGACGAACTGGAGGAGGCCCGCCTGGTGTGGCAGGCGTGGAATCACGAACACGCGGCGCGCCGCCGCCGGGAGAAGGCCGCCGGTCGCCGGGTCTCTCCTCGTGCCGAGCAGTGGCCCGATTGGGCCGGGCTGGTCGCCTACTGTCCCGAGTTCGAGAAGCATCCCACCGAGCGGATGGCCGTCGTCGTCCAGCGCGTGATCGCCGCGTACGAATCCCACGTCGATCAGACGGCGACCTGCCGGGCTTGCGGGCGCTCGCTGACCGCGGACGCCCCCTGCCCGGACTGCGGCGTCGACCCCAGGCCCTCCGCGCACCGCACCGAATTCCGTACCCTCGCCGCCCACCATCGATGGCGCGAGGTGTGGCGACGCGATCGCTGACGACAGCCGCCGGAAAATTCTTCGAAGAAATCCGCGAGAGGTTGTCGGATCGGGGTGGTGGGGTTCGTAGCAGGGGTGAAGCGGCCCACGAGGGGCGGCGCCAAGGTAAGGAACCGCGACCATGAAGCTGACGACCATGACCCAGGTGACCCTCGACGGAGTGGCGCAGGGGAACGGGGGCGCGTCGGAGGAGGACCGCAGGAACGGGTTCGTGCGTGGCGGCTGGGCCCCGGGGGCGGGTGACGACGAGACCAGGGCGTTCATCACGCGGACCTACCAGCGCGCCGACGCGTTCCTGTTCGGCCGGCGCACCTACGACCTGTTCGCCGGCGCCTGGGGGCCGATGCGGACGCATCCCATCGGCGCGGCCTTGAACGCGGCCCCCAAGTACGTCGCCTCGACCACGCTCGTCGACCCGGAGTGGTCGGGCACCACCGTCCTTTCGGGAGACGTCGCGGCCGCCGTCCGGGAGTTGAAGGCCAAGCCGGGTGGCGAACTGCAGGTGCACGGCAGCGGCACCCTGACCCGGTGGCTGCTGGAGAACGACCTGGTCGACGAGATGACCCTGATCGTGGTCCCGGTGATCCTCGGCCAGGGCGCGCGACTGTTCCCGGAAAACGGACCGGACATCGCGCTCGCCCCGGTCGAGTCGCGAGTGGACTCGAAGGGCGTGACGATCCAGACTTACCGGCCTGCCGGCCGCCCGCGGTACGCGACCGCCTGAAGCCCAGCCCACGTTTCTCGACACCACAGGAGGAGATCTTCGGATGCGGTACCTGGTTTCCGTGATCGACGACAAGAGCGATCCCGGCAGTACGGACAGGCAACCCGCGATCAGCGAGTTCAACGAACGGCTGATCGCCGAGGGCTACTGGGTTTTCGCGGGCGGACTCGCGGACACCGACTCGGCCACGGTGATCGACAACCGGGGCGAGCAGGCGGTGATCAGCGACGGGCCTTTCGTGGAGTCGAAGGAGTATCTCGCCGGAGTCTGGGTGTGGGAGGCCCCCGATCTGGACGTGGCGCTCGAACTGGCCACCGAGGCGTCGAAGGTCTGCGATCGCAAGATCGAGGTGCGTCCCTTCCAGTGAACGACGTCGAAGAGGCGATCACGCGGGTCCACCACGAGGAGTGGGCTCGGGTGGTCGCCGCCCTCACCAGGCGTTTCGGAGACCTCGACATCGCCGAGGAGTCTGCGGCCGAAGCGTTCGCGACCGCCGTCGAGCGGTGGCCCGCCGACGGCGTTCCGCCCAACCCCGGCGCATGGCTGACCACCACCGCCAACCGCAAGGCCATCGACCGGATCCGGCGCGAGAACAAACGCGACGACAAGCAGAAGGAGGCTCGGATGGTGCACGACGACGAACCGCACGAGCCTCTCGGTGCCATCGACGACGACAGGCTCCGGCTGATCTTCACCTGCTGTCACCCGGCGCTGGCGATGCAGGCGCGCGTGGCGCTGACCCTGCGCATGCTCGGCGGACTGACCGTGCCCGAGATCGCCCGCGCCTTCCTGGTGCAGGACACCACTTTGGAGCAACGGATCACCCGCGCGAAGGCCAAGATCAAGGCGGCTCGCATCCCCTACCGGATGCCGGCCGCGGAAGATCTCCCGGCACGCGTCACCGGCGTGCTCGCCGTCCTCTTCCTCGTCTTCAACGAGGGTTACCTGGCGAGCGGCCCCGACACCGATCCGATTCGATCCGACCTGACCACCGAGGCGATCCGGCTCGCCCGCCTGATCCGTACTCTGCTGCCGCAGGACGGTGAGGTGGCCGGGCTGCTGGCGCTGATGCTCCTCATCGAGGCCCGCCGCACCGCCCGGGTCTCGGCGAGCGGCGAACTCGTCGCCCTCGACGAGCAGGACCGAGGCGCCTGGGACACCTCGCTGATCGCCGAAGGCCACCGGCTGGTGCGCGAACGCCTCGCCGCTGCCGCCGCCGGAGTCGCTCCGGGTCGCTATCAGATCCTCGCCGCGATCAACGCCGTCCACACCTCCGCCCGCGACATCCGCGACACCGGCTGGTCGCAGGTCGTCGCCCTCTACGACCAGCTCGTCCGCCTCGACTCGTCGCCGGTCGTCGCCCTCAACCGGGCCATCGCGGTCGCCGAACTGGACGGCCCGGAGGTGGCGCTGGCGGCCGTCGAACGTCTTGAGGACAAGCTGACCGGCTATCACGCCTATCACGTCACCCGTGCCGACCTGTTGCGCCGGCTGGGCCGCGGTCAGGAAGCGCGCGGGGCGTACGACAAAGCCATCGAGCTGGCGGGCAACACCGCCGAGACCGCCTACCTGACCCGCCGCCGCGACCAGCTGGGTTAGCGATCACGCAGCGGCGACCTCGGCGGCCGCTCGCGTGATCACCTCGGCGATCCGGGCCGGATCCGTAAGTGGTGCCAAGTGATCCGCGTTCTCGCGCCGCACCCACCAGCCTCGGCGTTCGGTCTCGTCCGCTTGGCCGTCGTACGCCTCGCTCAACCGCACATAAGCGCAGCGGACGTCAGACCACCCTGCCGGATCCGGCGCCGGTTCCGCGAAGCAGGCCAACGGCGCCCTCGGAAGCTCGGCGATGAATCTCCTGCGCAACAACGGGTCGGGAACCAACGCGACGAGAGTCTCGGCGGGGAACCACTCGTTCCACGGCGGAAGCCGGCCGTCCCGGGCCAGCTCGGCCAGCTGCTCACGGAGATGAGCGGGGGCGGTGTCGAACCAGCTGCTCTCCCCGGATGCGGCAGCAGCGCGTCCACGAAGACGGCGCCGCGGACATCGTCTCCCGCCACCTCGGCGATGACGGGCAGCAAAGCCCCGGCACCACTGTGGCCGACGAGCACCACGGGTCCGCCGGAATCGAGCGCGCGTGCCGCCGACTCAGCGAATTTCCGATAGTAGGGCGGGCCATCTTCGACGACGGCCGTCAGCGAGGGCACGACGACGCTCCATCCCTCGTCCCGCAGACATGTCGCCGTTGACTCCCAGGTCAACGGGCCTACGAGCGGGCTGTGAACAAGCAGCAACGTGGGCGCGGACCGTGCCATGGACCCATTTTGTCCGTTAACCGGTTCCTTGACACGCACCGGCCGTCATTCATACAGTCAGCGCCACTTTGTATGAATGACGTGGGGAGTTGATCCGTATGCGGCTCGGCACTACCGCCGTCGTCCTGGGTGGCAGCGCCGCCGGTCTGTGCACCGCGGGCGCGCTCGCACCGCACTTCGACCAGGTGCTGGTGCTGGAACGCGACGAACTCCCCGCGGAGGCCGAACATCGGCGCGGGGTACCGCAGAGCAAACATCCGCATTTCCTGCTGAACTCCGGCCGTCGCGCGATCGGAGCGCTCTTCCCCGGTTTCGAGGACGACCTCATCGCCGCGGGCGGACTGCATCTGATGCCGTCCATGGACGCCGCCTACCTCGATGGCGAAGGCTGGTCGGCGCGCAAACGCGGCACGATGACGATGATCTACAGCTCGCGGATCCTCATCGAACGCGTCCTGCGCGACAAGGTTCGAGGCCTGGCCAACGTGGTCATCCGCGAAGGTGTCGCGGTGAACGGCCTGACCGTCCGGGGTGGCGGCACTCCCGGTGGCGAGGTCACCGGCGTCGACTTCTCCACGTCCGACGGCGACGAGCACATCGATGCCGACTTCGTGGTGGACACGATGGGCCGCGGCTCCTCCGTCGGCGGCTGGCTGGTCGCCGCGGGCTGGCCCGAGCCCGAGGTCCAGACCCTCGACGCCAAGGTCACCTACACCTCGCGCTGGTACGACCTGCCCTCTCCGGCGGAGCGGCCCCCGTCCTGGTGGTGGCGTCACCTGGTGATCATGCCGACGCCGGACAAGGGCGAACACCCCGCCGAGCACGAGTTCCTGGTGAACTTCTTCCCGATCGAAGGGGACCGCGCGATCGCCTGCATGGGCTCCTGGGGAATCGAAATGCCTCGCACCACCGACGCGTTCCTCGAGTCGGCCCGCCGGGTCCGGACGCCGTTGTTCGCCGGCGCGATGGACCGGTGCGCTCCCACGTCGGAGGTGCACCTGACGCGGTCGACCGGCAACAAATGGCGCCGCTACGACAAGCTGCGCACTCCCCCGAAGGGTCTGGTGTTCGTCGGCGACTCGATCTGCGCCTTCAACCCGTTCTACGCGCAGGGCATCAGCTCCGCGGCGGGCTCGGCGTTGCTGCTGCGCGAGCACCTCGACCGCGCCGACCGGCTCGACGCCAGATTCTCCGCACGATTCCTTGTGGCGCAACGCAGACTGCTCAGCGTTCCGTGGCGCCTGGCGATGGCCCGAGACCAGGGCTACGAATGCGCGGTGGGCACCGAGAAGCCGCCCGAGTGGCGACGTCGCGTCCTCGCGGCCGTTTCCGGTCCGGCGTTCAGCCTGATCGTCGGTGCCGCACGCGAAGACGCGGTGGTCGACGAGCATTTCGCCAAGGTGTTCAATCTCGACGAATCACTGGGCGACATGCTGCGAAACCCGCGCGTGCTCTGGGGTCTCGCGCGCTACCGCGTGCGCGCGGCGCTGGGCAGGCACCGCGTTCCCTTCGGATTCGACCCGCGGGCCGATCCGCCCGCCACCGACTACTCACCGGAAAGCGCCGCCCCGGCACCGGCCGCCGCGCGATGAGCGCGGTCTGCGGGCCGGAAGCGGAAGCCGTCACGCGTGACCTCGGCTTCGACTGCCACGACGTCTCCCCCGTCGTCTCGCTCCGTTTCCCGTGGGATCTCGGCCATCCGACGATGCCGTTACTCGAACTGCTCATCATCGGCGGCGCCGTTTTCGCGCTGGTCCACGCCGTCCGACGGCACCGCGGCGGCGATCCGACCAACCTCGCGCTGTGGTTCGCCTCGCTGATCTATCTCTTCGTGATCGAGCCGCCGCTGTACTTCCCGGAGTGGTTCGGGCTCGAACAGCGGTACGGCTTCATCTTCGCCCACAACCAGTTCACCGTGCAGTTCATGGCGGACCGGCTGCCGCTCTACATCATCGCGTTCTACCCGGTGATCAGTCAGCTCGCCTACGAACTCGTGCGCTCACTCGGGATTTTCCGGAGCCGTGGCGCGCTGTCCGGGTCCGTGGCCGTCGCCTTCGCCTGTCAGGTGTTCTACGAGGTCTTCGATCACCTTGGCCCGCAACTGAAATGGTGGGCCTGGAACGGGGACAACCACATCGTCAACCATCCCGCGCTGGCGTCGGTGCCCCTGAACAGCATGCTGCTCTTCGCCTCCGTCTCGATGGGAGCCATGACCTACCTGGTCGTACGCCTGACCGGGAGCCCCGCCGCGGACGGCGGACCGCGCCGTGGCCGGTCCCTGGTGCTGCGCACTCTGGTGGCCGGCGTACTCACTCCGCCGACCATGGCGATCGCCGGTATTCCCTCCAGTTTCTTCGGCGGCGACGATCCGAATACGACCGCGCAGGCCTGGGTCCTCGGAGCCGAGTTGGCCCTGCTCTGGGTGGCCGGTGCCTGGATCGTCGTCTCTCACCTGCGATCCCCGGAGAGCGGACGAGCCGAACCCTTGTCCGCCTTCGCCAGGTTCTATCCCGCCGTCTACCTGGTCGGGATGGCCGCGTTCTGGCTCAGTGCCCTGCCGGCGTACCTCTCCGCGGAGAACGGCGTCACCGATGACGGCACCCCGATCGGAAGCGGCCCGTACGCGCTCGTCTGCTTCGTCGGCGCGGGTCTGTTGCTGGGCGCACTGCGCCGGAAGGCACCTGCCACCGTCTGAGGTGTTCCCCTCGGGGAAGATGGAGCGCATGGGGCACCACGGATGGCAGGGCGACCCGCCCCGCACTGAGGACGAGGCACGCCGCCGGATCGTCGAGGCGGCGACGGCCTGCATCGACCGGGTCGGGCTCGCCAAGACCAGCCTCTCCGACGTCGCCGCCGAGGTCGGCGTGACCCGGCAGACCGTCTACCGCTACTTCCCCCGTCTGGCGGACATCCTCCGCGCCGTCGCCCTGGCCGGTGTCGAGGAGTTCGCCGGCCGGATGGAACGCCACCTGGCCTCGTTCGGCAGCGCCGAAGACGCGGCGGTGGAATCCGTGGTGTTCGCGGTCCGGGCCCTCCCCGAGGAGCCCTATCTCGGCCTGCTGCTGGAGGCGGGTGAAACCGACTTCTTCACCACCGAAGTCGCGTCTCCCCCGGCCTTCGCCCTCGGCGCGCGGATCCTCCGCAACCTGCCGGTCGACTGGACCGCCGTCGGCGTCACCTCCGACGAAGACCTCGAAGGGCTCGCCGAAATCCTGATGCGGCTCTTCCTCTCGTTCCTGCACTACCCCTCGACACCGGCTCTCACCGACGACGGGCTGCGCACTCTCGTCCGCCGCTGGATCGGACCGGCTCTCCGCGCCTGACCATCTGCTCAGCGGGCCGCGGTCCAGGCGATCAGCTTGCCCATGTTGGCCACATAGGTACTGCCGCTGATCACCTGCGGCCGGTCCTTCGGCAGGTACGGCGGCTCCTCGGGTGGGGTGAGCGGGTCGTAAGGCGAGGTGTCGTACAGGTCCCCCACGTGCTTGCTCATGTACGCCTTGCCGAGGTACGGCGTGGCCGGGGAGGGACCGCGATACGGGTTGGTGACCGCGTCCGCCGGGGTCAGCCAGTAATCGTTGTCGCCGAGCCCGCCGACCAGCGCCGCCGCCTCCTCGTCCGACACGACCGGCAGTTGCTGGGGCGCGCCGAGGAAAAGGTCGGAAAGCTGGGGCTCGCGCGGGGTGAAGTACCGAGGGAGCGGAACCCGGACGCCGCTGAGCGGCGAACGCGCCTTCAGGTCGGCGACCTGCGCCGGGGTGAGCGCCCGCAGTTGTTCGTACGTCGCGCGCAGGGCGGCGGTGTCGATCGCGCGGCCGCCGGAATAGTGGCTCAGCGTCGCGCGGTGGTCGTTGTCGGTGTAGTAGGCGCCGTTGCGGATGTTCGAGCCGAAGCGGTGTACGAAACGCGCCTTGTTGGTTCCCAGATCCACGAAGGTGGGATGGGTTCGCCCGGCCAGCAACGGGTTCTCGGCGAGTTGCCGTGCGGTGAGCCGGCAGCTGTCCAACCACGCGATGGCTTCGGGAACTCGTTCGAGGAAGCCGTGGTCGCCGGTGAGCCGGAAGTAGTGGAACAGCTGCTGCACATTGGTCTGTGTGGTGTGCGTGGCCAGGGCGCGGGGTTCGTAGGAGCGTGCGCCCGCCGGAGCACCGGCAGGCCTTCCGCCCGCCGCCTCGGCGAGGTGCTGCAACGCCCAGCCCGCCTGCGGCCACGGCTGCTGCAGCCGCCGCAAGCAGCCCATCGCGCGCCGGATCGGCTCGGCCAGCCCCGGCTTGTCCAAAGTGGACATGCACATCAGCAGGAACTTGATGTTCTCGCCGAGGACGTCGTCGTTGAACGTGACGTGGCCGGTGTAGTCGCCGTCCTCCATACCGTGCCGGATGTCGTCGGGCAGCCATGATGGCAGCACGTCGGGCCACGGGGTGTCCTTCACCGCTCCGGAGAACCGGGGGAAGCGCTGTGGCCAGCCGCCGTCGGCGATGCCACCGCGGATCTGCGCCTTCACCACGAACCCGAGGACGCGGTCGAGGGCCGCGCGGAGCCGATGGTCGCCGCGTTCGAGATAGAGGCGCAGGATGAGCTGTGCCGCAGAGGACGTACCGGCGTCGTCGAAGGTCGCGTTGCCGTAGTAGTGCTGGAATTCCTCCAGCCTCCAGCCGTTCGCGCCGACGGTGTCGTACCACTTCCGCAGCGACTTCGTCCCCGCGAAGTCGTGCACGTAGTTCCAGCCGCCGCTCGGCAACTGGACGGCCGCCAAGGCGAGGCCGGTGCGAGAAGCCGCGCGGTAGAAGGATTCGTCACCGGTCGCGTGGTAGGCGTCGAGCAGGCTGTGCCCGATCGACGGCGTACCCGGTGGCTGCACCCAGCACATGGTGCGGCGGGCCGCCATCTCGCCCCAGGTCTGGGACAGGTCCGGCAGGTAGCTCCAGACGTAGGCGCCGCGATAGGAGAGCTGCTCGTCGAAGTAGGCCGCGGCCCGGCGCATCGCGTCCGGGATTCCGGGCCCGGCGGCCTGAGCGGGCCGGTGCCCGCCGGCGAGAACGGCCACCGGCACGGCGGTGGCGAGGAGTCCGAATCCGCGGCGTGTGAGGGTCATGTTCGCCTCTCGATTCACATATCTGAACGACGTCCACATTTGTAAACGCATCGTGATACCTGGGAGCGCTCCCGTCAAGACCGCTTCGTCCGTCCGGAGCAATATCGGCGAACCACGGTGCGCCTGGCCTCGCGATTCACCAGCGTGAATCGCGAATCGGCATTCGACGGTTGACGCCGCGCCGGTTCGTTGGTCTCCTGTTCTCGGCGCCGTTCGGCCCGGATCCCGGGATTCAATCCTTTGAGGACATTCACATTTCTCGACCGCAAGGAGGCGGCGAAATGACTTTGCGTCCTTCACGATTTCTTTCGATTCTGGCCTTGACCGTAATCACTTCCGCGACCGTGGCGACCACCGGCGCGAACGCGGAGATCTCCGCACTGGCCGCGCCGATCGGCTGGGCGAGCCAGAACGGCGGCACCACCGGCGGCGGTGGCGCGTCGCCGGTCACGGTGACCTCGGCGTCCGCGCTGAGCTCGGCGATCAGCGGGACCACCGCGGCGGTGATCCGGGTCGCCGGCACCATTTCCTGCTCCGGCATGCTCAAAGTGGGGTCGAACAAGTCCATCCTCGGCAATTCCGGCGCGACGATCGACGGCTGCGGCCTGACCTTGAGCGGCTCCAAGGACGTGGTGATCCAGAACCTGTCCTTCCGGGACTGGGACGACGACGCGATCAACATCGAAAAGGCCTCGACCAACGTGGTCGTCGACCACAACACCTTCACCAACGGGTACGACGGCGCCGTCGACATCAAACGTGCCTCGGATTTCATCACGGTTTCCTGGAACCGCGTGTACGGACACAACAAATCGATGCTTCTCGGACACAGTGACGACAACGGGAGCCAGGATCGCGGCAAATTGCGGGTGACCTATCACCACAATTACTTCGACGGTTCCGGGACGCGGCATCCCCGCGTGCGCTTCGCCAATCCCGTGCACGTGTTCAACAACTACTACCGGGACAACGAGTACGGCGTCGCGTCCACCTACAGCGGCGGCGTACTGGTCGAGAACAACCACTTCGACAACGTCGACGAGCCGACGCTGGTCGGCTACGCCGGTTCGCCGGCGGGCACCCTGGTGCAACGCGGCAACCTCTTCACCGGATCCGGTTCACCGCAGGCGAGCGGGTCGGTGGCGACCATCCCGTACTCGTACAGCCTCGAGTCCGCGAGCGCGGTGAAGGGCAGCGTGACCGCCGGAGCCGGGGCGGGCAAGATCCAGCCCTGACGCGTTCACGGCGCCCGAAGTCCGTGAAGGACTCCTTGAGGGACTCTGGGTCCCTCAAGGAGTCCTTCACGGACCTGGAACACACGCCTGCGGCCTCGGCTGCCCCGCCTCTCACACCGATCTCGCGTGAAGGCCCCTTTCGTGTACTTCAGGCGACCAGGACACCGGAAAGCGCGGGGTCGGGGTGGTCGTGAGTGGCGATTCGGGTCGGTGACGGGACGTCGACCGTGCCATGTTCGTGGGCGGGGCCGAAGTCCGTGAAGGGCTTCCTTCGCTGCGCCTGACGCGACGAAGGACGCCTTCGGTCCTCGTCAGGCGCAGGGTCGTGGGGGTGTGTGGAAATAGGGACGTTGAGTGTCCCTATTTCCACACAGCTTCGTCGGGGCGTCGCCTCGTAAGGTCGCGATCGGACCGGCGACCGGGGACCGCCCCGCCACGACCCTTCGGGCCGTCATCACCGTTCTGTGGGCAAAGTCTTCCCGCCTGCCGGGGAGGCGCTCGCGGCGGTGGTAAGAATGGCACGGCACGCAGGCGTCGGAGCTCCCGAGGAAGAAGACATCGCACCATGGCGAATCCGCTGGTCGCTGAACGTCAGGACTCCACAAAGGGCTTCTCGGGCGTTCCGTTGCTGGAGTCGGCGAACGACCTCAAAGAAGGCATCGAGAAGGGCGACTGGGCCGCGGTCGCGATGGGCGCCGTCGGGACGGCTCTCGACGCGCTGTCGATGGCGATGGATCCTTTCGGGTCGATCCTCGCCGCGGGGGTGGGGTGGTTGCTGGAGCACGTCGGCCCGCTCTCCGACGCACTCGACGCCCTGACCGGCGACGCCGATCAGATCAAGGCACAGTCCGAGACCTGGGCCAACGCCGCCAAGGAACTCGGCGCCATCGGCACGGATCTGTCCGGCATGGTCGAGGCCGACCTGCAGTCGTGGACCGGGGACGCCGCCGACCGGTACCGCGAGCGGACCAAGGACATGGTCGTTCTCCTGACGGCCGCGCAGAAGGGCTGCGAAGGAGCCTCCAGCGGTGTCAAGACCGCGGGCGAGGTCGTCGCCGCCGTCCGTACCCTGGTCCGCGACATCATCGCCGAACTCGTCGGCCATCTCATCAGCTGGGCGTTGCAGGTCCTGTTCACCCTCGGCATCGGCCTGACCTGGGTGGTGCCGCAGGTCGTGACCGCGGTCGCCAAGACCGCCTCGAAGATCGCCGACCTCACCACCAAGCTCGTCAAGGCACTCAAGGCCCTGATGCCGCTGCTCAAGAGGGCCGACACGCTCTTCGACGACGCCGCCAAGGCCATGCGCAAGATCCAGGGCGGCAAGGTGGACGCCCCGCCCCCGGTCAAGACCAAGGACGGCGGTGGCGACCGCGGGCTCGACGGCAAGAAGGACAAGGACGACGAAGGCACGTCCGCCTCCGGCGCCGACAACAACGGCAAGCACGACGGCGGCAACGACAAGGGTGGCACCGGCAACAACACCAACGACAAGAACAACACCAAGAACGACACCGACCAGACGAACACCAGCGGCACCGGCGGCGGCACCCGCGACCGGGGCGGCAGCGGCAACGACTCCACCAAGAAGGACGGAAACGGCGACCGCTCGACGTCGTCGGATTCCAAGAACTACTGCGGCGACCCGGTCGACATCGCGACCGGCGAGGTCGTCATGACGCAGGTCGACGTGACCTTGCGCGGTGACGCGGCGGACCTGGAGATCTCCCGCACGCATCTGTCGTCCTACACCGCGGGCCGCTGGTTCGGTCCATCATGGACGTCCACTTTGGACCAGCGGCTGGAGTTCGCAGGCGACCGGATCCGGTTCTATGCCGAGGACGGGATGGTGCTGGACTATCCGGTTCCCGCCAACGAACCCGTGCTGCCGGCGCAGGGTCCGCGCCACCGGTTGCGCCGCGCGGCGGACGGCTACCGGCTGTCGATCGGCGATCGTGAGCTGCACTTCGCCGGCGCCACCGGCGTCCTGCCGCTCACGGCCATCGAGCAGGGCGGCGGCCGCACCGAGATCGCCTACGCCGTCGACGGAACGCCCGCGAAACTCCGCCGCGACGACGGCGTCGAGCTCACGATCGGCACCGCGAACGGGCGGATCGTCGCGCTCGGGGCTCCGGAACAGCCACCGCTGGTGCAGTTCTCGTACAACCGGCATGGCCAGCTGAGCACCGTCATCGACTTCGCGGGCCGCCCCATGGCCCTCGACTACGACTTCAGCCACCGGCTCGTCGGCTGGCAGGACCGCACCGGTACCTGGTACCGCTATGTCTACGACGACGCCGGCCGCTGTGTCCGCGCCGTGGGGGCGAACGGTTTCTACAACGCGACCTTCGTCTACGAGCCCGGCACGACCCGGCACACCGACGCTGTCGGCCACACCTGGATCTACCGCCTCAACGACGCCAAGCAGCTGATCGAACGCATCGACCCGCTGGGCAACTCCCGGCGCTACGCGTGGAACCGGCGCGACGAACTACTGTCCCAAGTGGACGAACTCGGCCGGGAAACCGGTTACGAGTACGACGATGACGGTGAGCTGGTGGCCGTTGATCGCCCCGGGGACGCCAAGGTGCGGGTGGCACCGGCCGCCGACGGCGAGGTCCGGCTGTGGGCGGGCGAAGGCGAGAACCGGGTCGAGCGAGTGGTCCCCGAGTTCGACCCGGCCACCACGCTCGTCGGCACCGGGCCGCGGCTGGACATCCCCGACGCGCCCGACCCGCTCGACGACGACCCGGTGACGGACCGGACGGCTCGCCCCGGCGATCGCGACCTGTTCGGCCGTCCTCGCCTCGTGCACACGGCTTCCGGTGGCTCGGCGACGCTCGGTTGGACGGCCGACGGCCACCGTGCCTGGCGGCTCGGGCCGCACGGCGATCGCGAAACGTGGGTGTACGACGCGGAAGGCCAGGTCGTCGAGCACCGCGACGCGACGGGCGCGGCGCGGCGCCGCAAGTACGGCCCGTTCGGTCTCGTGACGGAGGAGACCGACGCCGCCGGCGGGCGCACGCTCTTCACCTACGACGGCGAACTGCGGCTCACCTCGGTGACCAACCCGAACGGCTTCACCTGGCAGTACGTCCACGACGCCGCGGGCAGGCTCGCCGAGGAGATCGACTACGACGGTCGCAGGATCACCTATGCCTACGACGTGGCGGGCCAGCTGCGCCGCATGACCAACGGCCTGGGTCAGGCGACCGAGTACGACTACGACCTTCAGGGCAACGTCGTGGCACGGCGCACCCTCGACGACATCACGCTGTACGAATACGACGCGCTCGGCAGGCTGACCGTCGCCGAGAACGCCGAGTCCCGGGTCGAGATCCGCCGCGACGGTTCCGACACGATCATCGCCGACACGATCAACGGGCTCGGCGTGTGCTGGCGCCAGGACGGCGAGACGCTCGTCCGCCGGACATCGTCCGGTGTGGACAGTGAGTGGCGCTTCACCGAGTCGAACCTGCCGCGGTCGCTGCGGATCGCCGGCCACGAAGTCGCGTTCGCCTACGACGACGCCGAACGCGAGATCACGCGCAGCGTCGACGGCGCCGTGATCCTCCGGCGGCGGTTCGACGCGGAAGACCGGCTCGCCGAAGAGGAGATCGCGGGCGTCGGCCCGCGCACCTACGGCTACCGCCCGGACGGCAGGCTCGCCGCCGTCGACGACGCGATCCGGCCTTGGCTGCTCTCCTTCGACAGCGCCGGCCGGGTCAGCGAGGCGCGCGGGCCGGCCGGTGTCGAACGGTTCACCCGGGACGCGGCGGGCAACATCACCTCGGGCGCGACAGGACCGCGGACCTACGAACGCAACCAGCTCGCCTCTGTCGGTGCGACCCAGTACGGCGCCGACGAGCAGGGCAGGGTCACCGGTCTGCGCCACGGCGACCGGTCCTGTGTCTACGAATGGGACCACCTCGACAGGCTGCGTTCCGCGCGCACGCCCGACGGCGCGCTCTGGACCTACCACTACGACCCGATCGGGCGGCGGTTCGCCAAACGCCGCTGGACGACCGGCCCCGACGGCGAACCCGAGCTCACCGTCGACGTCCGCTTCCTGTGGAGCGAGATGAACCTCGTCGAGCGGATGGAATACCACCCCGCCGACGGGTCCTACCGGTTCCTCACGTGGGAGCGGTACGACGACGATCGCCCCGTCGTGCAGATCGAGCACACCGGCGACGTCGGCAAGGCCCTGTTCCGTGCGGTGATCACTTCGCCCGCGGGGACACCGACCGAACTGCTCGACGAGCACGGCACGCTGGTCTGGCAGGACCGCAGCAGTCTCTGGGGCGCGCCGCTGCCCGGCGCCGACGTCGCGGCGATGCCGCTGGCGTTCCCCGGCCAGCACCGCGACGAGGAGACCGGGCTGCACTACAACGTCTTCCGGTACTACGACCCCCAGACCACGCGCTACCTCAGCCAGGACCCGCTCGGGCTCGCCGCCGCGCCCAACCCCGTCGGCTACGTCGAGCAGCCCCTGCTCGACGCCGACCCGCTCGGCCTCACCGGCCGCTGCGGCAGGAGCGGGCCGGGCAGGCAGACGCGGCCCCAGCCGGTGGGCACCAGGGGACAACAGCCACCGCGAAGGAGCCCGAGGGGGCACCAATACCGCGTCGACAAGATGTCCAAAGAGGAGTTCGACAAGTTCAAGCCGAAACTCGACGACATGCTGAAGGCCGACAAGCACTTCTTCTGGTCCGGCGGCACCATGAAGCGCAAACGCGGTGAAGCCGACGAGTACCTTGGTTCGGTCGAAGAGAAGGCCACCAAGATCGCGAAGCAGAACGGTGGCAACACGCTCGAAGGGACTCTCCGGGACAACGGTGTGCGGATGCCCGGTTGGATCAACAAGCCCGACGACCCGAACAAGCCGCTCGTCCAAGCGAAATGGGATTACGTCTCCGAAACCTTCGCGAAGAACTCCAATCAGGACACTCACGTCGTCTTCCCCAGCTGGCCGGGCAAGGGGCACGACATCTACCCGCACCGCCGGGAGGACAACGTCTTCAAGGTGACCGAGTATCCGAGGCTCGAGGCGAGCGGTATCGACCACATCACCAAGCACAACGCCGAAACCGGTCACACGCGCCCTTACCGGCACACCAAGTGATCGTTCCGGGCTGCCGCGCCACGCGGGGGCCGACTCGCCCCGGTCCGTCACCTTCGACCTCTTCCCCGCGAGAGGTCAGGTCGCCGGACGCCGGGATACGAGTATCGCGAGGCCGACGAATACGGCCACACCGATCGTCGCGACCACGGCGAGCCCGGTGGTGAAACCGTGCCCGCGCTGGACGAACGTACCGACGCTGCCGAGGACCGCCACCCCGAGTGCCAGCCCGAACTCCACGCTGGTCTCCGACAACGCCGATGCCGCACCGGCCCGGTCGGGTGGCGCCGCGCCGACCACGACGTCCGTGCTCAGTGCCATCACCGGCCCGAGGCCGAGGTAGATCAGCACGAGACCGGTGACCAGTGGGGCGATCCCCTGTTCGTCCGGGGTCGAGGCCAGCACGCCGAAACCGAGAGCCGACACCACGAGTGACGACGCGAGCAGGCGGTGGACCGGGATCCGGCGGGCCAGTGAGGGCGCCGCGACCGACGTGAGGATCATCGCCACCGCGGAGGGCACCAGCCACATCCCGGCCTCGATCGGGGACAACCCGGCCTCCTGCTGAAGGTAGAGCGCCGCGAACAGGTAGATCCCGGCGACGCAGGCGAGCGCGGCGAGCAGCACCAGCAGCGCGTTCCGGAACGGCCGGGCGGCGAACAACCGGAGGTCGATCAGCGGCGGGCTCAGCAGCCGCTGCCGTCGCAGGAACACGGTCCCGGCGGCCACGCCTAGCACCAGGGCGATCCCACCCGGCAGTACCGATCCGCCCTCCGCGAGGTGCTTGATGCCGTAGACGACCGGCAGCACCGTCGCCAGGGAAAGGGCCACGCTCGCCAGGTCCAGCTTCCCGGGGTCGGGGTCGCGGTGTTCCGGCAGCAGGATCGGCCCGGTGATCAGCAGCAGGACCATCACCGGGACGGCGAGCAGGAACACGGAGCCCCACCAGAACCATTCGAGCAGCAGTCCGCCCGCCACCGGGCCGAGCGCCACTCCGGCGGACAGGCCCGCGGACCACAGTCCGATCGCGACACCGCGCCGGCGCGGATCCCGGAACATGTTCCCGATCAGCGCGAGGGTGGACGGCATGAGGGTGGCACCGGCGAGGCCGAGCAGTCCACGGGCGACGATGAGCAGTTCGGCCGAGGGCGCGTAGGCCGCCAGCACCGATACGACCAGGAAGGCGGCCGCTCCGATCAGCAGCAGACGGCGCCGGCCCACGCGGTCGCCCAGCGTGCCCATGGTGACGAGGAAACCGGCGACCAGAAAGCCGTAGGCGTCGGAGATCCACAGCAACTGGCCGGGGGTCGGGGCCAGGTCGGCGGCGAGACTCGGCAGCGCCAGGTAGAGCACCGTGGCGTCCATGGACAACAGCGCGGTCGGGAGCACGAGTACGGCGAGCCCGAGCCATTCGCGTGGCCCGGCGGAGATTTCGAGTTGTCGATCGGACATACGATGAAGCTAAAGTCTCACATGGATGTGAGAGTCAAGCGTGAGTTTCGGAGGGGCCGTGCGCATCAGCGAGCTGGAACGCAGGACCGGTGTCAGCCAACGCCTGCTGCGTTACTACGAGGAGCAAGGACTACTACGGCCGGAGCGGCTCCCGAGCGGTTATCGCGTGTACGCCGAGGGCGATGTAACGACCGTCGAGCACATCCGCAACCTGCTCGCCGCGGGTCTGTCCACCAGCACGATCGCCGATCTGCTGCCCTGTATGGCTTCCGCGGACGGGCGGCTCATCGCCGATTGCCCCGAGCTGCTGGTGGACCTTCATCGGGAACGTGCCCGGCTCAGTGCCGCGATCATCGAGCTGACCACCGCCCGCAGCACCTTGGATCAGGTGATCGCCACCGCTCCGCCCTCGGTCGAGCACGCCGCCACTCGGCTGCTCGACGCCGGCTGACCAAACCGGTGGCCACTCCGTTCGGTGGTCCCGTGGAAGTGCTCAGGGGATGCGGGCCATCCCGGCGAGACCGCGGGCACGGCTGGCGTCGGCTTCCGAGCCCGCGATTTCGGGGTGCCATTGGGGCAGCCATACGAGACCGGGCTCGACCAGGTCCAGGTCGCCGAAGAAGCCGGCGATCTGTTCCCGGGTCCGCATGATCGCGGTGTGGTTGGTCCGCCGCCCGTACTCCTCCGCCACCTTCCGGCCCGCGGTCTGCGTCCGGACGTCCTCAGGGGCGACGTGGATGTGCGACAGCGCCAGAAGGCTGCCCGGCGGCAGCATCGCGCGATGGAAGCCGAGCGCGGCATGCGGGTTCTGCTCGTCGGGCATGAAGTGCAGCAACGCGACCAGCAGCAGTCCGATCGGCTGGGTCCGGTCGATCAGCCCGGTGTCCATCACGCGTTCCCACAGCCGGGCCCGGTCGAAGAAGTCGGCGTCCAGTGCGGCATGCCGGTTCGGGTCGGCGGTCTGTTCCAGCAGGATCTGCGCGTGTGCCCGGGCGATCGGTTCGTTGTCGATGTAGACGACCCGGCATTCGCCCGGGGCCACCTCGTCGGCGACTTCGTGCACGTTGCCCTGCGTCGGCAGACCCGAGCCGATGTCCACGAACTGCCGGATCCCTCGCGCGACCATGTACCGGACCGCACGGCCGAGGAACGCCCGGTTCGCCCGGGCGAAGTCACGGATCTCCGGCAACACCGCGAGCTGCTTCTCCGCGAAGGCCTGATCGACGGCGTAATTGTGGGTCCCGCCGAGCAGATAGTCATACACCCTGCCCACCGAAACCTTGTCCACCGCCGCCCCCAGGCGCGCGGCCTCATCCATGCTCATCCCGATCCCCAGGTCCTCGCACAACGGAATACCCGCACACGAACAGTACCCACACTCGGACAGGCGTGTCCCGGGGTCGGGCGATCAGCCCGGAACGACGACCCCCAGCAGGGCGAGCGCGGTCCCGATGCCCGCCGCGGCGAGGAGGGTGGTCACGACGCCGCGCCTCAGCACGAAAAGCAGGATCAAGGCACCGGCGAGCACCGCGAACTGCCATGGCCGGCCGAGACTCAGCGCGAGCGGGATCGCCGAGCCGAGGATCGCGCCGACGGCGGCCGGGCCCGCGCCGTCGAGGAACGCGCGCACGCCTGTGTTGCCGCGCAGCCGGTCGAAGTGCTTGGCGCCGAACAAGACGAACAGGATCGACGGCGTGAAGGCGACCACCGACGCCAGGATCCCGCCGGCGAGCCCGGCCGCCGCGTAGCCGACGACGGCGACGGTGTGCACCACCGGGCCCGGGGTGATCTGGCCGAGCGCGACCGCGTTGAGGAACTGCCCGGCGGTCATCCAGTGGTAGGTGTTCACCGCGTCGTCCTGCATCAACGGGATGATCACGAAACCGCCGCCATAGGACAGCATCCCGACTTTGAGCGCCACCCAGGCGACGGACGCGAACACCCCGGCGCCCGCCGTCGCGGTGAGCAAGGTCTGCGCGGGCAGGGCGAACAACGCCGTGCCCGTGTCGCCGCGGCGGGCGCGGTGCACGGTCCATTCGACCAGGCCGCAGCCGAGGAGCACCAGGACCAGCCACGGACCGACGAGGGCGGCGGAGGCGATACCCGCGACGACGTAAAGGATCCAGCGCACTCGGCCGGGGCCGGACACGCGTCGCCATCCCGCGGGCACGAGCGCGGCCCCCGCGTGCACCGCCACGGCCGCGACGGCGGCACCCGCCCCCGCTCCGGCCCCACGCACCCACGCGGGCGGCGACCCGGTCAGGAACAACGCCGCCAGCGCCAGGATCACGATCAACCCGGGCACGATGAACGCCGCCCCACCGACGAGCGCTCCCGCCCGGCCGCGGACCCGCCATGCGGTGAAGACGGCCAGCTGGGTCGAGGCCGGACCGGGCAGCAGGTTGCACGCGGCGATCGCGTCCTCGAACTCCTGGTCCGACAGCCATCCCCGGCGCCGCACGCACAACGCCCGCAGCAGAGCGATGTGGGTGGGCGGGCCACCGAAGCCGACACATCCGATCCTGCCCCATTCCCGCAGCACGGTTCCCAGACCGGGCGTGCCGATTTCGTCCTTTGTGGACTCCTGGGTCATCGGGCGGCGGGCTGGAACAGTTCGACCGGGTTCCCCGCCGGATCGTCGAACACGATCTGGCGGCCACCGGGTCCGGTGACGACGTCGCCGCGGAACCGGATGCCCGCCGCACGCAGCCGATCGACTTCGGCGTCGATGTCGGAGACGATGAGGTGGATGCGGTTCCAGCCGCCCGGGGCGGGTGTCGTGCCATCCGGCATCGGACGTCCGGCGGAGCTGGCGGGGCCGCTGAGGAGCAGGCGAAGGTTGCCGCGCACCACGTCGGCGAACGCCGGCAGCACGCTCGATCGCACGACGAAGCCGAGGTTTCCGGTATAGAACCTGACGGCCGCCTCGACGTCGTCGACCAGGTAGCGCACACTCACCAGATCCGTCGTCATGCTCTTTTCACCTCATCTTGGGAATTCGGCTCGCCGAAACGGGCGATCAGGTATCCGATCCGGCGGTCCAGTTCGACGGCGAGCCGTTGGAACGCCGGATAGGTCTCCCCCGTGTCCTCGGCTTCCCGCGCCGGATCGGGCAAGCTCCAATGGATCACCCGGGGATGCCCGGGAAATTCGGGGCGGACCTCGCGGACCCGGTCGCACAGGCTGATCACCCAATGGAAGCGTCTCCGGCGCAGATCGTCCACATGGGACGGTTCATGGCGAAGCGCGATCCCGTGTTCGGCGAGAGCGCGAACGGCGTCGGGATGCAGCGGTTTCGGCCGACTGCCGGCGCTGGACACCTCGACGGCCGAGCCGGCCCGGTGCCGCAACAACGCCTCCGCCATGGGCGAGCGGCCACTGTTCCCGGTGCACAGGAACAGAACCTTGACCGGGGAAGTCGCCCGTCGACCTTCCGCAGTGGCCGTCGCGAGGCCTGGATGCAGCGCGTTTCCCGCGGAAGCCAGCGACTTCGCGCACTGGCGCAGATCGAGGTGATAGTAGGTGTCACGCCCGTCGAAGCTGCTCCTCCGTGCGGTGACCAGCTCCGCGGCCCGCAGTTTGCGCAGGTGGTAGGACACCAGGTTCTGCGGCTGCCCGATCGCCTCCACCAGCTCCCGCACCCGGCGATCGCCGTGCGCGAGCTCGCGCAGCAGCCGCCAGCGCAGCGGATCGCTCGCCAGCCGTACGAACGGCGGCGGTCCGGGCATCTCGACGGAGGACACGACCGGACGATACATCAACCTGTATTGATATATCCAGGGGTGCCGGGACCGCGTCAGCGGACCGGGCCAGGCCTCCAGAGTGAGGTTCGCAGCGGGGTCGTGAGCCGAGTCCGTGAAGGCCTCCTTGAGGGACTCTGGGTCCCTCAAGGAGGCCTTCACGGACCAGTGATCAGCGGAGTGAAGGGGACTTTCCGCTCGTACAGTGAGGAGAAAGGCCCCTTCGACGCGGGTCTTGCGGTCCTCGTGGGCGGCGGAGTCCTGGGTGTTGCGAAAGCCACTTTCGCAACCTTCAACGTTGTGGAAGTGGCTTTCGCAACACCCGAGGTCGGCGTACGGGCGACCGGAACACGCCACCTTCGCCTTTCTGCTCGATAACCCTCCTTATCACTCACGACCCAGGCAGGGCTTTCCGCTCAGTAGCATGCGGCACATGGTCATCAAACTCGAGAACGTCGGCATCACCGTTCGCGACCTCGAAGCAGCGATCTCCTTTTTCACAGACCTCGGGCTCACGGTCGTCGGCCGTGACACGGTCAGTGGCGAGTGGACCGACACCGCTGTCGGCCTCGATGGCAACCACGCCAACATCGCGATGCTCCAGACGCCGGACGGTCACGGTCGCCTCGAGCTCTTCGAGTACATCCACCCCGACGCGATCGAGTCGGATCCCACTCGTCCCAACGAGATCGGCATGCACCGCGTCGCCTTCTCGGTCGACGACATCGACAAAGTCCTTGAGATAGCCGCGAAACACGGATGCCGTCCACTTCGCGACGTGGCCACCTATGAGGACATCTACAAGCTCACGTACGTCCGCGGTCCCAGCGGCATCATCGTGATGCTCGCCGAGGAACTGAAGAAGAACTGACGTCCGATCGGCGAGATCCGTCTCGCACCGGGTTCGCCGGCGACGGCGGCCAGGCCGTCAGCGTCTCCGGGTGGGGGTGTGGCGCGGGGTCGTCGGGCGCTTGGCGGTCGTCGTGGAGCGATGAGTCGTGGTCCTCGTCGTCTGCGGCGTCAGCTGGGTCGTGGTGGTCGCCGGGGTCTCCGGCGGTGACGACGTCGATGTCTTCAGAGGACCGGTCGCCGTCGTCGTCGGGGTCCGCGCGGTCGTCGCGGGCACCACCTGGCCGGTCTTGGACCCGCCCCCGACGCACGCGCCGAGTAGCACTCCCAAGCCCACGACCAGGCCACAGCACCACATCCGCATGGCCCGGGACCCTAACAGCCGCCGTCGCCTCGGTCGGCCGTTATCGACGGATAGGCCTCCGCTCGTGTGGTCTGTTCGGCCCTTGTGCGATCCGTACCCGGCGGCCAAGGTGGCGTCGATCTGGTCGAGGTGAGAAGAAGCCGCCGACAGCGAAGTTTCAGACGCGAGAGAGAACCGAATGACGGTCGACAACAGCCCCGAGGTGGTCGCCGAACTCGACCGTCTCGACGAGGCGGTCAAAGCAGCGCCCGCGGGAGACACGGCGGCGCAGATCGCGCTGTGGCGGCAGGTGACCCGCTTGGAGCACTGGTTCTTCATCGCGCGCGGCCCGGCCGACCGGCCCCGTCCCTACGCCGTGGCCTCCGAGCAGGGGCCGATGATCTGCCTTTACAGCAGTGCCGTGCGGGCGAACGAAGCCGCCCGCGCCCTCGGCCTGGCCGTCCCGGAAGGTGACACGGTGCCGCTGTTCGGCGTGCCGATGCCGGCCGCGGTCGACTACCTCGCCGCGTTCGCCGACTCCGGCGTCGTCGGCGTGACGCTGGACCATCCTCGGATCGGCCACTACATCCCGCTGGCGAACCTGGGTCTGCTCAAGGGCTGGATCGCAGAGGCCGCGCGATGACCGGTGCCGATCGAGGCGACGGTTTCCTCGAGGTGATCGCGTGCGAGGTGGAGGCGGACCCCGGCAATCTGGCGCTGCGCGAGGACTTCATCACGCTGCTGCTGGAGCAGGACCCGGACCGCGCCGCCACCGAACTGACGGCGTTCGAGGCCCACGGCGGTGATCCGGCGCGGATCCGCTTGCTGCGCGCCCGGCTGATGGCGACGCGGTTGCGAACCTCGAACCCGCCACCCGCCGAGACCGTTCCGACCCCGGCCGACCAGGACCGGCGTACCGGCGGTGCCGCTGGTTCAGCGTCGCCGTGGGACACCGAGCGCCCGGCGGTGACGCTGGCCGACGTCGCGGGTCTCGCCGAGGTCAAGCGGCACCTGGACACCACGTTTCTCGCTCCGCTGCGCAATCCCGAACTAGCGGCGGCGTTCGGGCAGAAGCCCGGCGGATCCCTGCTGATGTACGGCCCACCCGGTTGTGGCAAGACGTTCATCGCCAGGGCGATCGCCGGCGATCTCGGCGCTTCCTTCATCCACGTGACCCTCGCGGACCTGCTCAGCCAGTGGATCGGGGAGAGCGAAAAGGCGATCCAGAGCGTGTTCCGCCATGCCCGCGCGGCAGCGCCTTGTGTGATCTTCTTCGACGAGTTCGACGCGCTGGGCGGACGGCGTTCCTCCGGTGGCGGCGGGTCCAAGTCGATGCGGATGCTCGTCACCCAGCTGTTGGAGGAGCTCGACGGCGTGGCCGGCGCGAACGACGGGGTCTACTTCCTGACCGCGACGAACCGGCCATGGGACATCGACTCCGCGCTGCGTCGACCGGGCCGGATCGACAAGACGGTGCTGGTGCTGCCGCCGGACGCGGTCGCCAGGGCGGCGATCGTCCAGGGCGCGCTGGCGGGCAAGCCTGCCGACGACGTCGATGTCGTGGCCGTCGCGGCGGCGACAGAGGGGTTCTCCGGTGCCGACCTCGGTCACTTGACGACCACCGTGCTGCAGCAGGCGATGGTCGAGTCGATGAGCAAGGGCGAGCTGGTGCCGGTCACCACCGACGCGCTGCTAGCCGCGGCCGGCGGGATCATCCCGTCCACGACGTCCTGGTTCGACCAGGTGGCGCCGGTGCTGGAGTACGGCGTCGACGACGGCACCTTCGACCAACTCCGGGCCTACCGGGTCAAGCGAGGAATGCGATGAACGGCTTCGGACGCAAGGCCTCCGATGACGACGACGCGATGGAGCGGACCCTGGACCTGGCCTGGGAGCTCTTCGCGGCACAGCCCGCGCATCCCAAGGTCGCCGAGCTGGCGCTGCAGGTGCTCGCGGCCCAGCCGGAGCGAAGCAGCGTGTCGCTTTTGCTCGGCAATCACCGCGAGATCTGTGGCCAGGCGGACGAAGCGCGTCGTCTCTACCTCCAAGTCGCTGGTCGCCGCGATCGCCAGTTCATCAACGCGGCTCGTGCCCTTCGGCATTTGTCGTTCGCCGAACACGATCATCCCCGAGCACTGCAATGGGCACACACCGTCCTGACCGAGGAACACGAGGAGTGGGACGACTGGATGGAACTGGGCTCCGCCCAGGCGCTCTGTGGGGAGCACGAGGACGGATGGCGCCGGCTCGACGAGGCGGTCGCCCTGTGTTCCCGGACGACGCCGGACGAACTGCCCAAGGCACTCGGGAAACGCGCGGTGTATCTGCTGGGGAGCCTCGCACCACCCGACCGGTTCGCCCACGCGGCGGAGGAGGCCATCCGGGCCGATGTGGCGAACTCCTGGGTCGCTCTGCTGCTCGGCTGGTCCTACCTGGTGCAGTACCGGTTCACCGACGCCGAACGACTCGGTCTGCGGCTGCTGCGCGAGAATCCGACCGAAGACCAGATGCAGAACCTGGTGGAGACGGCCCGGACGATGCAACGGATCGCCGAGAACGCTCACGACCAGGACATCACCCTGGAGGACATCCGCCGCACCGGGGTGATCGAGCTGGGGTGGCGGCAGCTCCGCGACCAGATGCTCGGCATCGACCTGGCCTCCGCGCTGACGGCGTTGGACGACGTGATGCCCGCCCACCTGCGCGCCACCCTGCGACCAGGAGCTTCGATCTCCGATGAGCCGGAGGCCGACAAGATCGGGTCCATGGTCGCGGAGGATCTGGTGGCCTGGCACGACGGCCAGCAGCCCGGCACCGGCTCCGCCTGGGGCCTGGCCGAGCCGTTCCGCCTGATGTCGGCCGCCGAGATCATCACCATGAGCGCCGAGATCGAAGCCGACCCGGCGGCGCACCCGGACTGGCCTGAGAACGAGACGTGGGAACAGGTGATGACCGACGACGCCGGGTCCTACCTGGTCGCCGTCGCGTTCGGGGCGCTGGTCCGGCGTCGGCCCGGACAACCCGACGAGCCCGTCGCCGCGTCGATGGCCGACTGGATCTGGGACAGGGTGGCCGACTTCGGTGGTCCTGACCCGCGACCAGCACCCCGGAAGACCGAGGATCCCCCGACCGACCTGCGTTAAGGGCCACCCATCAGGGCGTAGGTCAAAAAGCAGCCGGCGGAGGCCTCGACGACGATTGTGGTCGCCGTCTGGCCACGCGGGACGACACCGGCCGTGTACACCGGGTGTGCAGGTCCGAACAGGGTGAAGACGTCATCGACCTTCACCAGCTCTGTGCCGCTGTTCCCCCTCCCGCCGTCGAGCCCGGCACGAGACGTGCAGTACTGCCCCGCTTGTCCAGGGGTTCGATCGTCTTCGCACCATCGCGCGCCGGCACAGGTCACGTCGCTGCGGTAATCCCTGTCGTTGTAGTGGACCCGGTACGGAAGACCTTTCTCTCCCGGCAGGGCGTAGCCGACGCGGTTCGCCACCTTGGGGATGAACGCGGCTCCACCCAGCGCTCCGAACAGCACCAGCAACGGGACGGACACCATCACCGCACGCCGACGGCCTCGGCGTCTCGCGGACCGGCCCTCGCCGCGCCGCGTCACGGACCCGGGTTCCTGCCCTGACATGGTGCCCCCTGTTCGGAAACGCGCCGCGTCCCACCGAGACGGTATGCCGGAGTTCGGCCCGCACCGTGAAATGCGGGGATCGCCGGTCGTGAGTGATGAGGAGGGTTGGAACGCAATGCCACGTGGCTTGAGTTGATCTTGGGTGGGTCTCGATCGTCATCATGGAGGTCCTCGGCTGGGTGGTGAAGGCCTCCTTGCCTACCTTGAGGGTAGTGAAGGAGGCCTTCATGGACGCGCGATCCGACATGCCACGTTCGCCCAGCCGTACCCCGGGTTCGATATCGGCGACTCATCCAGCTCGATCGATCAGGCCGCCGGCCGCCGAAGGACGACCCTTGTCACTCACGACATCTGCCCACTTCACCGAAGCCAGCGGACAGGGCGGTCGGCCCGATAGGTGCAGGTCGAGCCGGTGGTGACGGTTTCGCGCAGATGCGAGGCCAGCTCGGGATGACGGTCGTCGAGTTTGCGCAGCGTGTCGCGGATGCGGGCGGTGACGGTCTTGCGAGCGCGCTCGGCTTCATCACCCAGCCGCCGGGGGCGACCGGTGAGCCCGGCGGCCGCGCGCAATTGGCCCAGCAAGGCGTCGCGTTCCTTGTCGGCTTCGGCCGCGCGGAGGACCTCCCCCAGCTCGGTCGCCTGGTCGATGAGCGCGTCGAGCTCGGCCAGCCGGACCTTGTACCTCGACTTGGCCGTCTCGTCGAGGATCTCGTCCGCGCCGAGCACCAGCCCCGGCATCGCGCCACCGGAGAGCAGAACCGTGGCGGGCACGGCTGTCCCGGGCGCGCCGAGCAGGGTGTGCAGGTCTCGCAGCCCCTTGGTGGCGGGCATGTGGATGGTGCGGCCCGCGTAACCCAGCTGCCAGACCTCGCCGGTGTGGCGAAACTCCGCGTCCGGCCCGCGGCCGGCCGCGCGGATCCGCCGGGCGCGCTCGACCAGGCCGTGCATACCGATACGGGCCGCTTCGGCTTCGACCTCGTCCAACAGGGTCAGGCCGGCGTCGAGATCGCCTTCCGACCTTCTCGACATCAGGGCGTTCGCCAATCCTGCCCTGGCTTCGAGGGACCACGGCAACGCGGAAAGCAGGTCCGCCTGATGGCGAGCCTCCCCGAACCCGGCGATCGCGGCGTTCCAGTCGCCACCCGCGGCGTCCAACGCCGCCAGCCACAGTGCCACGGGGCCGCTGACATCGCCGCCGTGCAACGAAACCAGCCACAGCTCGCGGAACGGCCGGAGCCCGGCTCGCGCCCTTTCACCCAACGCCGGGTCCTTCGTCGCGGCCGCGACCTGCGCCAGGAACCGCAGCCACAACGGCATCACCATACGAGGGAACGGCTCGGGTCCCGCGGGCACTTCGGCGAGGAAACGCAGCGCGGAGTCGTGGTCCCCGGCCTCGACCGCCGTGATGGCTTCGATCAGACGCGGGAACGGGTAGTCCTGCCTGCCGAGGGACTCGTGCAGCCGCGCTAGCTCGCCGAACCGGCCCTGCTGCAGCAGAAGCGCCCAGCGCAGGTGGTGGCCCATGAACGCGGCGTGCTGGCCGCTCACCGCGTCGAGCAGCTCTTCGGCCTCGGCGAAGTGGCCGGCGAGGGTGGCGGCGATGCTGCGGTCGGCCAGCGCCACCGCGCCGGCCTCCGGCCCGCCGGAGCTCGCGGCCAGTGCCACGAACCTGTCGAGATAGTCCGCGTAACGAGGGTCTCCGAGCTCCAGCAACGCGACCCAGCGGAGGTCGGTCGCGTACTGCTCCATTTCGACGTCGGCGGTCCGGCGGGCGGTCACCGTCAGCTCCTCGGCCAGCCGTTCCCGTTCGAGCGCGGTGCCCGGCCCCCACAGAAGGTCGTGCTGCGCCGAAAGGCCGAACCCCAGTGCCTCGTCGTCACCCTCCCGCCGGGCGAGACCGGTGATCTGCTCGGCGATCCCGTTCGCCAGCACCGCGGCCGCCGGCTGCCCCGGAAGTTCACCGAACAACCTGCCGTGTGCCTCCGCGAGCAGCGCCTCGTCCGCGCCAGGGCCGCGGTACAACATGAGCGCGGCCCTGGCCATCAGCTCGGGATCGTCCAGCTTCCTGGCCAGCGTGGCGGCTTCCTGGAACACCGGCCACGCCGAGCCCTGCTCGCCGGCCAGCTGGAGTTCGTGCGCGAGGTCCAGCGTGATCTTCACTCGCGCGCGCTGATCGTCGACCAGTTCGAGCGCCCGCCGGTAGTGCCGCACCCGTTCCTCCGACGCGAGCTTGCGGCCGGGGTCCCGGGCGGCTGACAGCAGGTACCTCAAGGCGCGCGCTCGGTCCAGCCGCGCTCCCGCGTGGTAGACGTGGTGCGCCAGTTCGCCGGAAAACCTGCCCCCCGCCCAGCCGGGCACCCGTGCGTAGGCCTCGACCGCCGCCAGGTGCAGCCTGCCGATCTCGTCCTCACCGAGCTGTTCGCACAGCGTCTCCCTGACGACCCCGTGCACGAAGGAGAACTGGCCCTCCTGGCCGCTCACCAGCAACCGTGCCTCGATCGCCGTGTCCAGCAGTCTCCCGATCCGGAGCGCCGGGTCACCGGTCATCGCCGGCAGCAGCTCGGACTGGAACTCCAGGCCGAGCACCGCCGCCGCGGACAGCGTCCGGACCACTGGCGGCGGCAGGCTCGCCAGGCGGGCACGCACGGTCTCCGCGATCCCCGGGGCGACCGCCGTGGCCGACCCGGTGCTCTGCCGGAACCGGATCGCCTGCTCGACGAAGGCCGGATTGCCGCCGGTTCGCCGGTGCAGGGCGGCCACCTGGCAGGCGTCCGGCGGCTCGCCGGTGAGCCGGGTCATCAACTCGCCCACGTCCTCCCGGCTCAAGCCGGTCAGTGGGAGGACCCTCGCCCTGGCGATCAACGGTGCCAGCGCGGAGCCCGGCTCGGGGTCGCGGCAGGCGGCCAGCAGCACCACCCGGTCGAAGGCCGCGTGCCGGGCCACGAACTCCAGAACACGCAAAGCGTCGGGGCCGGCATGCTCGAGATCGTCCAGCACGAGCAGCAGCGGCCGATCATGGGCGAGCGTGGCGATCCGGCTCACCAGCACGCCGGGGTCGTCCCCCACCTCGGCCGGGGGCCCTGGCAGCGCCTGGAGTACGCGCTGCCACGGCCAGTGGCCGTCAGCCGGGTCCGGCCGCCAGCAGGAAACGGCGGCCACCAGGGCACCGGACTCCGCCGCCTCGGCGACCGCGGCCGCGAGCAGCGTGGTCTTGCCGATCCCCGCCTCGCCGGTGACCAGGAACAAGGCGCCACGGTCGCTCGCGATCGCGGCGCGCAGCAGCCCGGTGGGCCCGGCACGCCCGATCAGGTTCGAGTCCATGACCTCAGGTGGGCTCTTGGGCGACGATCGCCGCCTGCACGCGCGACTTGAGCCCCAGCTTGCCGAGCACCTTGGACACGTGCGTCTTCACCGTGGTCTCGGCGATGTAGAGGCGGCCGGCGATCTGCGCGTTGGACAGCCCCTCGCCAAGGCAGTCGAACACCTCACGCTCACGCTCGGTGAGTTCCTCCAGATTCACGGCGGGCGACGGGACCGGCGGCGCGATGGACGCGAAGGTCGAGATCAGCTTGCGGGCGATCTTCGGCGACAGCACGCCCTCACCGGTGGCCACCACCCGCACGGCGTCCACCAGTTTGGGGGCGTCCACCGACTTCAGCAGGTACCCACCTGCACCGGCACGCAGCGCGTTGTAGACGTCCTCGTCGAGGTCGAAGGTGGTGAGCACGAGGACCTGGGCCAGCCCCTCCTCGACGATGCGCCGGGTGGCGGTGATGCCGTCGATCCCCGGCATGCGCAGATCCATCAGCACCACGTCGGGGTTGAGCGCCTTGGCCTGGGCGATCGCCGCGGCGCCGTCCGCCGCCTCACCGACCACCTCGATGCCGTCGGCGTCGTTGAGGATCATCGCGAGTCCGGCCCGGATGGCGCCGTAATCGTCCGCGACGAGCACACGAATGGTCACCGGTGCACCTTTTCTGCGAGCTACGCCTCTGAGTCGAAAAAATCTACCAGTCCGCGACCCACGGTCACCAGCCCATGGCCGGTGAATCCGCTCGGCCGCGAACTTGACTCGCCGGACCCGGCCTAGGCCGGGTCGCCTACCGGCAGCACGGCACGGACCATCCAGCCGCGCGGCACGGGGCCGGCGCTGAACGAACCACCGATCGCGATCGCGCGCTCGCGCATGCTCAGCAGCCCGACACCGCTGCCGCGGCGGGCCTGCCCGGCCAGTTCGTTGCTCACCTCCAGGGTGAGCGTGCCCTCGCTGTGCTGGATGGCCACCGAGGCCCGAGCCCCCGGCGCGTGCTTGATGGCGTTGGTCAGCGCCTCCTGCGCGATGCGGTACGCGGCCAGGTCCACCGCGGCCGGCAGGGGTACGGCGGAATGGCTCAGCGTGTTGTGGACGTCCACCCGCATGCCCGCCGCCCTGGCCGATTCGACCAGCTTCGACAGTTCGTTGAGCCGGGGCGGCGAGGTGCTCTCGTCGACGCCGCTGCCGTCGGCGCGCAGCAGCGTGATGATGGAGCGCATCTCCGTCAGCGCGCTGACGCTGTTCTCCCGCACCAGGGTCAGTACCTTGCGGGCACTGTCCGGGTCCTTGATGGACAGTGCGGCCTCGGACTGGATGGCGATGGCGGACAGATGCCCGGCCACCACGTCGTGCAGATCCCTGGCCATCCGCGCCCGCTCGGCCACCACGTCCGCCTTGCGGTCCAGATCGGCGATCCTGGCCAGCTGCGCCGAAACCGCCCGTTCGGACTCGGCCATGATCCGATGCTGGCGGATGTTCGCCGCCCACCACACCGGAATCACGATGAACGGCGCGCAGGCGACCACGACGAAGATGGCCAGCCGCCAGTTCGGAACCAGTGTCAATGCCACGGCTGTTCCCACCAAAGTGCCCAGTACGGCGAGGGTGGTCACCACTCGGCCGACCCGCTGCGAGCTGTAGAGCACCGCGCAGTAGAGGTGATCGCCCAGCGCGATCAGGATCGGTGCGGACGTGCCCAGTACGACGTCCCCGGTCAACGGGATCATGGCCAGGCACAGGCCGATCACGGGCGCGCGGCGGCGGAGCAGCTGGAAAGCGCACATCACCGCCAGCACCGCGATGCGCAACCAGATCGGCGCGGAACCCTGATCGAGCACGGGGTAGATACCCGTGCAGTACAACACCGTGCCACCACAGAAGTACCCCAGGACGATCAGCTGATCCTGGCGTTTTCTGGGGAGACGGTGGAAAGCCGCCATGACGACCGAAGACACCAGACCATGAGAACACACGCTCATAGGCCACACATCCTCCTAAGTGATGAGCGGTGGCACCGGCCGGGGATTCCTGTCACGGGCCCAGATCCACGGGCGAGATCCGGTCGAAGACGTCGCCGGGGCCGGGGTTGCCGGGCGGGGTACGGCCACCGAGGTGGTTCAGCACGCCCCACACCGCGTTGAGCGCCGTGGTGACCGCGCCCTCGGCGAACCCCGCGGTCCAGGAGATGTCGTCACCGCACAGGAACAGCCCGCGGTGTTCCGGCGCCAGGTCCCGTTGCAGGAAGTGGGTGAACAGCCGTCGCTGGTAGCGGTAGTGGCCGGGCAGGTTGGACTTGAACGCGCCCATGAAGCGCGGCTCGGTCTCCCAGGTGATCGCCAGCGGCGGGCCGACGATATGCGAGCGGATGTCCACTCCGGGGTAGATCGCCGCGAGTTTGCCCAGCAACAGGTCCAGCCGCTCCTCGGCGGACAGCGTGGCGAACTTCAGCGAGTCGTCGTTCCAGGTGTAGGACAGGCACATCACGCCGGGCTCGTCCGGCCCGCGGTCGAACAGGTAGACCCCGCGGGGCATCCGGTCGGTCAGCGTCATGCCCATGGTCTCCCGGCCGGTAGCCGGGTCGACGTCACGCCAGAACGGCCGGTCGGTCAGCACGAACAGCTTGGACGCGCCCATGTAGTGCGTGCGCTCCACGGCGACCCAGTGCTCTTCGGGCAGCAGGCCGGGGTCGGTGTCGATCCGGTTGAGCAGCGTCCACACATGCGGGCTGAAGACCACGGCCGGGTACTTCCGCACGGCACCCGTCGCGTCCTCGACCTGGAAGCCGTCGCCGTCACGGGCGAGGCGGGTCACCGCGGGATAGGGGGTGCCGCCGTCGTGCAACCCCGCCAGCGAGGTGCCTTCCGGCCAATGCGCGAGCCGCTCGGCGTGATGCGCCCACAGTCCGCGAGGCACCTGCTGGGCGCCGTCGAGAATGCTCACCTGGTCCTCGTCGGCCTTGGTGTAGACCACCCGGAGGATCTCGATGACGGAGTTGGGGAAGTCCGTGTCCCATCCGCCGGTCCCGAAGCCGACCTGGCCGAACAGCTCCCGGTGCCGGAACGACTGGAACGCCGGGGTGCTGGCCAGGAAGCCGTAGAACGACAGGTCGTCGAACTCCCGCACCAACCGGTCCCACAGCGCCTTGATCAGCGGGACGTCACGCCGGGCGATCGCGTCCTGCATGGTCGCCAGCGCGGCACGTTCCTGCAGCGCCTTCGCCCAGGCGTCGCTGACCTCCTGGTACTCGGAGGGCAGGTCCTCGGCGGAGCCCGCCCACTGACGCCCGCCGTGCAGATTGATCAAGGTGGCGGGGGTCTGCGGCGCGAGCGGGTTCGGGAACGGCGCGGTGGGCAACCCGAGCTTGTCGATGTAGTGGAACAGCGACGCGGCCGAAACCGGGAATCGCATCGCGCCCATTTCCGCGAAATACCCGGGGTGGTCGGGAAAGGGCACCGAACGCATCCGGCCGCCGAGTTGCTCGGCCTCGTAGACGTGCGGACGCAGGCCGAGACGCATCAGTTCGTACGCGGCGGTGATACCGGACATACCGCCGCCGATCACCGCGACCGGAGTGCCGTGGCGATGCGGCGGCAGCGAGCCCAGCCCGGACGGATGGCGCAGCCATTCGTCGTAGCCGAACGGGAAGTCCGGGACCAGCATGGTCGGCACGTCAGGGGTGGCCAGAGACATCGGTCGGCAACCTCTCGACGGAGTTCACTGGGAATTCGCGGGACGGTCGGTCTCCGATTCCCCCTCGGCCCGCGAATTCCGACAGTATTTCCGCGCCTTCCGGACGAACAACCCCTGCCACCCCGGCACCGCACGTTCAGGGGTGGATAGGGGCCCGCCGAAAGGTAGTCGACCTCATCGGTCACGAGTGGCGATTCGGCTTAGCGCCAAGGGAGTCTCAGTACCTACTGGCCTCGGGCTGCTGTTTTGACAGGTCCGGTCCGTGAAGGCCTCCTTACCTACCCTCAAGGTAGTGAAGGAGGCCTTCACGGACCGCAGGCAGGCCAGGGCGGCGGTGAGTGGTCGGCCAAGCGCGTGACCCGCGTCATTCGCGACGGTTGTACAACCGCATGCTGATCGTGCCGAAAACCAAGGTGATGACGGCGGAGAAGGCCACTGTGGACAGAATCCAGCCACCGGGGAACTGCCCGGCCATCAGGCCGCGCACGGCGGAGACCACGTGCGTGATCGGGTTCGCGTTCACCACGGCCCGCAACGCGCCCGGCATGGTGTCCGGCTCCACGTAGACGTTGCTCAGGAACGTGCCGGGCATGACCACCATCATGCTCACGCTCATCACCGACTTCTCCGAGCGCAGCAGGAGCCCGAACATGGTCCAGATCCAGGAAAACGCGAAGGAGAACAGCAGCAGCAGAGCGATCGAGCCGAGCACCCCGAGCAGGCCCGCCGGGCGGAACCCCATCACCAGGCCCAGCAGCAGGATGGTCACCGAAGCCGCCGAATACCGCACGGCGTCGCCGAGCAGCGCGCCGACCAGCGCCGCGGGCCGCCACACCGGCAGGGTCCTGATCCGGTCGAACACCCCGTCCTTGATGTCGCCGTTCACCCCGGTGCCGGTGTACATGGTGATCATCACGACGCTGGTGACCAGCACCCCCGGCAGCAGGAACTGCAGATAGTCCGCTGTGGACCCGGCCAGCGCGCCGCCGAACAGGTAGGTGAACATCAGCGTCATCAGCACCGGGAACGCGGTCACGTCGAAGATCTGCTCGGGAATGTGCTTGAGCTTGAGCATCGACCGCCAGCCGAAGGTGAGCGAAGCCGACCAGGCACTGGGCCGGGCCGGGGCGTCGCCTTCGGAGAGCACGGATTCCAGCGTGGACTCGGTCATTCGCCCGTCTCCTGTCCCGCGGTGCGCTCGGTGAGGGCGAGGAAGACCTGGTCGAGGCTGGGCCTGCCCAAGGTGAAACTGTCCACCCGGACCCCGGCGTCGTCGAGTTCGGCGAGGACCGCGGAAGCCTGTTTCTCCGCTCCCGCGACCGCCACCAGCGCGGTGAGGACCAGCGGATCGGGGTCGGACTCGACGCGGGCGGACAGCACACGCGAGAGCACCGACTCGGCGGTGTGGCGATCGGCGGGATCGCACAGTCGCAGGTGGACAGTGCCGGCGCCGGCGGAGGCCTTGAGTTCACCCGGCGTGCCTTCGGCCACCACGCGGCCGCGGTCGATCACCGCGATCCGCGCGGCCAGCCGGTCGGCCTCCTCCAGGTACTGCGTGGTCAGCAGCACCGTCGTGCCCTGCCCGACGATCGTCCGGACGATGTCCCAGACCTGGACCCGGCTGCGCGGGTCGAGCCCGGTGGTGGGTTCGTCGAGCACCAGGAGGTCGGGGGTGCGGATGATGCTGGCCGCGATGTCGAGCCGGCGGCGCATCCCACCGGAATAGGTCTTGACCTGCCGGCCGGCGGCTTCGTCGAGCCCGAAGGCCGCGAGCAGACGCCCGGCCCGCCGCCGTGCCGCCGCCTTGCCGTGGCCGAGCAACCTGGCCAGCATCACCAGGTTCTCCTCCCCGGTGAGCACGTCGTCCACCGACGCGTACTGGCCGGTGAGGCTGATCCTGGCGCGCACGGCGTCCGGTTCGGCGGCCACGTCGTGCCCGAAGACACGGGCCGTACCGCCGCCCGGGCGCAACAGGGTGGCCAGCACCTTCACCGCGGTCGTCTTGCCCGCGCCGTTGGGCCCGAGCACCCCGTAGACGATGCCGGGCGGCACCGTCAGGTCCAGCCCGTCCAGCGCCCGGTGGGCGCCGAAACTCTTCGTCAGCCCGGTGGTTTCGATCGCCGGACAGTCCCGGCGTCCACCGGGGGTTCTGTTCTTCTCCGCCGTACTTGCCGTCATACCCTGAAGGCGCAAGATCGGGCGGTCTCGGCCGCGAGATCCGATCTAGCGGCGAAACTCCTCCGAAGTGATGAGCCTGTCGGTACTCTCGAAGGATTTGCCGACGGCCGTGCCGTTCTATCGTTTCCTCAAGGAATTCACCGTCGTCGGCCGAGTGCCGACGGCAGCACCGAGGAGCACATGATGTTCGAATTGATCGGAATCCTGTTCGTCGTCCAGGGGATCGGCGGCCTGATCAACAACCTGCAGACCGACAGCGGCAAGAGCTGGTTCCTGGTCAACCACATCGAGGCGCTGAACGGGTACGAGATCCCGATCAGCATCGCGCTGATCGTGGTCGGTGGCCTCCTGGCAGGCGGCAAGTACCTGCTCAAGGAGAAGGAGAAGTACATGCGCAAGAACAAGGACAACTGACCTGCGCAGACACTCGAATACCCGGGGAGGGGTTAAGTAGTGGAATTGCCGTCATCGAAGAGCAGTGGCTGGCCGTACCCGGTCGATCCGAACTCGGCGCCGCCGCGCACGTCCGGTCCGATCAGCCTGCACCGCAACGACAACCAGCCCGCGTACGTGGGCATACCGACGTTCATGAGCTTGCCGATCTGCCTGACACCGGAAGACCTGGTGGCCGGGAAGGTGGACGTGGCGGTGCTCGGTGCCCCGGTGGACACCTCCACCGGGCACCGCGGTGCCGCGTTCGGCCCGCGGGCGCTGCGTTCGGACGAGCGATACCTGTTCAACAACACCGCCGAGCTGATCAACGCCAGCACTCGGGTGAAACCGTTCAGCGAGCTGACGGTGGTGGACTACGGGGACGCCGCGGTGGACTTGTGGAGCATCGAGAACACCGAGCGCACGGTGGGCCAGGTCGTCGGCGAGGTGGTCGCGGCGGGCGCGGTGCCGGTGATCATGGGCGGTGACCACTCGGTCATGGTGCCCAGTGTCCGCGCACTGGCCGAGAAGTACGGCAAAGAGAAACTGGCCGTGGTGCACTTCGACGCGCATCCCGACTGCCACGAAGAGATCTACGGGCACGAGAAGACCCACGCCACCACCATCTGGCGGCTGGTCAACGAGCTGGGCATCCCCGGGCGCAACATCGTGCAGGCAGGCATCCGCACGCCGGGGTCTCCGGACAACCAGCTGTTCAACTGGATGCGTAAACAGGGCATCCACACCCACTTCATGGCCGAAATCGAGCGGATCGGCCTGCCCGCCGTGGTGGACAAGGTGATCGGCGAGGCCACCGAACACGCCGAGGTCGTCTACGTCTCGCTGGACATCGACGTGGTGGACCCGGCGTACGCCCCCGGCACCGGAACACCGGAGCCCGGCGGCCTGACCAGCCGCGAAATCCTCACCACGTTCCGCAGGCTGTGCCATGAGATGCCGGTGGTCGGGCTGGACGTGGTGGAGGTGGCACCGCATCTCGACCCCGGCTACATCACCGCGATGCTCGCCCGCCGGGTGATCCTGGAGTCGATCAGCGGGCTGGCCATGCGCAAGACGGGCATCGGTTCCCGCAACTATCTACACCCGGTCACCTCGGGTGAGATCCCCTTCGCCCTCAAGGGCTGACGAGCGGATCCCCGGGGACCGCGCAGGCCGTGCCGGACGTCCGGCACGGCCTGCGCGACGCCCGCGTCCGGTGGGGTTCCCGGATACCCCCCAGCCCGGTTATCCCGCCGGACGCGGGTCTGTGGACCGGGGCAGACCTCCCCCGGTCCGCTCCGGTTCTCCGAATGACAAAGGAGGGCGACCTTCCGGTTGCCCTCCTTTGTCATTCCCGGTGGGTGCACGGGTGTCCTGAAGGCCCCCTTTGAGACGGTGAACGTCCTCAAGGGGGCCTTCAGGTTCCCGCGAACAACCCCTCGCAGCGCTCACGCCCCCGCGCGAAGTTCTCAAACGGGTCCACCGGAGCGGGTCTTGAGTCCTTTGTCGCCAGTCGAGAAGATCTCGGGCCCCGGGGTGACGAAGCCTCTGCGCGGCGAATGACTAAGGAGGGCGACCTTCCGGTTGCCCTCCTTAGTCATTCCCAGCGGAAAACGCGGTATCAGCTTTCGAGTTCCGCGACGACCCAGTCGCTGACGGCGCGTGCGGTATCCGCCGCGCCGGTCTCCATGATCCCGAAGTGGTTCCCCGGAATGTCCATTGTGGAATGCGGCAGCGGCCAGGTGGCCCGCCCGCCCGCGCCGAGCGGCTCGGCACGCACGAGCAGGGTGGGCGCCGAGATCGGCTCCGGGGTCCACGCCAGGTTGAAGTAGCGGCCCATCGCGGTCAGCCAGGCCTCGCCCCAAGCGTCGTCTGCGGTGCGGTCCCGGTCGATCAGGCCCTGCCAGGTGTCGGCGATCGAGTCCCCGACGGTCGCGAGGTCCAGCTGGGAGTAGGTGTCCAGCAGGATCACCGCCGCCGGGCGGATGCCCTCGTTCTCCAGCCGTCGTGCCAGCGCATGGGCGATGACGCCGCCGGACGAGTAGCCGATCAGGACGAACGGACCCTCGCCGACCTGCGCCGCGATGGCCGCGTGGTGCACGTCGAGCAACGCGTCCGCGTCGGCGGGCAGTGGCTCCCCGGTGAGGAAACCCAGCAGCGGCAACACGAACAGGTCTCGCTCGTCGCGGAGCTCGGCGGCGAACCGGGAGTACTGCTGGGGGCCGGTCTTGCCGACGAACGGCGGCACGCAGACGAGCCGCGTCGGTGCCGGCCCCTCCGCGAGCCGCACCGCCTCCGGGGGCGACGGCAGGTCCTTCGCGCAGTCGAACGTCGGCAGGAAGGTGCCGGCGGTGTTCAACAGCGCGATGAACTCGTCGATCCGGCCCAGTTCGCCCGCCCGCTCGTAGAGTGCGCTGAGCGTGCCGGCGGGCCGTGCCGGGGCCGCCTCGGCCCGCTCTCCCACCAGGGTGAGCAGGTGCCGGGCCAGTTCGACCGGGGTGCCGAACTCGAACACCGCGGTCGAGCGCACCGGGCGCCCGATCCCCGCGGTGAGCCGCTTGGCCAGATCCACCGCCGTGAGCGAGTCGAATCCGGCCTCCAGCAGGCGAGCGCCGGGTTCGACCGCGGTCGCGTCCGGGTGGCCCAGCACCGCGGCCACGACGGCCCGCACCTGATCGACCACAAAGGACAGCCGCTCGCCGGCGGGCAGCGCCCCGAGCCCCGCGGCGATGCCCGCCTCGGACTCGACGGGCTCTTCGGCCACGGCACCGGCTTCCGTCAGTTCGGCCAGCAGCGGGCTCGGCCTGGTGGCGGTGAACACCGGGGAGAACACCGACCAGTCCATATCGGTCACCGTCAGCGTGGTTTCGCCGCGGTCGAGTGCCTGGGCCAGTGCCCGGACGGCGAGCTCGGGCGCCATCGGGCGGACCCCGCGCCGTAGCATCGCGGCCCTGAACGGC
>NZ_JACBXD010000034.1 GCF_013870525.1 Amycolatopsis pittospori
CCCGGGACTCCGCCGCCCACGAAGACCGCAGACCCGCGTCGAAGGGGCCCTTTCCCCTCACTGTACGAGCGGAAAGTCCCCTTCACCCCGCTGATCACTGCTGATCACCGGTCCGTGAAGGCCTCCTTGAGGGACCCAGAGTCCCTCAAGGAGGCCTTCACGGACTCGGCACCCGACACGACACCTTTGCCCTAGCCCTCAATAGAACCGTCCCGCCACTCAAGACCTCCTTTGTGGACAGCCGGGGCGGACTGGATCGTCCGCCCCGGCCCGGTTCACCGGATCACCGGCGGCAGGGGTTTCCGGCCGGGTGCGCGGCGGTGCCGTGCACGTCGGCCTGGGATTCCGCGAGCACGATCTTCGCGAGCGCGGTGTCCAGCGCGACGGCCTGCTGCTTCACGACGCCGTTCGCCACCGTCTGACCGTTGAGTTTCAGCGAGCCGATGACCAGCGGGATGGTCAGCGGCGCCGAGCCCACCGTGATGGCCTGGCCGTTGATCTTCAGCGAGGCGACGTTCGAACTGCCTGCCAAGACGGGGGCGAGACCACCCGGTGCAGGCTGACAGGTCGCCGTCGCCTGCGACTGGATCACACCGAGTTCGATGTTCAGCCCGAGCGTGCTGATCACCGTCTTGTCGATCTTGGCCGACGCCAGCGCGCGATCGCCCGCGGCGGGGGCCGCCGACTGGTTGTCCGGCGTGAGATCGGTCGACGCGGTCAGTACCTGGGTTTCGACCTTGATCAGGCCGGCGTTGAGCGTCGCGGCGGCGACGGTGCGGGCGTCGTCGGCACAAGGCAGGTTCGCCGGGTTCGCCTGCGCCGCGGTCACCCCGAGCACGTTCGCCGCGGTGCCCGTGCAGGAGAAGACACCGTCACGGTCGTCGTCGAGGATCGTGCCGACACCGGTCGGATCGACGAGGCCGGCGCCCGACGGGGCCGAGAGGTTCACCGTGAACGTCTCGTCCGGCTCGTCGACGGTGTCCGGGGCGACCAGCACGGTCACCGGCTTGACCGTCTGCCCGGGAGCGAAGGTGACCGTGCCGTTCGCCGTGGCGTAGTCGGCGGGCGCGGTCGCGCTGCCGTTGGCGGTGGAGTACTGCACGGTCACCGGATTCGGGCTGGGGCCACCGAGCAGCGACACCGTGAAGGTCGCCGGGACCTGCGCGCCCCCCGAGCCTTCGGCGACCGTCACGTCGTCGACGCTCAGGCCGAGCACGCGCACGGTGGTGGTCTCGATGTACCCACGCGAGACGCCGTCGACCTGATAGTCGACCACGCAGTGATAGGTGCCGGGAGCGGCACCGGCCGACGCCGCGATCGTCTCGGTGAACGTGGCGACTTCGCCGCTGGTCACCTTGACGCTGCCGGGGTCGTTGGTGACCGTGAGCTGCGGGTCGCAGCTGGTCACCTTCGGGGTCACCGTGACCTCGATGGACTTGATGCCGTCCAGGATGGCCTGCGACACCTGACCGGCGGGCACGTTGTTCAGCAACACGCCACCGGTGGCCGAGGTGATCGCCGAGGCCTGCCCGGTGGCGTCGAGACCACCGACGTTGACGGCGACGACACGGATCTTCGCCGCTTGGAGTGCCGCGATGGTCTGCGCCAGATTGTGCCCTCCGCTCGGATCGTGCGACGGCGCGTCGCCGAACCAGGCGACGATGCGGGTACCGTCCGGACGGAAGTCGACCGCGCCGGTGGCCAGCTGGTACAACGCGTTCAAGTTCGCTTCCGGCGTGTCCCCGCCGCCCGAAGCCACCCACTGGTTGATTCCGGCCTGGACGGCGGTGGTGTCACCGGTGATGCCCTGGTTGACCTTGAACGGCACCGAGTCGGTGAAGTCCTTGTATTCGGCGACACCGAACCGCGCGGTGGGCTGCGCGGCGAGCACGTCACCGGTGATGGCGCTGGCGTTCGACCTCACGTTGCCGATCGGCCCGCCCATACTGCCCGTGGTGTCGGCGAGCAGGACGAGGTCGGGGTTCGGCGGCACCGCCGACGTCGTCACGTTCTTGGTCACGGTCGTGCTCTGCCCCGCGTCGAGGGTGAGATCGACCGTGGCCGGGTCGACCCCCGGCGGAGCCGCGACGGCGACCGCCGTGGACGCGAGCAGCGCCGTGACGGCGGTCAGGACGACGAGTAGTGGTCTTCGCGACATGGACTTCCCTTTCGAGACCCGGCGGCGGCCGGAATTCCTGTGGGTTGTCTGAGAAAGACGCGATGCCCCGCGTTTCGTTAATGCGTCACCCGGAGCGCCCTATGTCAAGACGCCCAACGAGTTGCCGTCGCGATTCCGGTCTACGCGGCTCATATCCGCGTTGCGCCAAGGGGTTGAGCGGACCTCGGCATCTCTCACTCTTCAGAGCGACGGACGCCGGGCATCAGCGAACCTCCCGTGAGCGGTTCGCTGGAAAAAAGGGGAACTCCGTAGGCGATTTACCGGCGATATTCACCGAATGTCGCAACGCCGCCGGTCCGCCGATACCGCGGCGAGACCTTTGTGGTCCCGGCGCCACAGGATCGGCGGATACTCGAGTCGACTCTGGATTCACGTTGCCGGAACAGTGATCCGGGGAAGTCTCCGGCTCAGAGTTCGCCGGCTCGCTCGTACAACTTCCGCACCGGCTCGGTCAGCGCGGCGCCGCTCAGGTCCGTGGTCACGCCGTCCTCGGTCATCGTTCCCCGGCTCGTCACGCTGAAAATGGTCCCCTTCCCACTGACGGGATCGAAGTTCCGCAGCCAAGGGCCGCCACTGGAGCCGCCCGCCAGGTCGCAATCCGTGTTCCAGGTCGTGGTGACCGAGTTCGCTCGGAGGTCCGCGGGCCGCGCGCAGGAGAACAGCGCCTCTCCCGCGGCCGCTCGCGACACCGGGTAGCCGAGGATGGTCGCGTCCACAGTGGACGGAAGTGTCCCGAACGAGATCTCCTGCGTACCCGCGACGTCCGCGACGTGCCGGCCATCGACCGGATCCAGGGCGATCACCGCGTCGTCGTCCGCTCCGCTCATCGGGCCCGCATACGTACCGGACCAGGCGAAGGCCCGGGCCGCGAACACCCCGTGCGGGATTTCGCCGTGGTCATACCCCGGAACGAATACCACATTGACGATCTTGATCGGGTTGTCGAACCGGTCCAGTCCGCCGTTCACACAATGCCCGGCGGTGAGTGCCACGTCCTTGCTCGAACTGGGGACCACCGTCGCGGTACAGGATCCGTCGACGCCGGGTTCGGCGGTGAAGAAAAGTCGCCCCACACCCGGCGGCACCGGCCCCGCCCATACGCGGCCGATCTTCTCGGCGGGCGGCAGTTCGTCGTCGCCGACCCATTGCCGCATCCGCTCCGGCGTCCAATGGGCCAGTGCCGCGGCCCGGTCGGCCTCGCTCACCGTCGTCACCACCCGCTCATCGGCCGCCGACGCCGGCGCGGCCACAGGCATCAGCGCCGTCGCGAAAACACCGGCCAACACGACGACTCGATGAACCACCCGAGGGAAACGCGGCTTCGTCAAGATCATATCCAGTGGACGCCTCACCATCGGCCAGGTTGCCACCGAACCCGGCGGCAAAGTATTTGTCGAGACCAAGGCAAACTTGGCGTGACCGGATCTCCGCAGTGAGGTCTGCCTCGCCGGCTTCCTTGCAGGAGGTGTTCGCGGCACAGGTCCGGCCTGGCCGACGGAGCTCGGCCACTCCCGGCTATCCACAAAAGACATTTCGCGGCGAAAATTCTCTGTTTGATACCTAGACGGCTAGTTCTCAACCCTGGTCACGAGTGGCGACGAGGGTTCCCTTGAGGAACAAGGCGAACGTGGCGCCGTCGGCGGAGGTCGTTGCGTCCGGCCGCGCGGCAGGGGCCCGCTCGCCGGGGTGAGAGTGGGCGTGGCTCGCGTGCTTGGGCCCGGATCTCGCGTGCTCAGGGACGTGGCTGCGTTTCTGGTTACCGCACCTGGGGGTGCACGGCGCCGAGCACGCGAGATCCGTCTCCGAGCACGCGAGTGCGCCGCGCAGGCACCACCCCGAGACCCGACGCGCCTGACTTACCTCTATAGATGTTGTGAACATCTGGATTATCTGAGTATCCTGATGTGGTTGTCGACGGTGGGAGCAGCGATGGTTCGGCATTTGTACGTCGTTCGGCACGGTGCGGCGGATCCGTTCGGCGAGTTGACCGACGCAGGGCAGCGGCAGACCGAACTGCTCGGGGCGCGCCTGGCTGCCCTGCCGGTCGACACCGTCTGGCATTCGCCTCTCCCCCGGGCCGCGCGGTCCGCTCAGATCCTGGGCGCACATCTGCCGGGGGTCGCCGTGCGGGAAGCGGCCGAGTTGATCGACCACGTTCCGCACGTGCCGGACGAGGTACCTCCCGCCTGGGCGGGGTTCTTCGACGGGTACGACGCCGCGGAAGCGGCTTCGGGAGCACGTCTCGCGGATGCGCTGATCGACAGGTTCGCCCGGACCGCGGAAACCGAGACCCACGAGGTCCTGGTCACCCACGCCTATCAGGTGGCCTGGCTGGTACGGCACGCGCTCGACGCGCCGCCCGCGCGGTGGCTCGGGCTGAGCTGTGGGAACACGGCGCTGACGACGATCGAGTATCGCGACGGCCTCGCGCCGACGGTGCTGACGTACAACGACATGGGCCACCTTCCGGCCGAACTGCGGTGGACGGGATTCGGTCCCGGCGTGCGGCCATGAGCTTCCGGAAGGTCGCCGGAGCGAGGTCAGCCCTGACGAAGCACGGCATGAGCGGCGCTCAGGCGTTGGGCTTCCCCGCGTTCGGAGTGATCGCCTGATACGTCGTCGGCCCAGCCGAGCAGACGGCTCAGGTGGGCATCCGCCGTGGTCGTGACTACGAGGGGGCTGCCGAGGGCGACTTCGCCGCTGGTCCCGTCGATGGTGATGAAGGTGCCTTCGCCGATGGTGCGCCCACCAGCACTCACCGAGGCATCGGCGACGACGAGGTCTGCGATCCCTACGACAGCGGGCTTTCCCATCGCTCGCGCGACGACGGCGGCGTGGCTGGCCGGACCTCCACGAGCGGTGACGATGCCGGCGGCGGCGGCCAGGCCGCGCATGTCGTGCGGGGAGGTTTCCGGCCGGACCAGGATCACCGGGCCTGCCGCGGCCATGCGCACCGCGCCGTCGGCCGTGGTCACCACCCGCCCGGCCGCGACACCGGGACAGGCGCCCAGCCCTCGGGCCAGGAGGTCGGCCTCCGCGGTCGACGCCATCCTCGGTGTGCGGACGTGCCGGAGCTGCCGCGGCGAGATCCTGAGCAGTGCTTCGTGACGGTCGATGGCGCGTTCGTCGGCGAGGTCGGTGGCGACGCGGACGGCGGCGGCTCCGACGAACCGGCCCGGCCGGACCTGCAGCAGCCAGAGCTCACCGGCTTGGAACGTGAACTCGGCGTAGCACGCGTCGCGATAGTGCTCCTCGACCCGGTTCAGGGCATCGAGCAGCCCGCTCCACACATCCGGCTCCCGGTCGGCCAACTCACGCAGGGGCCGGGTCAGTGCGCCGCCGGAGACGACGTCCTCACCTTGGTGTCCGAAAAGGACTTCGCCGAACGGGATCCGCTCACCGGTGTTGGGATCGCGGCTGAACGCGACTCCGGTGCCGCTGCGCGCGTCGCGGTTCCCGAACACCATCGCCTGCACGATCACGGCCGTGCCGAGATCGTGCGGGATGTCGTGCAGCTCCCGATAGGTTCGCGCGCGCGGTGTGTCCCAGGACGAGAACACCGTCTCCACCGCCAGTTCCAGCTGCCCGGTCGCGTCGTCCGGAATCCGCCGGTCACCGGCGATCGCGGCGGTGAAGCCGGACAGGAACCGCTCCCGGGAACTCCGCGCGAACCGTGCATCACCCGTCTCGGCCGCCAAGCCGGCGGCGGCCGAGGTCGTGAGCCCCAGGTTGAGGATCGTGTCCATCATGCCGGGCATCGAAACTCCCGCCCCGGAGCGAACGGACACCGCCAACGGCGTGTCCGCTCCCCCGAAACGGCGTCCGGTGACGGCCTCGAGGCCGGTCATGGCCGACACGAGTTCGTCGTCGAGACCGTCGGGAAGACGCCCGTCACGCAGAAACGCGCGACACGCCTCCGTCGTGATGACGAACCCGGCGGGCACGGGCAGCCCGAGACGGTGCAGGACGACGAGGCCCTGCGCCTTGCCGCCCACCGCCTCCACCGCCTCCCCGAGCTCGGCGGAGAGGGGGCGGATCCATTTCATCGCGGGATCCCGAGGGTGGCGAGCTGGTCTTCGTGAAGCTGGGCCCACACGGCGTGATACGACTCGGTGTCGTCGGCCAGGAACTCCCACTCGCCCGCTTCGACGCGGCCGAGGGCTTCGGTGAGCCGGACCCGGTAGCGATCGAACCGGGGCAACGCCGAGGACAACCCGGCACAGACGACGACGGCGCGCCGGTGGAGATCGGCGAACCGGCCGAGGACGCGGTCGTCGTAGGACCGATCGCTGTGATCGTTGGTGACCACGACACCGTCGACCGACCGGAGCTGCCAAGCCGTGCAGAGGTCCAGCAGTTCCGGGTTGAGCACGAGAAAGCCGTCGTACGCCGTGGCCATGGCGGGGCGGGCGCCGGCCGATTCCAGTTCCGCGGTGGTCCGCTCGGCATCCGCGACGCGGCCGTCGTCCGTCAGGGCCCACACCCGGAAGTCGGCGACGTGCGTGACGAGACCGGCGACCGCGAGATCGATCAGCTCGGACTCCACATCGGACTCACTCAGCCCCGTCGCCGCGGCCAAGCGGGTGAGACCCGCGGTGCCGACGCAACGAAGGGCATGCAACACCAGGAGGTTCACATCGTGTCCTTCGGCGGCCGTGCGACGTTCTGCCCGTCGACGGTCGCCACCGCGTGGGCGGCACCTCGTCCCTGGGCCCGGGCGACGATCCGGCCGCCTCGGACGCGCACCGCGGCCTCGGTCGCGTCGCCGGGCTCCGTCAGGCCGATCGCCGACGCCACGGACCCGCCGTCGAGGACCAGCCGGAGATGCCGCCATGCCTCGGTCGCGAACACCCTCCGCAGGCAGCCGACGAGGTCGGTGATCCTGAGCCGGACGAGGCGACCGGTCTCGGCGGGATCGTCCGTGACGACGACCAACGTCACCTGCTCGCCGGGCCGGGCGGACCGGACGGCCTCCTCGGCGGCGCCGAGGCGCCCCGCCCCCAGCACCGCGATGAGACCGTCGGCGGCCAAGTCGACCTGGTCGTCGCCGAGCCGGTCCGCGAGTCCCGTCGGCGCCTCCCAGGCGTCCGCGCACGGCTCCGCCGGGGACACATAGGGAAGGTGCGGCGGCGCCCAGGTGTCGGCCAGATCGATCCCGGCCAGGTGACGGCACGCGTGCGCCAGGTCGAAGGGGTCGCCGAACCCCGGCGCGGTCTCGGCACGATGACTCGAGCCGTCCAGCAGGGTCAGCACCAGTTCGGCCAGGCGGACCCGCCGCCCCGCCGGCGTGTACAACTCCAGCGTGGTGGCGAGCAGCAGAGCCTCCAGCCGGGCCACCTGAGCAAGCACCTCGCGCCCGCGCTCGTCGTCGAGAACACCGTCCAGCGAGCGCAGCTGCAGCCGTCCTCCCGAAGCCGAGTCACCGACCAGTGGCAGCCGTTCGAGCCAGATGCGGGCGAAGGCGCCCAGCGCGTCGGCCAATGACACCGGCGGCGCCGACGACTCACCGGCGGCCGCGTTCTCGACCAGGTCGATCAACACCGCCAGGTACAAGGCGCGTTTACCCGGGAAGTTCGAGTACACCGCGCCACGGGTCAGCTCGGCCCGCTCGGCGATCCGGTCGACCTTCGCCAGGGCGTAGCCGCGCTCGACGAACTCCACCTTCGCCGCGGCCAGCACGGACGCCCGCGTGCGTTCCTGCTGCTGTACCCGAGTCAGTCGGACCATCCTGCCCCTCCTCTGAATTTCCATCATCAGGATACCTCGAAAATCCAGATGATGTACACATTCGAAAGCGGAGATGGTCGCCTCGCTCCCCCGGTGTCATCCGACGTCGCGACGCATAGCCGCGAAGCGCGGCTGGCCTTCCTGTCCGATGTCGGGGACACGAACCACGCTCACCGCGCCGACCACGCTGAGCACCGCGAGGCAGGTGAAGAGTGCGGGGAATCCACCGGCCGCGAGAAGGACCGGCGCCACGAAGGGCACGACAGCGACAGGCAGTGTGCTCGCGATGTTGAGCACCGCGAAGTCCTTGCCCGCCGACTCGGGGTCGGGAAGCATGCGCAGGCAGAGGGCGAAGTCGGTGGCCAGGAAGGTCCCATAGCCCAGCGACATGATCGCGGTGCCCAGAAACACCACCGGGATCCCGGGCGAGACCGCCACCAGGACCAGCCCGGCGGCGAGCACGAGACCTCCGACGAGCACGAACGGCTTCTGCCTCCGGATCTTGTCGGAGAGCCAGCCGGTCAGCCAGGCGGTGACGGCGACACAGACGATCCCGATCAGGGTCAGGAGGAAGATCATTCCCGGGACCTTGTCGGCCAGGACGGCGAAGCGCTGGGTGAACACGAAGGCCAGGTAGCTGTTGGACGCCCATGCCGCGGTGATCAGGAAGCGCACCGCCCACGCCCAGCCGAACGCGGGATGCTTGCGCGGACTGACCCAGTACGACCGCAAGATGATCGCCGGACCGAGCCGTGGTTCGTCAGCCGGTGTCCGGTGCCGGGGATCACGCACGAGCAGGACGGCCATGACTACGCCCGCGGCGCTGAGCACACCGACCACGCCCCACTGCAGCCGAGGCAGGGCGGGCAGGGCGCTCACCACGGCGAAACCCAGGGCGGGACCGGCGAGGGCCACGAACGCCACCACTCCCGATGCCGCTCCTCTCCGCTCCGGAGCCACTTGGTCCGCGGCCAGCGCGGCGCTCGCGGCGAGCTGGAACATGACGAGTGCCGTGATCAGGGCCCAGCCCAGCGCCACCTGCCACACCTCGGTCGTCCAGCCCATGATCGTGAGCAGGATCGCCGCTCCGAGGCCACCGGTGAGAATCCAGGTGCGGCGTCTGCCGAACCGCGCGGCCGTCCGGTCGCTGACGCGCCCGCCGAGCGGATTCGCCAGCAGCCCGACGAGCCCGCCGATTCCGGTCACCAGGCTGAAGGCGGAGGTCGCCCCGGCGCCGGCGATCGCCGACAGATGGGTGACCAGCAACAGGTTCATCGGCACCGCGATAGCGATGTAGCCGGCGGCGTTCGTGCCGACCAGGGCCCCGATGAGGCGTGGCTGACCGGTCCGGGTGACGGTACCGAGAGAAGCCGCCTCGGTCTGCGGGACCACCGCCTCGGGGATCATCTCGGCCCCGCGACGGCGTCCACGATCTCGTGGATCGCTTCGCGCACGACAACCGGATTCTCCTGCGGGATGAGATGCCCGGTCTTTTCGACGACGACCACGCGCCCGTTCGGGACGGCGGCCATGAGCTCGGTGGCCACCCGGTTGAACAGGGGGCGCGCCCGGGACATACCGCGGTCGATCCGCCCGGCCTGAAGGCAGATCGTGGGGACGTCCGGACTACCCGCGGCCTGGAGACGTCGCATCGTCGACAGCGCCGGAACGATCTGCGCCGCCTCGCGGCGCCCGGCGCGCATCGCACGGACACAGGCGTAGTCGCGGACGAGGATGTCCACATCGGACTCATCGATGACGCGGGACACGTGCGGCACGGTCAGTTTCACGACGAGCTTCCGGCCGCCCAGGCGCGCGAGCAGCGCCAGCACACCGAACGACCAGGACAGGATCCGCGCGTCGCGGTCGCTCATGATCTCGGCGACGGTCGCGTCGACGAAGACCAGTCCGGCGACCCGGTGCGGGTGACGCTCGGCGAACAGGCGGATGACCGGTCCGCCCCAGCTGTGTCCGACGAGGACGACGGGCCGGGTCTCACCGAGGACGTCGAGGAGCCCGGTGAGGTCGTCCGCAATCCGCTCGATCGTCCGGTCCCGCGGGTCCGGATCGCTCCCGCCGTAACCCGCCCGGTCGTAGGACACCGTGCGAGTGCGCGCGCCGATCTCGCGCTGGGTGTGCACCCAGGAAGCGGCGGGAGCGCTCATGCCCGCCTCGAATACGACCAGCGGCCCGTCGCCCTCGCCGGCGGTGACGACCCGCAGCCGTCGCCCGTCGGGCAGTGCGACGAACTTCTCGGTCAGTCCCTGCCCCGGATGGCGGTGCTCCGGACTTCCACCTGTGAGGTTCGTCTGTGTGTTCATCGGGCGTGGCCTCTCAATCATCCCAGCAGGACGGATGGACGTCTTTCCACAGCCCCGAGCGTTCGAGCTGCGCGGCGAGGGCCAGCAACGGCGCGTCTTCCCGCCGGCGTCCGACGATCTGAACGCCGTACGGGAGTCCGTCGCGATCGAGGTGCGACGGCAGGGACACCGCGGGTCGCCCCGTCAAATTGGCCCACGGGGTGGGGGCCGACCAGTCCAGCATCGCGTCGGCGATCGCCGCCACACCACCGGTCTCGAAGTGTCCGAGCCGAACCGGGGGGCCGTTCGTCACCGGGGTCAGCGCGACGTCGAACCCGTCGAGGGCCGCCAGGAAGGCGCTCGCATAACGCGCCAGGACCTGTTGTGCCGCGAAGAGGTCCTGGCCGGACAACGTCTGTCCTTCGGCGCACAGGTACCGGGTGTACGGCAGGAGCAGTTCCCTGCGCTCAGGCGGGACAAGCGATCGCACCGCCGCCTCGACGGAGGAGGCGAACAGCGTGCGCAGTGCCAGGCGCACCGGATCGTCGCAGCCGGCCGGGATCTTCACCTCTCGCACTTCATGCCCCAGTTCCCGGAGCAGGCTCGCCGCTCGCTCCACCGCACGCACGACCTCCGGATTCGCGGGAACGCCGTCCAGCCCAGGATCCGTCCACACGGCGATGCGAAGCGGCCTTACCGTTGGCCACTTGACGACGTCGACGAAGCCTTCTTCGGCTCGCCAGCCGTCCGGATCGCCACTCCAGGGCCGCGCCATCACGTCCAGCAGCAGCGCGGCGTCCTCCACCGTCCTGGCGATGGGACCTTCGACGGTGGTGGCGGTGAGCGAGGTCGGCGGTACCGAGGAACTGACCAGCCCTCGGCTGGGCTTCACGCCGACGAGGTGACAGGCCGCCGCGGGCGTTCGTGTCGATCCGGCCCCGTCGCCCGCCTGTGCCAGTGGCAACAGCCCGGCGGCGACGGCGGCGGCGGCGCCACCGCTGGAACCGCTCGCATAGCGCGTCGTGTCGTACGGGGTGACGGTCGGCCGCTCCGTCACGTCGTTGTCGGTGTAGCAGGTGGCTCCGAACTCCGCGGTGTTGGTCTTGCCGACGAGCACCGCGCCGGCTTGCCGGATCAGTCCCACCGTCCAGGTGTCGGCAGCGGGGGTGAAGCCCGCCAGAGCGGCGGAGCCGAAGGTCGTCCGCACTCCCGCTGTCGGATACAAATCCTTGATACCCAGAGGAAGTCCCAGCAGAGGTGCCCATTCTCCACGGGCGATGCGCTCGTCCGCGCGGACGGCCTCCTCGAAGGCGAGGTCCGGTACGACGGTGGCGAAGGCACCGAGTCCGCCATCGAACTTCTCGATACGTTCCAGGTAATGCGCCGTCAGTTCACGGGAACTCAGGTCGCCCTTGCGCAGGGCACTCAGTTGTTCCGCGGCGGAAAGCTCGTGCGGTTCGGCGCTCACGGAGCCACCGTGGTCCCGGTCAGCACGTCGTGGGCCAAGGCGGCGACGGCGTCGAGATAGTCCGGGGTCAGCGGCCGGCGGCCCAGCATCCGGCGGTGCATCAGCGGGCCCTCGATCAGATCACCCACCAAGGACAGGTCGGGAAGCTCACCGATCTCACCTCGCCGTGCCGCCCGGGTGACCACCTGCCGCAGCGGCTCACCTCTGCTCTCGGCCATTCTCCGGAAGGCGAGCTCGGCGTCGGGCTCGTGGTGCAGATCGGCGACGAGCCCCATGAGCCCGTCGATCCACGACGAGGACCAGGACGCCGCGAAGTCCTGGACGATCGCCCTGAGGTCCGTACGGAGTGCCCCCGTGTCGGGGTCCGAGACCGGGGGCAGGTGCTCGGCGAGCACATCGACGACGAGCTGCGCCTTGCTCGACCACCGCCGGTAGACGTCGGTGCGATGCGCGTGGGCCTGCGCCGCGACCTCGGACAGCTTCAGCGCGTCGTAACCCCGGCTTTGCAGCAGTGACCACGCCGCGGCCGAGAGCCGCTTCTCGAGATCGGGATCTCGGCGACGACCAGGCATACCGACTCCATTTCGCTACATGTTGTAGTGAAATGACGATAGGTCTCCCCGGCTGCGCGCGCAAGAGCCGTGTCAGCGGAAAGTGCGAGCATCGAGGAGCACGAGTTCGAACCGTTCGCCGAGAGCGGCCACGCGGCCGATTTGTACGGATCTTGTACGAGCTTGAAGAATTTTCGGATGGACCACGCAACTCGACGAAGGCGAGCGCTCATGTCCGAGCAGGTGCCCCCGGATCTCCTCCGGTCCACGTTCTCCCGACGTTCGCTGCTGCGCACCGGCGGCGGCCTCGCCGCGGCGACGGCGCTGCTCGGCGCGGGCGCGATGGTCGCCGGCCCGGCTTCGGCCGCGATCACCGCGCTGCCGGTGTCCAAGCGCTTCGACCTCACCGAGCCGTCCTACGACGAGTTCCGCGGCAAGCTCCTCCACGAGTCACACCACGTGATGCAGGGCTTCGCCTTCGACAACCAGAACGTGCGCATCTTCATCGTGAACGCCCGCAACGGCGGGACCGGGGACGACCTGTGCGTCACCCAGGTCAACTTCTCCGGGGAGATCCAGGGCTCGATGCATCTCGGCAACGCCGGGCACGGGGTGTCGATCGGCGTCGAGCCGGTGGGCACCGACTCCTACATCTGGATGGAATGCGACTCGGACGGTCCCACCGGCGACGGTCGCGGGACGGCGCTGGCCAGGTTCAAGTTCGTCAACGGAGGCACGCCGTCGGTGAAGAAGTTCCTCACCGGCAGCGACACGATCACCTGTGCCACCGATCCGATCAACAAGCGGATCGCGGTACGCCGCAAGGAAGGCGGCAAGATGCACATCAGCGTCTACCCGCTCGCGTCGGCCGCCGCCGGCGACTTCGGTTCACCTCTGGCGCATTTCGCGCAGCCCGCGCTGGCCGACCATTCGGTGACGTTCCAGGGGTACACCATCTACGGCCAATATCTGTACACATTGGACGGTGAGGGCCACGAGAACCCCGCCGACATCAACTCCTACGTCACGTGCATCGACATGAACACCGGCAAGGTGAAGAGCCGCGCGCTGACCAAGGCCGGGAAGTCGCTGGTGTACCGCGAGCCGGAGGGTCTGGGGATCTACCGGAGCCTGGCCGGGGAGACCCGGCTGTACATGGGATTCGGGTCGCGCAGCAGCATGACCAACGCCAACCGTTACGCGAACCTGTTCTACAAGAACGTCCTCGTCGACTGAAGTCGCGTAAAGCCGCGCAGGTCCGGGCGGGCGATGGCCGAATCACGTCACCAGGTGGTCACCGGCGATGTCGTCCGCGTCCGGGCTGTAGTAGTCCATGATTCCCGACGCCCACACCGGTACCCTGACGCGGTCTTCGGCAGAGGGCACGAACGCGTCGAAGAGCGCGTGGATGTTCGGGCGCTCGAACCCGATCGCCGTCATCAGGGCGACGAATTCGGCCCTTTCGATCAGGCCGTCGCCGTCCGGGTCGCCCAGCGCGGCCAGCGCTCTGGCGAACTCGGCGATCGTCTCGTGGAACTTGTCGGGCGACAGGACGCAGGCCACGAACTCGTCGAGGCTCACCCGGCCGTCGCTGTCGGCGTCCAGTTCCCGTTCCAGGGTCGTCCAGTACCGCTGAAAGGCCGCTTTCATCGCCTGCTTCGCGGCGTCGCCGGAACCTTCGGCCGCGCTCACCACGCGGCCCGCCATCGTCGAGAAGTCACCCTCTTCGAGGTAGCCGTTCTCGTCGGCGTCGAACAACGTGAAGATGAGCTTCACCCGGTCGTCCGCGGTCACCGTCATCGATTCAGCGCCCTTCCTCGGTTCCGACTCCGAGGATTGTCCACTCGATGGCGTGACACCGGAATCCGGTTCACTCCCCCGCGTGAAATCCACCGCTGGAGACTTTTTTCCCTTGGCAGACGAAGAAAACCACCGACAGGGGGACCCGGCCGCGCATCGGCACGGACGCTCGCGCGACCCACTGCTGCGAACAGGTGGCGGCACGACACGCTCGGAGCAGGGTAACTCCCCTTGTGTGACTCAGAGGAAGACCTCTCGTTCTCCCTGCGATCATCCGCGCGATCCCACCCGTCCCGGTGCCGGTGCCACGCTGTTCGCCGGGCGGATCACCGGAACGAGTGATCGTCCACAGTGGAGCGGACCACGTCGGGCACCTAGGTTTGAGCCTGACGCGAGGGAGGTTCGATGGCCACGATCGTGGACGCCGTCCGGCCGGGCGGCGCCCCGCCCGAGTTGAGCCGCAAGCAGGTGAACGCGATCTTCGCGGCGGTCCTGCTCGGGATGCTGCTCGCCGCGCTGGACCAGACGATCGTGGGTACCGCGTTGCCGACCATCGTCGGCGATCTCGGTGGCGCCGGCCATCTGTCGTGGGTGATCACCTCCTACCTGCTCGCCGAGACGATCATGACCGCCGTCGTGGGGAAGCTCGGTGACCTGTTCGGCCGGAAGCTGATGTTCCAGCTGTCGGTGATCGTGTTCACCGCAGGCTCGTTCTTCTGCGGTTTCGCGGACGACATGATCTGGCTCATCGTCGCGCGGGCCGTCCAGGGCCTGGGCGCGGGCGGTCTGATGGTCACGGCGACGGCGCTGGTGGCCGACGTGGTCCCACTGCGTGATCGCGGCAAGTACCAAGGTGTGCTCGGTTCGGTCTTCGGTGTCGTCACGGTGCTCGGCCCGATGCTGGGCGGGCTGTTCGTGGACCACCTGTCGTGGCGATGGGCGTTCTACGTCAACATCCCGGTGGCGGTACTCGTGCTGATCGTGACGGCGAGCGTGATGCCGTCGGTCAAGGCGGTCGCCAAACCGGTGATCGACTACCTCGGCATCGCGCTGATCGGACTCGCCGCGACCGGTCTCACCCTCGTCACCAGCTGGGGAGGCACGCAGTACGCCTGGGACTCGCCGACGATCATCGGGATGTCGATCGGCTCGGTGATCCTGCTGGTGCTGTTCGTCTTCGCGGAGAAACGCGCGAAGGAACCGACCCTGCCGATGCGGCTGTTCCGGAATCCGGTGTTCACGGTGTCGGCCGTCCTGAGCTTCGTCGTCGGGTTCGCGATGCTCGGCGCGCTGTCGTACCTGCCGACCTACCTGCAGTACGTGCACGGCATCTCGGCGACCGATTCGGGCGTCCGGATGCTGCCGATGGTGATCGCGCTGCTGGTGGCGGGCGTCATCGCGGGCAATCTGGTCGGCAAGACGGGGCGGTACAAGATCTTCCCGATCCTCGGCGGGGTCGGGCTGACGCTCGGCCTGTACCTGCTTTCCCGGCTGACGCCGACCAGCGGGTTCTGGGAGATGTCTCTCTACTTCGCGGTGCTCGGCGCGGGGATCGGGCTGAGCATGCAGGTGCTCGTCATCGTCGTGCAGAACACCGCCGACTACCGAGACCTGGGGGTGGCGACGTCCGGGGTGACGTTCCTCCGGTCCCTGGGCTCTTCGTTCGGCGCGGCGATCTTCGGCACCATCTACGCCAACCAGCTGGCGCCGAACATGGCGAAGGCGACCGCGGAACACCCGCTGCCACCGGGCCTCGACCCGCGGATCGTGCAGGTCCCCAGCGGTCTGCACCAACTGCCCGATTCGGCGTCGCTCCCCTACGTCCAGGCTTACTCCGATTCCCTGCACTCGGTGTTCCTCTACGCCGCGCCGGTCGGTCTCGTGGCGCTGGTGCTGGCGTTCTTCCTCAAGGAGGTTCCGCTGCGGGACACCGCGCGGGCCGGTGCACAGGACATCGGCGACGGCTTCGCGATGCCGGATCCGAGCGACCGCGACCAGGACCTCGAACGTGCGGTCGGCAGGCTGCTGGCCCGCGAAGGGCGGGCAGCGACGGCCAGGATCACGGCCCGCTCCGGCTGCGAACTGGACCGCGGCGGACTGTGGTGCGTGGGACAGGTGCGGCTGCGGGAACGGCGGGACAAGCCCACGTCGCTGACGGCGATCAGTGAGCGTCACGGCGTCCCGCCCGAGGTCTTCGAACCGGCCTTCGCGAGGCTGGAACTGACCGGGCACCTGACCTATCAGCGCGGTGGCTGGGCCACGACCGAGGCGGGCCGCGCCGAACTCGCCAAACTCCTCCAAGCCTGGAAAGACTGGCTCGCCGAACGACTCCAAGACTGGGGCACGGAAGGATACGAAGACCTGTACGCGGCGCTGGAGCGGGTCGCGAACCGCATCCTCGACCAGGCGGCCGACGATGCCCCTCGCGGAAAGCACGCCGCCGTCTAGAGCGCGTCCGACGAGGGACACCGCAGCGGTGGGCACTTTCCCGTGTAGACAAGGAAAGTGCCCACCACTCAACAGAAGTCCGTCAAGGACGGTGCCGTGTCGGGAACACGTCAGGCCGAGTAGCCCTTCGGCGGGATCAGGCTGGCGAGCTGATCGAAGGTGAGCCAGTAGATCTGGTTACCCCCGAAGTTCGCCGGGTCGGCGATCTTCACCGTCATGTTGTCGCTGTTGTAGCCGACGATGGTGAAGTAGTGGTAGATCGTCTCGTTCGGGTAGCCCGGCGGGTGGTTCTCAGGCGGGGCGACGATGTTCGCGACGATCGCGTAGCCCTTGTCGATGTCTCCCACGATGTCGTTCCACAGCAGGTCTCGCTGCGCCTGGGTCGGTGGATCGTTGGGGATCTCCTTTGTCTGGTACCAGCCGACCCGGGCACTCAGCACCCCGGTGACCTGGCCGATGTGATCGGTGCCGTTGGTGGTGGTCCCCAGTTCGTTCGCGAGCTGCTGCTGGTTCGGCAGGTCGCCGGTCCTCGCCGACAGGGCGATCCGGGTCGCGGCCGGGCCGCACCAGTAGCCGGTCTCCTGAATCTGGTACTGGATGTTGAGCTCGGCCACCGCCTGGGCGCCCCGCTCAGGGGCGACGTACTTCGTTTCCATCGCCGCCGCCGGAGCGGCGATCAGTGCGGTCGTGGCCAGTGCGGCCAGGACAGCGACATTCAGACGACGCATAGATATTCCTTCCCCAGTCATGCCATGCGTTGGTGAATACCAAACATAGAGATCATGACTCAAACAAGCAACCACGACTCCGCGCCGAGCCGGCGCTGGTCCCTCGGACTCCGGTTAGCGGTGCACCAGGCGTCGGAGTCCGCGTAGCGTCGTGGCCATGTCCAAGGGACAGAAGCCCGCTCAGCGCTTCTGGGGACTAGTGGGCCGCGTGGCCGCGTTTCTGTTCGGTGCCGGCATGACGGTCTTGGCCCTGCTGACCGCGACAGGCGAAATCGCCGTCATGAACGGCTCCGGCGAGCCCACCACCGATGTCACCCGGATACTGGTCGGACTGGTCCACATCGTCTTGGGACTGACGACCATGGGTGCCGCGATCGCCGGATTCCCCGAAGGATCGCACGGCGGCAGCGGCCCCACAGAGCGCGAAAGCGGCTTTGAGGACGACGGCGACATCGACATCGACTGAGAACCCCGCGGCACAGAGCTGGAGCCCTGAGCGCGGGGATTCCGCCCTATGACCAAAGACCTGCGCGTGGTCCCGTCCACCCTGACGGCCGCGACTTGGTCGGCTTCACACGCCTTCCGGCTTCGGGATCGGAACACACGGGAAACGACCGGTGTCGACCGTGGCCTCCTTGGTCGGTCCGCAAAGCTGGAGGCCTTCGGTGTTCGCGCCGTCCTCCAGACTGAATCCCACCACGCCGATCGCGGTCTCACCCCGGTCGAGGTTCCTGCCCATCAGGGAGTCCGCGGACCAACTGGCGTCGCGCCACGTCTTGTCCGCGACTTTGGTTTTGAGGTCACTGGCGGGATACGCCTCGGTGAAGCAGTACTGAGGGACTTCTTTCGGCTGGTACGGGTCGCAGGTCTTCCCGGTCGTGTTGTTGCGCCGAAGCTGCAGGTACTTGATCTTGGCGCGCTGCACGCCACGGTCGGCAAGCTCTCCGGTCGCGGCCACATACACCGCGACATAATGCTTTCCCGCCTTCGCCGACACGCCGGCCAGTTCGGGCGTCCAGACCACGTCGACCGCCTTGACCTGTATCGCCAGGTCCAGACCCGGCTCCGTGGTGACGAGGGCCTGACCGGGAAAGTCGGCGAACTGCGTGTATTTCGGACCGGACTGGGCCGTGGCCGAGCTATCGAACGGCGCATCACCGGTGGGCGCCGTCGTACCGGCGCCGCCGCTGTCGCCGGAACACGCGGTGACCAGCAGAGCAAGTCCCGCGGCGAGCACGGGCAAGAAGCGAGTTGACATGTGACGCACTCCCTCAGATTGATGTGACACCGTAGCATTGAGTGTCACTCTGACGTATGCGTGACCGACCCGGTTCCCCTGACCGTGTCCAGCCCGAGGACGCCGAAGCGGCGATTCCTCCTTCCGCGTTCAGCTCAAGGCGTCCAGGCCCCGTTGCCACCGCTGCCGCCGCTCCGCGGAATCCTGGTCCCACCATGGGGTACCACGCTCACCCAAGGCGACCTTGGCGGTGTGCACCCGCGCCCTGGCCTCCCGTTCCGCTTCGGAGTCCTGAGCACGGCGAGCCGAGCCGACGTCCCGGCGAGCCCGCATCAACAGACCACGCAACCGAGCCGCCGCTTCCTCCGGGATCTCCGGATCGGTGGCGCGCCAACGCCGGCCGTCGATCACCACGAAGTGCCCGTCGGGCGTGCGGTCCGGCTCAGCCATTCCCGTACCCGGCCAGCCGGATCCTGATCGGCCCCTCCCACTCCCCGTCCGGGTCGAGCGACCGGCCACGCTGGATCAGTCGCACATCGCCTGCCCGGGCGAGCTCGCGAGCCAGTTCCCGAGCCCACGGGAGCAGCGGGCGCCAATCGTCCGACAACGCCCTGGCCGCGTCCGAAGGGCAGGTGCTGCTGCCGGCGCCTCGCGCGAAAGCCAAGGCGAGGATCGCGGCCCGCAGCCGCTCCCGAAGGGGCCCGGCACCCAACGCGATCCGGGAATGATCCGCGCCCGGCCCGGCACTCTCCCGGATCCGCTCCAGCTCTCGTCGAGGCCCGGGCCGATCGGTCATACCGTCAGGATCGCACCGATCGAACCAGCTCGCCGCGCAGGAGTCAGCCTCCAGACGAGGACGGTGCGGTGCATCCACTCGACCTCACGACGGGCATCGAGCCACTGGAGGCGTTCGGGGAACACCGTTTTGGCGATCACGGAGGTGTCGACCGTGGCGAGCAGGTGTCGGCGCCGGACCGGCCTTAGGGACCCAGGCACCTCTCGACTGTCCACAAAGGACTATTTCCAGCGGAAAGACGTCCGATTGATACCAAATGTACAGTTCATGGTCGGGGTCGTGAGTGGCAAGGGTCGTTCTAACCCTCTTTATCACTCACAACCCCCTTTCATGACGGTACAAATAGCTCACAACGGTCACTGGCGCCACCACAGATGTCCTTTGTGGACAGCCAGCGCGCGTCGGGCTCACTGGCGAGTCCGCCGTGCCGCCGCCCTTAGACGCCCATGGTCGACCGTCTCAGTTCCCCGCCCAGCCGCCTTGCTGTTCGGCGGCGTCCACATCGGAATCGGCGGTCGCGGTGTGCGCCAGCGCCGCCACGGTCTCCTCCAGCCCGCGCTGGACCTCCGCGTCGTCGGCGTCGCGGACGCTGTGCAAGGTCACGGTGAGCCGGGACGCGGCTGGTCCGTCATCGACGATCGACAACTCTCCTTGGTAGTCATGTGGCCCTCGGGCTCCCCAACGCAGGGAGAGGTCGTCCTCGTCGACCTTCAGCCATGCCTCACCCTCCACGTGTTCACCATGGACCTCGGCTTCGACGTGCACGGCGTCACCGCCCTCCGGTTCGGCCTGGGTCATCTGAGGGAAGTAGCGAGGCAGGTTCCGAGGCTCGCGCAGGAAGGCGAACAGCTCGGCGGCGGGCATCTCGATCGTGGCGGTGTGGCGGTAGTCGGTCATATCCCCGCATACCCCGCGACCCGCCCGCGAAACGCTCGATCACGTCCGGGGTGAGCGGGTGAAGCGCGTCGCCGGTTCTTTCCGGTTACGCGACCGACGGTCGCCGCGGCCCGGGAGGGCGTGCGGAGATCGATCGGGTGGCCAAAGTCGCCGACCCGAACACGGAGCACGGTCCGAAGGCAGGCACCGGTGGGTAGATTCGCCTTGTGGCATCTGGAGTGAAACCCGTGCGCCGGGTGGTGATCGTGACCTTCGACGACGCACAGATCCTCGATGTGGCCTGTCCCAGCGGGGCGTTGGAGATCGCGAACTCGTACGGCGCCGCACCGCCTTATGTCGTCGAGCTGGCCACGGTTCACGGGCTGACGACACGGAGTTCGTCGGGGATCATGCTCGCCGGTGCCCGGCGGCTGGCCGAAGTGTCCGGGCGGATGGACACGGTGCTCGTGGTCGGGGGCGCGGGAACCGGGGCGGCCGCGGCGGACGAGCATTTGCTGACGCAGGTGCGACGGCTGGCCGAACGGAGCAGGCGGGTCGCCTCGGTGTGCACGGGTGCGTTCGTGCTGGCGGCCGCCGGTCTGCTCGACGACCGGCGGGTCACCACGCATTGGGGTCACAGCGAGCTGCTCGCCGCGACTTTTCCCGCCGTGACAGTGGATTCCGCCCCGCTCTACATTCGTGACGGCAACGTCTTCACCTCGGCCGGGGTGATCAGCGCACTGGATCTCACGCTCGCGCTGATCGAGGACGACCACGGTCCGACGCTGGCCCGCGAGGTCGCCCGTGAGCTGGTGACGTATCTGCACCGTCCGGGCGACCAGGCTCAGATCAGTACGTTCCTGGCCGCGCCGCCACCCGGCAACCGGGTCGTGCGTGATCTGCTGGGCTACATCGCCGCGCACCTCGCCGAAGACCTCAGCCCGTCGGCGCTGGCGGTGCGGGCCGGGGTGACGACCCGGCACCTCAACCGATTGTTCGGCACCCATCTGGGCAGCACGCCGGCCCGTACCGTGCGGACGGCCAGGACCGAGGCCGCCGCACATTTGGTGCGGTCCACCGCGTTGCCGCTCTCGGCGGTCGCGCGGCGATGCGGGTTCGCCTCGGCGGAGACCCTGCGAACGGCGTTCCGCCAGCGCTACGGGCTCACCGGGGACACACTTCGCAGGATGACGGACATGCCACGCCCGATCGGCCCGTGAGCGCCCCAGAATCCGGCGGCATGAACAGTGTGAAGACCACGCGCAGGACCGTACTGACCGGCGTCGCGGCGGCCGCCGCGTTCGGCCTCACCACCGGTACGGCTGAGGCGGAGACCGGGGGTTCGAAGATCGGCATCCTGCTCTACGACGGTTTCAGCCTGCTGGACCCGACCGGCCCGGCCGAGGTGTTGTCCCGGCTGCCCGGTGCGACCGTGACGATGATCGCCCAGCACCGCGGCCCGGTGCGCACGGACACCCGGGACGTCGCGGTGCTGGCGGAACGTGCGGTGGCCGAGGTGAACCGTCTGGACGTATTGCTGGTTCCGGGGGCGGGTACCCGCGGCACGGTCGCCGCCATGGAGAACCCGGTTCTGCTCGAGTGGATCCGTCGCGTCCACCGGCACACGGCATGGACCACGTCGGTGTGCACGGGAAGCCTGATCCTCGGCGCGGCGGGGCTGCTCCGCGATCGGGCCACCACGTACTGGTCCTCGGCGGACTATCTGGAGAAGACCTTCGGCGTGCGCTACGTGCCCGAGCGGTACGTTCAGGTCGGCAAGGTCATCACCGCGGCGGGCGTCTCCGCCGGCATCGATCTCGCGCTCCATCTCGCGTCCCTTCTGGCGGACGAGGAAACCGCCCGCGGTATCCAGCTGGCCGTCGAATACGACCCACAACCGCCCTTCGACTCGGGCAATGCCGCGAAGGCGAGTCCGGAGCTCAAGGCGCTCGCGCTGAAATTGCTCGCCGATTCACAGGAGTAGCGCAGGTCGGAGCCATCACGAATCGGCGGTATGCTCGAATCGGCCGGTCTCTCGGCGCACGGTCTCCGTGTCCAGTCGCCAGCCGTGGAATCGTGGTTCCGTAAGCAGCATCGAGATGGTGTCGGCCGCCTCCGGACAACCCACGGCGGTATGCACCCGCATGTGGTGGAGGTCAGGACTGATGGTGACACAGCAGGCCAGTCCTAGCTCGAGGCAAAGGCGCGCGGCGACTATCGCCGGGTCGCTGGCGCCCGGACTGACCTGGCGAAGGGATATCTCGGACACGCCCCCGTCGTTCCTTCCGTCATCGCCCATCATGACGCGTTCCGCCGTTCGACGGTGTGCCGAGAGTGGTCAGGTAGTTGCCAGGCGTGTCAGCAACCGGTCACGCAGAGGTACTCGGTGGCTCTGACCGATCTCGGCTTCACACCACTCGCGGAACGTGTCTACCGCGCGCTGCTGGACAACCCGGAGCTGGACGTCGCCGGTTTGTCGGCCGCCCTCGCTTGCGGGAACGACGAGCTCAATGCCGCGCTGACGGCGCTCACCGAACTCGAAGTGGCGACACCGGCCGACGGGGCACCCGCCGGGGTGGCCCTGAAGTACCCGGCGTCCGCGCTCGGCGAGCTGATCGAGCGCCGCGAGGACGAACTGCTGAACCTGCAACGGAAGGTGGGCGACACCCGGGCCGAAGTCGCCAAGCTGACCGAACGGTATTCCGCCCGGCCGTGGTCGGTCGACCCCGCGACCGGGCTGGAGCGGATCGAGGATCTCGATCAGGTCCGCCAGCGGCTGTCGGAGCTGGCGTTCTTCACCCGGCGCAGCGTCTGGTCGGTGCAACCCGGTGCTTCGATCAGCCGATCGGCGATCGAGGCGAGCAAGCCCCTGGACCTGCGAGGGCTGCGCCGTGGCATCGCCGTCCGCACCATCTACAACACCGGCGCGCTCGACGACGAAATGTTCCTGGACTACGTACAGGAGGTGACCGCGGCGGGCGCGGAGATCAGGGTCACGGACGATCCGATCGAGCGGATGGTCATCATGGACGACGTCGTGGCCGTGCTGCCGATCGATCCGCAGAACAGCGGGCAAGGAGCGCTGATCGTCCGCCAGCCCGGCCTCATCGTGGGCTTCCTGAGGCTGTTCCACCGGCTGTGGAACGAGGCGTCCGTGTACCCGCCGCCGAAGACCGATCCGGCCGCGGCCGGGCCCAGCGGCGAGGATCGCAAGGTGCTGGCGTTGCTGGCGGAGGGCAGCACCGACGAGGTCGCCGCGCGCGTGATCGGCGTGTCCGTCCGCCACCTCCGCCGCCGGGTGGCCCGGCTGATGGCGGAACTGGGCGCCGGCAGCCGGTTCGAGGCGGGTGTCGAAGCGGCACGCCGCGGCTGGATCTGACCTCATTACAGTCACCTTCTTGCCAAAAGGTGTCCTCTTGCTGACCGGCGGAAGGCTTCCGAGCATCCCTCCCACCTGACAAAGTCTGCTCAACGCAGTCGAGAACGAGGGGTGGAAAATGAGGACAGCACAGTTCCGAAGAATCGCTACCGGTGCCCTGCTCGCTTTGGTGCTTTCGGTGGGCGCGGCGACACCCGCGCTCGCCGACGACGTCCCGGCTCCGACGGACCCGCCCGGCACGGGTTTCATGTGGGACTGCGTGGGTTTCCGGTCGGCCACCCCTTGCCCTCCCCCGGCGGGCGACAGCTGATCCCACGGCACGTTTTCTCGTGAGGGGTTCGTCGTCCTGAGGGGGAACGATGACAGCGCACGACGGCGGCGTGTTCGCCGAGCGCCACGGTGTCCTGGCCGATCTGGTCGCCATGGCGCAAGGCGCCGCGCCGGCGCGGATCGCCGTGGTGACCGGGGAAGCGGGCAGCGGGAAATCGACCCTGCTGCGCGCTTTCCTGGACAAGGCCGCGGACGGTGCCGACGTGATGTACGGCCGCTGCGACCCGTTCGGCGCCGCACGGCCGCTCGCACCGCTGTTCGACCTGGCCCGGTCCGGTGGCGTGGCACTGACCGCGCCGGCCGGGGGCCGCGCCGAACTGTTCGACGGATTCCTGACCGGCCTGCGCTGCCGTGCCAGGCCGGCGATCCTCGCGCTGGAGGACGTGCACTGGGCGGACGACGCGACGCTCGACCTGCTGTCGTTCGTCGCGCGCAGACTGGACGAGGTAGACGCGTCGGTCGTGATCACGTACCGCGACGAGGAGATCAGCGGGACGCACGGGCTTCACGCGGTCCTCGCCGGGATGCCGTCGGAGCGTGTCCGCCACTTTCCCTTGCCCGCGTTGGCGGAGACGACCATCGAAGCCTTGGCGGCCGACCTGTCGACGACCGTCGCCGAACTGCACCGGCACACCGGCGGGAACCCTTTGCTGATCGGCGAAATCGCCCGGCACGGGGACGCGGCCGCGGAGTCGATCAGGCTGCGGGCCCTGGTCGCTTCCCGCCTCGCCGTCGCGGGTCCGGCGGCGATCGACCTGGTGAACAGGATCTCGGTCAGTCCAGACGGGGTCGAGGCAGGTCTGCTCGCGGGCCGCGACGAACTGCTGGACACCGGTTTGCTGGAACAGCGGGAGGATCGGCTCTTCTTCCGTCACGAACTGCTGCGGCTGGTGGTGGAGCGGTCTTTGCCGGAGCATCGCAGGCGTGCGCTCCATCGGCGGATACTGGGCGAACTGTCCACAACGGACTCCCCCGACGCCGCTCGGCTGATCCAGCACGCCCGCGCCTGCGGCGATCTCGTCGCGCTGGCCGGGTATCACCGGGATCTGGGCCGCGTGACCGAGGCCTGTGCGGCCGCCTCCGAAGCCGAATCGGTCGCTACTTCCCGAGGGGCGGGTGCCCAGCTGGTCGCGGCCCACTGTGTACGCGCCGAGTCGGACGTCCTGGCGGGCAGGTACGCCGAGGCGGAGATCGCCGCCCGGAACTCGGTCGACCTGGCCGGGAAACTAGGGCTGCCACTCGGTATCGCACAGGCCGGAGCGGTGCGTTCACTGGTCGAGTACAGCAAGGACCCTTCGGCCAGACCGGATCTGCTGGATGCCGTTCGCCGGCTGCAAGACCACGATCGGGTCGACGACGCCGTCCGCTTCCTGACCCGGCTGTGCTCGGACGAAGCCGGACGGCGTGAACTCGATCTGTGCGGGCGAGACCTGACGCGCGCGTTCGCCATCGCGACCGAGAATCGGCTCACGTCCGCCACGCGGCAGCTGCTCTCGATCCGGTCCTGGTCGCGCTTCGCGTCCGGTGACTGGGCGCGCGCCGAGGAAGACGCCCGCGCCGCCGGGGAGCTCCTGCCTGCTCGTTGTGTGCTCACGCGGTTGAGCGCCCGCCGGGGCACCCCGACGTCGCTCGCCGCGAGCACGGAACCCGAACTCCTGCGCGATCGCGTGCTGCTCGCCGTGGCGCGGGCCGAGTCCGCGTGGCTCGGCGGCGATCGCGGGCCGGCGGCGGACGAGCTGAGGCCGGTGTTCCGGCTGGCCATGGCGGCAAGACATCCCTGGTACGCGGGGGAACTGGCGTTGTGGTTGCGCCGGGCGGGAGAAGCGACGCCCGCCGTCGACTGGTTCGCCGAACCGTACCGGCTGCTCGCGGCCGGGCAGTGGCGGCGAGCGTCGGACGTCTGGGCCGAACTGGGCGGCACCTACGAACGTGCCGACAGTCTGGCGATGAGCGGCGAGCAAGGCGCGTTGCGCGCACTCGAAATATTCGACGGGCTCGGTGCCGCCGGCGCTGCCCGGCGGCTGCGGCAACACCTGCGGCGCGAAGGTGTCCGCCGGATTCCGCGCGGCCCCCGGCCGGCGACCGCGGCGAATCCGGCGGGACTCACCCGGCGCCAGGCCCAGGTGCTGGCGTGTGTCGCGTCCGGGCTGAGCAACGCGGGAATCGCCGAACGAATGCAGCTGTCGGTCCGCACGGTGGATCACCACGTCGCCGCCATCTTGACCAAGCTGGCCGTGGGTTCCCGGCGTGCCGCTGTTTCCGCCGCGATCGACCTCGGCATTCTTCCGGAGCTTTCAGTGGGCATCAGCGGCCCTTGAGGCAATTTCGGCTCCGCCAACCGTTCACGAAACCAATATAGGCAGGAATTGCCCATGTGCCGGCGGCGGCCCGCGGATAGATTCATCTCACCGGATGAAAGCTTCCGGGAAGTTGGATCGGTTTCCGAAAAGGGAGAAGAAATGAACCTCAATCTGGACGACCTGAACCTGGACGAGCTCGACGTCACGTCGCTGCGCGACACCGTCGCGCTGCCGGAAACCGCGGCCTCCTCCAGCAACAACGGTTCGGGCACCAACACCGGTTCGTGCGTCGACCCCCAGTGATCTCACCGGGATTCTGACGAACAGGTGTCACCCCGGTGGCGAACGCCGGGGTGACACCTCCCGATGAAGGAACGACAGGAAAGGAGTGAGTGGTGCGACAACCCCAATTGTCCGTCGCCGAATCGGTGACCGGGCGAACAGAGACCGCGCCTTATGCCCTGGTGCGCACGACCCTCTCCGGACTGTGGCCGGAAAGCGTCGAGAACAGCGATTTCCGGCGCCTGTCGCATGAGCTCGTCACCTGTGAGCGACGGCTGCTTTCCTTCGCGTCGGGACCACTCGGTCAGCAATTGCACGACGCCAGATCCTGGTTGCCCGGGGAAACGCACCGACAGGTCGCGATCCCGTTGCGGCGGGACCTGCACAACGGCCGGGCACCCCGGCCCAGACTGCGTGCGGCCGCCGGTGAGCTGATCGATCGCTTGCCCCCGCTCGCCGGCTGGCTGGACCTGATCGACACGCGTGAGCGCCTGCGCGCCGAACTCGGACCGGCGCAGGCGGACGCACTGACCGCCGAGCGGGAGCGGCTGAGCCGGCGGGCGGCCGATGAGACCTTGCGGCGGGCAGTGGCGTTGTCGAGCGTCGATCTGCTGCACGGCCTCGCCGACGTCGCCGATCCGCGCTACGGCGCCAAAGCCAGGAAGGCCGAGGCCAAGGTCCTGCGGTATGTACTGCGTGCCGCCACGAAGACCAGTCCGTGGTCGTGGTTCACCGCCGTCGGCTGGGGAACCTGGGACGAGCCGGGTGGTGACATCACCGGCGAACTCGACTTGGTCGCCCACGTCCTGCCCAACCAGACGCTGGTCGGCACCCTTCTCCGCGCGCTGCTCGCCGAACGAGGTCTGCGCTGGTCGTTGCCGCACCGGCTCGCTCCCGCGGTAAGCCTGGACGCGGACCGCTTCAGCTGCCTACGCGACGACTTCGAGGTGAAGAGCAATTACGTCGCGGTTCGCGAACAACGTGTCCGGCTTCCCCGTAACGCCGCGCTCGACCTGGTGCTGACCGACGTCCGGGCGGCCGGCGCAGAGGGCAGGACCCTCCCGGAGCTCGCCACCGCCCTCGGCCGGCTGCTGCCGCCCTCCGCTTCCGGAGCGCCGGTCCGGGCTTATCTCGACCGCCTCGCCGACGAGCAGGTGCTGATCCCGATCTCGCCCGTCGATCCCCAGCTGCCCGATCCGCTCCCCGCACTGGCCGAGTGGCTGAGCACTGCGGACCAGGACGTCCAGGCGGCCCGGCTGCACCGGATCCACCACGCGGGGCTCGATATCGCGTGTCTTCCGGCCGCGGACCGCCCTGAGGCGATCCGCGACCTCGACGCCGAATGGACGGCGGTGTTCGCCGACCTCGGCGCTCCACGCCCGGCGACGATGCCGCTCCGGGAGGACGTGCTGCTGCCCGCCAGGCTCCGGCTGGGCTCCGAAGTCGGTGCGGACATCCGAGACGACCTGATCCGGCTCGCCCCGCTGACCGAACTGCTCAACGAGGGCGCGGTGCTGCGCGCACTGGTGCGGCACCGGCTGCTGACCCGGTTCGGCCCCGGCGGACACTGCCGGGTCGCCGAACTCGTGGCCGACGCCTCTCAGCTCTGGGACACCGCCATGGCGGTGGGTACGGACGGCACGGTCCGCCTCCCGCCGGGCGAGACCTTGCCCGACGAGGTCGCCGAACTCGCCGCCTTGCGCCGGGAAATCGCCGCGACCGCGAGATCCGGCGGTGGGAGGGAGGTGTGGCTGCCCGACGATCTCATCGGGCACGTGGAAGAACGTCTCCCGAGGTGGCTCTTGCGCCGGCCGGCGTCGTACTCGCATTTCGTGCAGCCGTTCGACGAAGACGGCAGGCGCGGCTGGTGCCTGAACTCGGTCAACAGCGGCTGGGGCCGGTTCACCACCCGGTTCCTCGACGTGTTCGGGCCCGGCCTGCGTGACGCGGTCGCCGCCAGACTGCACCGGACGCTCGACGGCGAACGGACCGCACAGTTCAGGCCGGTGAACGGTTTCAACGCCAACCTGCACCCCCTGCTCTTCGCCGACGAGGTGGGTGAAGACCCCGCGTGGTCGACACTGCTGGATCAGGACCTCGAAGTCGCACACGATCCGGCGACCGACACCGTCCGGCTGCGTGTCGTCGCCACCGGCGCGCCACTCAACGTGCTGTACATCGGGTTCCTGGTCCAGCTCGCTTTGCCGGACAGGGTCGCCCCGTACTACCTCGACCTCACCGCCGACCGGGCCGGCTTCGGCAAGATCGCCCCGGTCGAGACGGCGACAGGGGGCCGCGCCCGGCTCCGGTTCCGAGACCTCGTACTCGCCCGGCGCACCTGGGCACTCGACGCCGAAACGACCGCGGAATGGGTGCACGCCCTCAAATCCGGTACCGCCGCCGCGGCGATGGCGCGCCGGCGTGCGGAACTCGACCTGCCGGACGCGGTGTTCGTGTCGGGCGCCAGGCGGCCGCCTGGAGTGGTGGCCGAGAAGCCGCGCCGCTACGTGGTGCAGCCGAAGCCGCAGTTCGTGGACTTCGGCAACGCGCTCCACCTGCGGTGCCTGGCCAAACTCCTGCACCAGCACGACGGGCCGGTCCAGATCGAGGAGGCCTTGCCGGTGCCCGGACTCGGCCGGACGACCGAGCTGGTGGTCGAAACCCATCGGAGAGGGATGTGACCGACATGGCCGGAATCGTGCGGGACGTGGTCTGCCACTACCACGATCCCCTGCAAGCGCCGCTGTTGCGCGAGGCGGTGTTTCCCGCGCTCGCCGACCTGCCCGGCGTGACCGCGCATCTGGAACGCGGCTGGCTGCACGGCCCGCATCTGCGGGTCAGGGTTTCCGGTCCGGCAGGGTCGGCCGAGCGGCTGGCCATCGCGCTGGAGCGGCACCTACGGCAGCGCCCTTCCCGAGCCTCACTGTCCGAAGTGGACCTCGAAGCGCTGGCGACGGCCGCCGGGAGAGCCGAACTCGTGCCGCCGCCTTATGGACCGTACCCTCCGGACAACAGCGTGCGCGTCGAGGATCCCGACCCCACGGCTCGGGCCGGATTCCCCGGCGGGCCCGCCACCGCGGCGGTCCGCGACCGCCTGCTGACACTGGCCGTACCCGCCGTGGCGGTGACCGTCGCCGACGCGGGCGAGCACGCGGACCGGGCGGGTGCACGGGTCCGGGCGGTGATGACCGTGTTGAGCGCCCATGCCGAGGCGAGTCCCGGTGGGCTGGACAAACGCTACTTCTCCTACCAGTCCCACCTCGAAGCGCATCTGCACGTCACCGACGACGACGGCCGGATCCGCGCCGGTCACGACGCGATGTGGCAGGCGCACGCGGACCGGGCCCGCCGGATCGTCCGGCATGCCGCAGACCTCGACGAGCCGCTCGTGGCCGCCTGGCGTTCCTGGGGCGACGCGGCGAGGAGCATCGCCGCGATGGCGTACGACCGCGGCGAGCTCCGGTCCGCGGACGGACGGGAGACGTCGGCCAGGGCGGCCGCCTTCGATGATCCGGTCACGGCTCGGACCTACTTGCGGGACGACGTCAGCGAGTTCCACCGGCTGCTGGGAGAGGTTTGGAGTCCGGATACCGGCGACCGCCGGGAATTCGAGATCGAGCGGTTCGTCATGAACATCCTGTACCTGGCGCTGGCCGTCTGCGACGTCCGGCCCGCCGAACGCTATCTCGCGGCGGCCCTGGTCTGCCGGGCCGTCGAGTCGATCACCTGCCTCGACTGGCGGGCGCGTATCGAGCGGGCGCGGCGCAAGCAACTCGCCGCGGGTTCTCGATGACCGCCGTGCGGGAGTCCACGCGCAGGCTGCGACCGGGAGTCCGGACGACGTCCACGCCCGACGGCCTGCTGTTCCGTGGTCCGCTGGGCACCTTCACCGCGACCGGCGGCCCGGACCTGTCGGTTCTCTGGGATCGGATCTCCCCGGCGTTGGCCGGGGGCCTCAGTGCCGAGGCGGCTGAGTCCGTCTGCTCGAACGGGAAGGCAGGCCGGATCGTACGCGGGCTGCTCGACAGTCTCGACGAGCACGGCATGTTGGTGACTTCGCCCGCCGGTTGGGCGGAGCACGCGATCCCGAGGCCCACACCGGACTTCGCGGCTTGGCTCGACCAGGTGACGGTCGATCCGGCCGAGGCGTGGAACCGTTGTGTCGCCTGTCGATTCACCGTCTTCGGCACCGGCCCGGTCGCCGAGGCGGCCGCCGCCGCACTGGCACTGAGCGGAATACCGATCCGTCGTCGCGATGGAGAGGATTCGAGGCTCGTCCTGGTGCGGGCCGCCGACGACGTGGGGGCCGAACTCCTGGCTTTCGCGGGCGCGGACCGTCGGAAGGGGTTCGCCGTCCAGACCAGGACGAACGACGGCGGCCCGATCGCCGACCGGCTCGGGATCGACGCGTCCGTTCCGGAAAGCCCGGTCGCCGAACTGGCAGGCTTCCTCGTCGTACAACGGTTGCTGCGGAAGGTCGCGGAACCGGACACCTCTTGGCCGCGAGTCCTCGTCGTGCGGCCGGATCCCCTGCGCGCCACGTCGCATCCTTGGCCGGAGGGGGCCGCGACGTCGCCCACGGACCTCACCGCCGCGATGACCGCTCTCGACGCGCTGTGCGACCCCGAACTCGGCTCGTTGACCGCGCCCGAGTTCACCGGCTTGCGGCAGGTTCCGCTGGGAATGGCCGTCGCCGACGGGATACCCGCCTGGGGGACGACGGTCGACGCGGCCCGCCTAGCGGCCGGACTGGCCGCCGCCGAACGCAGGCTCGATCCGGACGGCGGTACCGCGGTCGGCGGCGACGAACTCCACGCCACCGGGATCGCTTGGCGGCGGGCGATACTCGGCCGCACGCCGCTCCTCGACGGAGACGAGTACCGGCCTGGCCCGGACACCGCCTCGGCCCGCTGGCTGTCCACTGTGACCGTCCGATTCGGACTGGACGCCCACTGCCGGGTCTCACGGCCCGCCGAAGGTGTCTTCGTCGCCGTCGTCACCGACGGGGCCGGAGTGCTGTCGCGGGCGGTGGAGGGAACGGCGGAGGACGCGGCGGCGCACGCCTGGCTGGGTGCGGCAGGCGCCGAACAGGCCCGCCGGTCCGGGTTGGCTCCCCCGGCGGAACCGTTCCAGTCGTGCGGGGCGGCGTTGCCGGTGGCCGGGCCCCGGCCGGAACTGTGGTCGGCGCCGAGGGATCACGAACCGGAGCTGCAGCGCTGTCTGCGCCGGGCACTGCCGGACGTCAGGCCACCGCGACCCGCCGTCGGCACCGGTGCTCCCGGATTGTCCGCCGCGCTGCGGGCGGCCGGATTCGTCGCGCTCGACCTGAGGAGCACGCCATGACGCATGATCTGCGGGAGGCCGCGCTCTGCTCGAAGTGGCTGCGCGGTGAGCGGTCCGATCCGGCCGTCCGGATCGGACTCGCGGCGGAACCCGTCCCCGGCGCCCTCGTCGTGGCCGTGCTGAACGAATGGACCGTGGCCGGCCTCGAAGAACTGGCCGGGACCATCGCCGCGGCGGGTGCGCGATTCCTGCCGGTGCGCGCCGACGGGGTCCTCACCGTGATCGGACCGATCACCGGGCCGGGCCTGGCCGGCTGCGTCCGATGTGCCGAGCTCGGCCGCGTCCACGCGCTGGATCTGCCGGCCGATCCCGAGGCGAGGCTGGGCGGCGCGTTTCCACCCTCGTCGTTTCCCGCGCTGGCCGCGCTCGTCCGGCTGCCGGCCGCGCACCCCGAAGCCTCCCTGCTGTGGCAACTCGACAACCGGGACGGCACGTTCACGACGCACACCGTGCCGATCCGGCCCGGTTGTCCCGAATGCGCCCCACTGCCCGCGGACGAACCGGAATCGGCCCGCTTCACTCCCCTGCCGCGGCCGGTACCCCGCGGGGTCTTCCGGCAGGAAAACCGGCTCACCACCGGCCCTGCCTTCGTCGAGACTGCGGCCGATTCCTCCTTCGGGCCGGTGACGGCCCTGGGCCGCACGGACCGGTCGCCGATGCCGCTGGTCTCCGCCGCCACCGTCGTGGGCAAGGTGCGGGAGTGGAGTTTCGGCAGGTCGGCGACCGTGGCCGACGCCGAGCGCGTGGCCGTGTTCGAGGCGCTGGAACGCAGACTCGCGCTGCGCCCGCACGGCCGCCGTACCGTGGTGCGGGCGTCCTTCGCCGATCTCGGCGCGGACAGGGCGGTGGACCCCGCGTCGCTGGGCCTGCCGGACCCGGAGTTCACCGGCCTTTCCGACGCCTGCACGCCGTACCGGCCGGATCTGCCGATCTCCTGGGTCCACGGCTGGTCCATGACGAGGGATCGGGCGCTCGCGGTTCCTGAGCACTTCGTCTACTACGGCGTCCCCGCCCGGCCGGAGACACCACGGGTCCTCGTCGGCAACAGCAACGGCAACGGGCTGGGCAACAGTCCCGAAGAAGCCGCGCTGGCCGGTTTGCTCGAAGTCGTCGAGCGGGACGCCTTCCTGATGGCGTGGTACGCCAACGCGCCGCTGCGCCGGATCGCACCGCCCGAGGGGGACGACCTCGCCGGGCACCTCGCCGACGATCTCGCCCGCATCGGTTACGAACTCCTGCTCTTCGACGCGACCACCGAGTTCGGCATCCCGGTCGTGCTGTCCCTGGCCCGGCAGCGATCCGAACTGTCCCCGTTGCCCCAGGTCTACTTCTCCGCCGGGGCCCATCCGGATCCGCTGGTCGCGCTCCGGTCGGCGATCGTCGAAACGGCGGTCGGCGCGTTCCGCCGCGCCGACCGGGCCGCCCCGGACGCCGAAGAACGGCACCGGCTGGAACGGATGCTCGAAGATCCGACGCTGGTCCGACGACTGGACGATCACATCGACCTGCACCGCCTGCCGTCGGCGCGGAAACTCCACGAGTTCCTGCTCTCGGACCCGTCGGTGTCGAATCCCTTGCCCTATCAAGAAGTCTTGCCCGAGGCGCCAGAACCGGAGACGGATTTGACCCGGGTGCTGACCGGCCTGGTGGACAGGCTGGCCGCATACGGCCTGGACACCGTGGTGGTGGACCAGACGGACGACTGGAGCCGCGGGATGGGCCTGCACGCGGTGAAGGTCGTGGTGCCGGGCACGCTCCGGCTGACGTTCGGGCATCTGCTCCGCGCCACCGCGAACACACCCCGCCTGCTGACCGTGCCGCGTCTGCTCGGCCGGACATCGGCCGATCTCGCCCTCGCGGATCTGCCCCGGCACCCGCATCCCTTCAACTGACCCGGAGTTCCGCATGACCCTCGTCGATGCCCGGCCGGCCTTGCTCGGTGTCCGTCCCTTGCTGCGCGCGGACACGGTGCTGCTCCGTGACGCCCGGGGTGTGCTGCTGACCAGCGAACTCGAGAAGGCCCATCTCACCGGTGACGAGGCCTACCGGCTCCTCAACAGGCTTCGCGGCCATCTGGACGGCACCCGGACGACGGCGGAGATCTGCGCCGGACTGACCGCGGCCGCCCGGGACCGGATCTGCGACCTGCTCGCCGAACTGCTCGAACGCGGCTTCCTCATCGACCTCGACCCGGGAGAACTGGAGCCCGACGTCCTGACGCGGTTCCTCGACCAGATCCGTTACGTCGCGCATCTGACCGAAGAGCCGGCCCGCGCGTTCGCGAGGTTCCGGTCCGCGCGGATCCTGCTCACCGGTTCCGGCCCCGCGCTCGCGGCCGCCGCGCTCGGGCTGGTGCGCAACGGCGCGGGCTCGGTGCTGATCGCGGCCGATGACGGCCCGGAGTTCGACCTCCTCCGCGCCGAGGCCGATTCCCCCGTGCGGTGGGACCCACACGCGCACCCCGACGACGGCTACGACCTGGTACTGGCGTGCAGTGATGTCGGACCGTTGCCCGCCGCGCCCCGCACGGGAGCCGTGGTGTCACTCGCCGCCCGTGGCGATTGGGTGGTCCTCTCGCCCGCCGTGCGAGCGGGAGAAGCGCTCGGTCTGTGCTGCGTGTGGGCGGCCGTCGGGCCCGTCGACGCCCCGGCCGCGGTCGGGTACACGCCCACACTGGCGAGGTCTCTCGGCGCGACACTCGCGTTCGAGGCGTTCCGGCTGCTCACCGGTATCTCCGGCGAGGAAAGCACCGCCACCGTGCAGCACCTGCGGACGCTGCGCGCCGTCACTCACCAGGTCACCACCGGTTGCCCCGCCTGCCGTCCGGACGCGGCCCCGCCGCCTTCGATCCCGGCCACCTCGGGGCCGCCGGACGTCCGGACCGTGCCCGATCGGCGAGGAACGACCGTGCGGGAGTACGCGGCCGCCGTGCACGCCGTGATCGCCGACCCGCTCCCGCCTACCGACCGGGTGGTGCGGTGGTCCGACCGCCCGGCGCTCTTCCCGTCCTTCACCGACGGCCTGCTGCGACCGCTGCCCGAGTCGCCGCCGCCAGCCGCGCGCCCGTTCGGCGAACGCGGGGACGGGACCCGGGCGCTCGACCTGGACACGCTGGCCTGGCTGCTACGCGCCTCCTACGGTCCGCGAGGTCGTCGTCTGCGGTTCGACTCGGCCCAGTCCAACGCCGGCTTCAGCCGCTACCCGCTGGCGAATTGGCACCGCGGCGCGGCGGGCGGTGGTGGCCTCTATCCCCTGCGCCTTTACTTGGTGGCCGGGCCGAAGGGCGCCGTGGCCCCGGGGGTGCACCATTATTCGACCGCGCAGCACGCCTTCGACCAGATCCGGACCGGCGACCGGACCGAGGCGATCCGTGCCGCGGTACGGCATCCGGACGCCGACCGCACCGACCAGTTCCTGGTGATCACGCTGCGGTTCTGGAACAACGCCTTCAAATACGCCAACTTCGCCTATCAGGTCGGCACCCTCGATGTCGGGGTCCTGCTCGGCACGCTCGGCGCGCTGGCGGACGGGATCGACGTGCCGCTGCGGCATCTCCTGTGGTTCGACGACGAGACGATCAATTCCGTGCTGGGAGTGGACGTCGAGGACGAGTCCGTACTGGCGGTGATCCCGCTGCCATGGCGGACCGGTACCGGGCAGGCCCCGGATCCGGTCCCCTCGCCGCCACCCGCCGAACCGGTGGAGATTTCCCGCACCGTGCAACGCTTTTCGTGGACCCAGGAAGTACACCGCACCACGCTGCTCTCCGGGCGGCGTCGTCCCGATCCGGTCCTGCTCGAGTCCGCGGCGGGCACGCCCGGACGGCCTTGCGGCGAGTCGGCGGACGTGCTGATGGGCCGCCGCCGGTCCAGTTTCGGCGGGCTGACCACCGAGCAGCCGGTGCGACGGCAAGAACTGGACGAGGTCCTTGACCTCGTCCACCGCACCCGGCTGCACGACGACGACCTCCGTGCCGAGGGTTCCACCGGCGGGTGGACGAGACTTTCGGTGCTGGCCACCCACGTCGGCGGGCTGGCGCCGGGCGGCTATCGGTACGACGGCCCCGGCAACGGTCTGCGCGCGGCCGGTCCGACCCCATCTGTGGCGGGGTGGCGGGACACCCTCGCCGCGATCACCAGGAGGACGTCGAACTACAGCCTGCAGCAGGCCGCGGCGGTCCTGGTGGTCTCCGGCGACCTGGACGATCTCGTCGCCCGGTTCGGCCCGCGCGGACACCGGATCCTCAACGCCGCGGCCGGTCAGGTCGTGCAGTCGTGCTACCTGGCCGCCGCCGCGGCGAGGCTCGGCTGCGGCGCGATCCTCAGCCTCGATCACCTCGTGGTCGACGAAGCACTGGAGCTCACCGGCACCGGAGAACGCGCCCTGGTCTGTTTCCTGCTCGGGAGGGAGAACCGTGCCGACGCCGAATACCGCTGACCCCTGGCTCGCCCTGCACCTGCACTACCCGGGCAGTCCCGACCCGCTGCTGCGGGAGGCCGTGGCGCCGCTGGTGCGGCGGCTACGCCTGCGACGGCTCATCGTCGGCTGGTTCTTCATCCGGTACTGGGTCGAAGGCGATCACGTCCGCCTCCGGTTTCGGCCCGCCGCCGGTGACACCGAGACGGTCCGGCGGCTGAGCACTCGCTGGTTGAGCGGATACCTGGACCGGAACCCGTCCGGGAAAAGCCTGTCCGTCGCCTTGCCGAATCAAGAGGGCAGGCGCGCGATGTTCGTCGCAGAGTACGGCGAAACCGCCTGGGAGCTCGCCTACGGTTCGGCCGGAATGCCGGAGCGCGCCACCAATCGCTGCTATCCGGCGGAATACGTCCCGGAGTACGACCGCTACGGCGGGGTGGAAGGCGTGGAGCTCGCGGAGTGGCATTTCGAGCGGTCCAGTGACGCGGTTCTCGAAGTGCTCGACCGCTACTCGACGAAGTCGGCCAGGCTCGGCCTTTCGGTGCAGCTGAGCGCGATCCTGTGCACGACCTTCTTGAGCGACACCACGGAGCTGGCCGGGTTCTTGACGAGGTACCGGGATTCGTGGGAGCCGCCATCGTCGCGGGAGCGCCTGCACGAAATGTACGACGCCACCTACGATCGCTCGGCCGAGCAGCTCCGCCGCCTGGTCCGGCCGGGTCCACAGTGGACAGAATGGGCCACGCACTGCCGGGAGCTGCGCGATCGTGCCGGCGGCTCCGTCTCCCTGCTGTGGTCGTACCTGCACATGACGAACAACCGCCTCGGCGTGCACACCGTGGACGAGGCCTACGTCGCCCACCTGATCGCGGCCGCCTTGACGGACCGAAAGGAACGACATGTCAGTGGACGCTCCTGAAACCGCTGCGCTGGCCGTCACCGGGCTGGTCAAACGCTACCGCCGGAACGATCCGGCTCCCGCGGTGGACGGGCTCGACTTCCGGGTGATGCCGGGTGAGGTCTTCGGTCTGCTCGGCCCCAACGGCGCGGGCAAGACCACCACGATCGGGGTGCTGACCACCCGGATCCGCCCGACCGCGGGAACGGTGCTGCTCCACGGCGTCGACGTCGTCCGGTCACCGAGTTCGGCGTGCCGGCTGTTCGCGGCGGTTTCACAGCGCAACAACCTCGACCGGTCGTTGACGGTGCGGCAGAACCTGCTGTTCCACGCCAGGTATCACCGCGTGCCACGCGCGGAACGCAACCGGCGCGCCGGCGAACTGCTGGACGTGATGGGGCTGACCGGACAGGCGGGCGAACGGCTGGATCATCTGTCGGGCGGGCAGGCGCAGCGGATCATGATCGCCCGTGCGCTGATGCACCGCCCGAGGGTGCTCTTCCTCGACGAGCCGTCGACCGGGCTCGACCCGCAGGCCAGGCTGTTCGTGCACGAACGGATCGGAGATCTGCGGGCGCGGGGCACCACGGTCCTGCTCACCACCCACGACATGGACGAGGCCGCGAAACTCTGCGACCGGATCGGCATCGTCGACCACGGCCGGATGCTCACCATCGGCACACCGGACGAACTGACCCGTTCGCTGCCCGTCACCCGGACCCTCGACCTGGCCGTGCGCTTACGCGGCGAAACGGACCGTCTGGTCGCCGCGCTGGCCTCCCTGCCCGGAGTGCGCGAGGCCGAGCTCGCCGAGCGCAAGGCCGACCTGGTCCGGCTGCGCCTTTTCGCCGATCACGAGCCCGGCGAACTCCTGACATCCGCACTGGGCATGATCGCCCGGTTCGGCGGAGCGATCCAGGAGTTCGGCATCGGCAAGCCCAGCCTCGAAGACGTCTTCATCCGCATGACGGGACGGGATCTCCGATGACACGAACACTCGCCCCGGCGCGATCCAGGACCGACCTGCCGTCCGTGGCGATCGGACGATTCGAAGTCGTCACAGGCGCCCTGCACACCTTCGCGATGATGCTGCTGCGTGACGTCATCGTCACCGGCCGGCAGCTCGGCTCCTTCGCCGCGCAGGTACTCATCCAGCCGTTCTTCATGTTGTTCATCTTCGGGCACGTGCTGACCGCCATGGGGTTCGTGGCGCCCGGCTTCGCCCAGGTCCTGCTGCCGGGAATCGTCGCGCTGTCGGGATTCCTGACCTCGATCCAGAGCACCGCGTCCCCGCTGGTCGTCGACTTCTCCTGGACGAGGGAGATCGACGACCGGCTGTTGGCACCGGCACCGGTGGGCCTGGTGGCGATCGGGAAGATCGTGTTCGGCGCGCTCCGCGGCCTCGTCGCGGCCGTGGTGATGATCCCCATCGGCCTGCTCATGCTCGACGAGGTGAGCTGGAACCTCGCGGCCTGGCCGCTCACGCTCGGGTTGCTCGCCCTCGGCTGCCTGAGCGGGGCCTCGCTCGGCCTCGTGCTGGGGACGCTGGTTCCACCGAGCCGTATCCAACTCGCCTTCGCGGTGATCCTCACACCGTTGATGTTCACCGGTTCCACCCAGTTCCCTTGGCACGGACTGGGCGAGATGCGCTGGTACCAGGTGGTGTGCGCGCTCAACCCGCTGACCTATCTCAGCGAAGGGATGCGGGCGCATCTGTCGGCCGCCCTGCTCCCGTCGATCCCGTTGCCGATCGACGTGCTGTGCCTGCTGTTGTCGATCGTGGTGTTCGGCGCCATCGGAATCTGGGGTTTCACCAGGCGTGCCAGGGACTGAGTGACGGAGGACTCGTGGGACGGCGGGCACCACGATGCCGCCGCGGTCCGGATGGGACACTAAACAGGTGATCACCCGGCTGCGGTCCTGTTGGTCCGCGATCCGGTATCTGCTCGTCGGCGCGGGCTCTTCGGCGATCGCCTGGTTCGTCCTCGTCGGTATGCTGTTCGTCCTGCTGATGTGCCCGTTCGGGGTCGGCATCCCGGCGTTGCCGGTCGCGCTTCAGCTGATCCGGCGTCCCGTCAACTTCGAACGTCGCCGCGCCGCCCGCTTCCTGGAGGAGCCGATCCCGGAGCCGTACCGCTCCGGGAATCCGGTGACGGATCCGGCCTCGAGGCGGGATCTGGGCTGGCTCGCGTTCCACGGCGCCACGGGTTTCGTCATCGGCGCTTTCGCGATCGGGCTGCCGCTCGGCGGACTTCGGCAGATCATCAGCGCGTTCGTCTGGCCGACGGTCCCGGGCGGGGTGGAAAGCTCACTCGGGTTCATGGTGACGTCCTGGCCGCTGGCGGCACTCAGCGCCGTGACCGGTGCCGGCATGATCGCGATCACGTTCCTGCTGCCCTGGGTCGCCCGCTGGCAGGCGACCACCGCGCGGAAACTCCTCGCGCCCGCGGCAGGCGTCGTGCTGACGGACCGCGTCGTCGAACTGGCCGCGTCGCGTGCCGCCGCCCTGGAAGCGCACGGCGCCGAACTCCGCCGCCTCGAACGGGATCTGCACGACGGGACGCAGGCACGGATCGCCGCGGTGGTCCTGCAGCTCGGCATCGCCGACTCGATCTTCGAAAAGGACCCGCGGAAGGCGCGGGAGTTGCTGGGCAAGGCGCAGGACACCGCGACCGGCGCGCTCGCCGAACTCCGGACCGTCGTCCGCAGCATCTATCCCCCGCTGCTGACCGACCGCGGTCTCGACGGCGCGGTGACGGCGCTCGCCGACCGTTGTCCCGTTCCGTGCACTGTGGACGTTCGCAGCAGCAGCCGTCGCCCCGCCGCCGTCGAAGCGGCCGCCTACTTCGTGGTCGCCGAGATGCTGACCAACATCACCAAACACTCCGGTGCCGAACACGCCTGGATCACGCTCGACGGCACCGCCGACACCCTGCTCATCGAAATCCGCGACGACGGCCACGGCGGCGCCGACGAAGCCGGCGGCAGCGGTCTCGCCGGGATCCGCAAACGCGCCGAAGCCTTCGACGGAACCGTGAAGTTGTCCAGCCCGGCCGGTGGGCCGACCGTAGTGAAAGTGGAGTTGCCATGCGGGTCGTGATCGTCGAGGACGACGCGCTACTGCGCGAAGGTCTGGTCCTGCTGCTGAACACCTCCGGCATCGACGTCGTCGCCGCGGTGGACAACGTCGACGAGTTCCTGACGCTCGTGACCGGCGATCGCCCCGACGCCGTGATCACGGACGTCCGCCTGCCGCCGACTCACACCGACGAAGGCCTCCGCGCCGCCGTCAAGGCCCGGAAGATGCACCCCGGTCTGCCGGTACTGGTGCTGTCCGCCCATGTGGAAACCGGCTACGCGGCCGAGCTTCTCGCCGACGGCAAGGGCGCCGTCGGATACCTGCTCAAGGAACGGGTCGGGAAGGTCGAGAAGTTCCTCGACGCCCTCGACCGCGTCGCCAAGGGCGGAACGGCCATGGACCCCGAGGTCATCACGCAGCTGATGGCACATCGCCGCGCCGCCGACCCGCTCGAAGGCCTGACCGCGCGGGAACGCGAGGTGCTCGGGCTGATGGCGGAGGGATACAACAACACGACGATCGCGGAGCTGCTGGTGGTGAGCGATGGCGCGGTGCACAAGCACATCCGGAACATCTTCGCGAAACTCGGGTTACCGGAGGACAGCGGACACCGTCGAGTGCTGGCGGTTTTGGCTTACCTGAGCGGGAAAAGCTGACGCTCCCCTCGATGCGGTCGTGCTTGCTTCGGGTCGTTCCAACGACTGGTTCAGCTAACCGCTGATGTTGCGAAGGGGTGCAGAGCAACCTCCCTGGGGTGCGGGTGGTGGCCAGACGCCGTGTCTACGATCACGAGGAACCGCGGAGGAACCGCATGACGAGCCCCGCCCTCCCACCCCTCGCCGGCGCCCTGGCACGCACGGCCTTCGCGGAGCACTGGTGCCGCCGGCGCGATGCCAAGCGCGGCCGGGCAACATGACCGAGGTCCTCTTCGCCCGTGAGAACGGCTGGATTCCGCGAGTGATCCGCGACGGGGGTGCGCTCAAGCTCGAACTCGGTGCCGGAGCCGACGCCAACCATGACACTCGCACGTTCGCCTTCCCGGTCTCCGAGGCACATCTCGAGGTGATCCGGGCCGATTTGACCCGGCACCTGCTGCTGTGGAGCGCGATACTGCCGCTCTGCGTGGCGGCGGGGATCCGGGGTCCTCTCGACGAACGCGCGGCGGTCGCGTTGCTGGACCCGATCCTCTTCGGCGCGCCGGCCGACGTCGAGTCGTTGTTCCGGGACATCCGCTGGGACGAACGCCGGCTCGTCGCTCAGGGCGCGGATGTAGAGCTGCTCGAAGACGGCCGGGTCTTCGCCGCCTTGGGTTCCGCTACCGAACGGTCCGACTGGTCACTCGTCCGGGAGTACGACGCGGGCCGGGACCGCGCCCGGCGGGGCGTCCGGCTTGGCCCGCTCGACGAAGCGCTCCTCAACTACACGGACCGCCACCTGCAGGGCGGGAAGGCCCCGGCGAGGGAGCCCGATGCCGTCGATCCCGATCTGCTGCCCGAGGTCATGAGGGTGATCGCCACCGCGGAGCAGGCGTGCGCGGGGATGCGGATTTCTCGCGATCGGCGCGGAGGCGAGCACGCCGTGAAGCGGCGTGACTGGCGACGAATCGAGGACGAGGTCGAGCGTGCGGTTCGCCGCGCCTACCCGGACCTCGTCGACGACGCGGTGCGCACGGTGAGCTTCCTGATGTGCTCCGAAGCCGCCGACCGCGTCCGGAGTCCGGCTGAAAGGACGAGAACGATGGCACGAAAGCGGAAAACCCTCCCCAAAGACTTCGAGGAGATGCTGACCTCGGCCTCGGTGGAGGAACTCGAAGCCGTCTTCGACAAATGTGAGATCGACGCGCGAGGCGGCTATGCCCAAGGCACCGCCATCGGTTTCCCGGCGTGCCCGGACGAGCTCATCGTCTGGTTGACGGGGCAGGGGCTCGCCGTCGACTCCGCGGACAGCCACGGCAGGACCCCGCTCCATGCGCGAGCTTCCCGCGCCACTCCGAAACCGGTCGCGCAGATCCCCTTGCTGCTCTCACTCGGCGCGGACATCGAGGCGGCCGACAGATCCGGGCAAACGCCGCTCCAGGTCGCGGTGGCCGGGCTGCGGGCCGAGGCGGCGCGAGTGCTGATCGAGCACGGGGCCTCGACCGAGGTTCTCGACAGGCGCGGCGTCACGTTGATGATGCGCGGCCTGATCGGTACTCGAAACGCCGACATCCCGGAGTGCGTCGAGATCATGAAGCTGCTGCTCGCACACGGAGCGAGCATCACGGCTGAGACCCGCAGGCAGGTCGAGCGGATCGGCCGTGGTTTCGAGTTCCACCGGGAGAACTTCAACCCCGACTTCCTCGAAGAGACCGACGCCGCGCTCGGTGAGCTGTACCGGATCTTCGGGTCGAGCCGGTCGCCCGGCGGTCGACGCACGACGGGTCATCACCGATCGTCGTACCCGACGGATCCTGGCAGGAGCGGCACAAAGCGCTCTGGGAGCTTCTCGTGCCGTCGAGCGGCGCCGGCACGACCGTGCAGTGTGAGGCCATCCGCGTCACCGGCCGGATCGCCGACGAGATGTTCCGGAACGGCGGGGCGAACTGGGACCGCGACTATCGTGCGATGGCCGATGCGTTCCCGGACTTCCTGACGCGGGGCGAACCCCTTGGCGACGAAGAACTCCATGAAGCCAAGGAGATCGTCAAGCAGATCAGGTCAGGCCGTGGCGCGGAAGGCCACCTCGACCGTTTGAGTGAACTCGCCGTCGCCTGGGTCACGAAGAATCCGGCCCCGATCGCTTTGGGAACGGTGGATTACACACGCTGACCGTCGACCGTGGTTCCGAGTCACCTCGCGTCGAGATAGGCGGTGAGTTCGGCGAGTACCTGCCGGGCCGGGACGAATACGCAGGCTCCTGGTCCGAGGATCTCGTCGGCCGACGGCAGCAGCGCTTGGTAGGCCATCTCGGCGATGTGCTCGTCGTCCGTGCGGATCGCGGTCAAGCCGACCAGCGCGATGTCGAGTTCGTACGTTGCGTCCGGAAACGCCGGCAGGGCCGCCGGGAGTATTTCGCGCGCCCGGTCGAGGTCGCCTGCCAAGGCGAGGGTGAGCGCGAAGAGCTGGGGCGAGGCGGGCCATGCCGGGTAACGGTTTGCGTAGTCGGGCAGGAGTTCCGCTGCGCGGCCGGTGCGGTAGGCCCGGCACCATCGCACGGTCATGAGCAGGAGATCGGCTCGCTGGACCCCGGCGTCCTCCAGAGCCTGCGCGCCGGCCTGGTAGGCCTTCGTCACCTCCTCGTCGGGAGCGTCGGCCAGGTCGAGCAGCATGGCGCGATGCCACCGCACTCTGGCGGCGCTCGCGGGGTGCGGGAGCCTGCGGACCTGACTGTCCAGATTGGACAGAGCATGCTCCGCTCCGGTCAGGTCGCCGCGTTGCTCGGCGGCGTAGAGCTGCCACAACAGGCCCAGACGTTCGGACACCACGAGTTCGTGTTCTTGTCCCAGCGCGACCAATTCGGCCGCCAGCCGGGTTCGCCGGGCCAGACCACCCGCGGTGGCGTAAGCCTGGGTATGGGCGGCGATCAGCACCTCCGCCCTGGTTGCCTCCACCACGACGCGGAATACCTGCGCACGACGCTCGCCACCACCCCCGGTCCGATCGTGCTGGTCGGCCATTCCTACGGCGGCGCGGTGATCACCCAGGCGGCCACCGACGCCGAGAACGTCACCGCACTGGTCTACGTCGCCGCCTTCGCCCCGGACCAGGACGAGTCCGCAGGCGAACTCGACCAGCGTTTCGGTGGCGCGGCCCAGCAGGTCACCACCGCGCGGCCGCTGCCGGGAGCCGACCAGGCCGCCCCCGAAGGCCCGCCGCAGGTCGAGCTGAGCATCGACCCCGCCCGTTTCCACGAGGTCTTCGCCCCGGACACCACAGCGGCGAACGCCGCCGTCATGGCCGCCGCTCAGCGTCCGCTCGCATTGGCCGCGATGCTCGAACGGGCCGGCGCGCCGGCGTGGAAGCGACACCCCGGCTATTACGCGATCGCCACCGAGGATCAGATGATTCCCGTTGCCGGCCAACGGTTCATGGCCGAGCGGATGAACGCGACCGTCGTCGAGGTTCCCACCGGCCACGTGGCCATGCTCGGCGCACCCGAAGCCATCGCGGATCTCATCACCACCGCGACCGAGCGCTAAGCCGGGGACCGAGGCCACCACCAGGTCCTGTGCCGGAACTCTGTCACGACGAGTCAGGCCTTACCGCTCCACGACCGGGAGATCGGTAGCGCCAGCACCACCCCACAACCGGGGGTCACTCCCCTACTACCGCATCCCGCCGATCCCTAACGTCTTTCCTATGAACGACACCGAAAAAGCACGCGGCACCCTCGTCACCGCCTCGCTCTGGCTCGTCCTGCTCGTCAGCGCGGCCACCAACTCCGTGGGCCAGTTCGCCGGAATGGACTGGACCTTTCGCATGATCGCGGGCGGTGTCTCCGTCGTGTGCATCGTCCTGCTCATCGTCCGCCATCTGGCGCGGCGCAAGGCTTGAGCAGGAGGACGGGGCCGACAACGGGAGATCGACCCCGTCCAAAGCAGACTCATCGAGAGGTAAGTCGAACATGGCGCGTTCGACTCCTGGAGCCCGGCTCAGGTGAGGGGTTGCGAAAGCCACTTTCGCAACCTTGAACGTTGCGAAAGTGGCTTTCGCAACACCGTCTCGCCGGTGGACAACTTGCACTCAGGAGCAACCAGGGGTCGTGAGTGATAAGGAGGGTTAGAACGACACTTACCACTCACGACGCCGATCCCTACGTGCCATGTTTGGCTTACCTACTCAGGAAACCTTCGGCGTCGCGCGCACGCCGTAGTGCACGTACGGCTCCCCTGTCGGCAGGTTGTAGAAGGTGACCGAAACCCACGTCTGGGTCCCCGGCTGCCGGAACACGAAGAGCGAGTCGGTCACCGGGATCAGGTCGAACTCCATCGTCTTCTCCGGCATGAGGTCGGCCAGCGGCCCGGTGACGGTCTGCCGGATCCGCAACCCGTCGCCCTCGGCGAAGACCTCGGTCAGCGCACCGGCCCGTTCGTAGACGCCGATGTGCCGGGAAGCGTCGACGGTGACCGGGGTCGCGGGCGGTTCGAGCGGGCGAGGCATCGCGACGTCGGCGAGTTCGGCGAAGATCTCCCGGTACAGCTCCTCGTAGAGGTCGCGGGTGTTGCCGCCGTTGGTGAGCAACGTGACGGCGAGGCCCTGATCCGGCAGCAGGCGCAGGAACGCCGCCTGCCCGATCGTGTTGCCGTCGTGGCCGATGACCCGCCGTCCGCTCCAGTCGTCGCGGATCCAGCCGAGTCCCCACGAGTCGCCGATCGTGTGCTTGTCCGGCAAGTCGGCCTGCTTCGACGCCATGGCGGTGGCCGACGCGGTGGTCAGGATCCGCTCACCGGACGGCGTGAGCCCACCGGTCAGGTGCAGCCGCGCGAAGCCGAGGACGTCCTTGGTCGTGGCGGTGATCAGGCCGGCCGGGCCCATATTCCGGGGCAGGCCCCAGACCGGCACGGGCTTCGGGTCGTCGTCTCCCGAGACCGCGTGACCGACGGCCGCGCGGAACATCAGCGCCTCTTCGGGCAGGGTCACGGTGTGCGTGAGGCCGAGCGGGGTGAACAGTTTCTCCCGCATGGCGGCGTCCCAGCCCAGCCCGGTGAGCTTCTCGATCACCCGGCCCATGAGCACGAAACCCGAGTTGCAGTAGGAGAAGGTCACGCCGAGGGGATGGTTCTGCGCGGCCTCGTCGAGGATTTCGACGTAGCGCTCGAGACAGTCGTCGCCGCGGCCGGTGTCGGTGAAGACGTCGCCGTCGATGCCGCTGGTGTGCGTGAGCAGATGCCGCATGGTCACCTGTTTGGCGACGTCCGGATCTGCCAGCCGCAGCTCGGGGAGGACGTCGGCGATCGGCGCGTCCAGGTCGAGGAGCCCGTCGTCGACCAGTTGCATCACCACGGTCGACGTCCACACCTTGGAGATCGAGCCGATCTGGAACACCGACTCCTCGGTCACCTCCACCCCGGTCGCCGTGTTCAGCACTCCGCAGCTCGCGTGCACCTCCGCGTCGTCGCCGATCCGCGTGATGCCCAGCGCCGCACCGGGAACGCGGTGCTTGCGCGCGAGTTCCGCGAGACGACGCTGCCAGTGCGCCGCCTCGATCGGCACCCGCGACACCCCGTCCGCCGGAGCCGCGTACTGCTCGACCCAGTCGAGGACGCGCCGGTTGAAGTCGAGGCGGTGCGACGGCGGGCCGTCGAGGATGAACAGGTGCGACGCGCCCGGGTACAGCACCAGCCGGGACGGGACGCCGCGGGCGCGCAGGGCGCCGAACCACTGTTCCGCCTGGCCCACCGGGCAGCGGTCGTCTTCCGCGCCCTGGACGACCAGCGTCGGCGTCCGCACCTTTCCGACCTCGGCGAACGGCGACAGCTGCGCGTTCCCCTTGTCCCAGGATCGCCCGCCGAGTTCGCCGACGGCCAGGTAGTGCCCGGCGTCGGAAGTGCCCTCCATGCTGGTCAGGTCGCTCACCACACCACCGGCGACAGCGGCGGCGAAACGGTCGTCGCGGCTGGTCAGGTAGCACGTCATGAAGCCGCCGTAGCTGTACCCGGCGACGGCCAGCCGCTCCGAGTCGGCGACGCCTTCGGCCACCAGCTGGTCCAGCGGTTCGAGGAAGTCGCGGGAGTCGGCGAGACCCCAGGCACCGACGGCGCCGGTGAAGAAGTCCTCGCCGTAGCCGTCGCTGCCGCGCGGGTTGAGCAGCAGCACCGCCCAGCCGCGTGCGACCAGTGCCTGGTGGTAGAGGTGGATCGAATCGGCCGCGCCGTTCCAGGCGTTGTGCGGACCGCCGTGGATGTCGAGCAGCAGCGGCAAAGCGCCGGTCCGTGCGGGGTCACGCAGCAGCCAGCCATGGACGACGCCGCCGTCGCCGATGGTGAATTCCCGCTCCTCGTGGCGGAAGAGCTCCGCGGGCGGCTCCCCGTGGTCGGTGCGAACGTCGACCGCCCCCGTGTCCGGGTCGACGACGGCGATCTCGCCGAACGAGGTGGCGGTGGCGAGCACGACCGCCACCCGGCCGGCCGCGAGGTCCATTCCGGACACCACGTTGTCGGCACCCGCGAGGACCGCGCGCGGATTCCCGCCGTCGATGCCCACCTCGTACAGATGCGTGCAGCCGCGGTCCCGGAGTCCGAAAAGGACGGTTCCGTTCGCGGTCGGCTTCGGGAGCGCGCCCGGATAGCCGGAACCGCCGGCCATCACGTTGCGGTCCAGGGATCCTGCCAGGTCGACCGGCTCGCCACCGTCGAGCGGTACCCGCAGCAGCCCGAGATGCCCGACCTCGGTGTCGCCGCGGCCGACGACCAGCAGCGCGCCGCCGTCGGCGGTCCAGCCGACCGGACCCGCCATACCTTCGCCGGAGCCGACGAGCCGCGGTTCCGACGTCTTCAGCGTCACGTCGAGGACGTAGGCACCCGAACGGAAGGTCAGATCCGCGTCGGCGTCACGCCCGGCGGAGAACGCCAGGTGCGTGCCGTCGGGTGACCAGGCGGGATCGCCGGCATGCCAGTCGCCGAAGGTGACCTGGCGGACCTCGCGAGTGGCGGCGTCGAGGACGTGCAGATGCTTGCGGATGGTCTTGATCAGCCCGGCGCCGTCGGCCTTGAAGTCCAGCCGGTCGGTGACGACCGGCGCGTTGGGCGCGTCGTCCCCGCCCGCCGGATCGATGGCCGCCGAGAACGCGATCTTGGTCCCGTCCGGACTCCACACCGGCGCACCCGCCCCGAGCGGGAGCTTCGTGATCTGTTCCGCCTCGCCACCGGACGCCGGCAGGAACCACACCTGCGGCGCGCCGTCCTCGGCCCGCAGGAACGCGATCCGCGTGCCGTCGGGCGCCCAGCTCGGCGCCACGTCGGCCTTCCCGCGCGTCAGCTGCCGGGGTTCGCCGTCCGTGGTGCCGACCTCCCAGAGGGTGTGCACGTTCCGGTCCTCGTCGCGGTCCGCGGTGCGCAGCACGTAGACGATCTTGCCGCCGTCCGGCGAAAGCGAAGGCTGGCTGGGTGCGGCGATGGCGTAGAGATCGTCGAGGTCGAGACGTCGGGTCATGATGCGCTTGCTCCTCTGGAGATCGCGGGCTGGTGGCTCTCGGTTTCGCTGAAATGGCAGGCCGCCGAATGACGTCGGTGTGCCGCGCCCTCGGCCGGATCCGCCTGGAGGCAGAGCTCGCGGTCGGCGCGGACGAGCGGGCCGACCGGACATCGGGTGTGGTAGCGGCATCCGGCGGGCGGATGGTGCGGGTCGGCGGGTTCGGTGTCTGCGGTCGCCTCGTCCGCGCCGGTGTCGAACAGGGAGGTGTGCGCGGACGGCGCGGCGGCCAGCAGGTCGCGGGTGTACGGATGCCGCGGATCGGTGAGCACCTGCTCCGCCGGGCCCACCTCGACGATCCGGCCGAGGTACATCACGGCGACGATGTCGCTGAGATACCGCACGACGGCGAGGTTGTGCGAGATGAACAGCATCGACAACCCGAGCCGCCGCTGCACGGACCGGACGAGGTTGAGCACCGCACCCTGCACCGAGACGTCGAGCGCGGAGGTGATCTCGTCCGCGATCAGCACCTCGGGCCGTCCCGCCAGCGCACGGGCGAGCGCCACCCGTTGCCGCTGGCCGCCGGAAAGCTGCCCCGGCAGATGCCCGGCACGGTCCGGATCGAGGTTGACCAGTTCCAGGAGCCGCGCGACCTCGTCCCGACGCGCGGCGCGGCCGGGCAGGGCGCCACGCGGGATCGCTTCGGTGATCGACTCGCCGATGCTCATCCTCGGGTCCAAAGAGGAATACGGGTCCTGGAACACCATCTGCAGCGGCCGCCGCCGAGGCAGCTTGCGGACGTCCACACCGCCCAGCAGTACTCGCCCGGCACTGACCGGCGAGAGCCCGACGGCGGCGCGGGCCAGCGTCGATTTCCCCGAGCCCGATTCGCCGACGAGCCCGACGACCTGTCCGGAAGGGACGGTCAGCCCGACCTGGTCGACGGCCGTGAGACCGCGTCCGCCGCCATATCGCACGCTCACCGCGTCGAAGACGAGATCGCTCACTCGGCACCTCCAGCGGTCACGGTTTCCTTGGCGGGCCGGGAGAACGACGTCTCGTGCGGATACCAGCACGCGACGCGGTGCTCGGACTCCACACGCTCCAGGACCGGGTCTTCGAGGCGGCACCGGTCGGTGGCCGAGGGACACCGGTCCGCGAACGCGCAGCCGTTCGGCACCCGATCCGGCTCCGGCGGGCGGCCGGGGATCACCGCGAGCGGCTCGTCGCGATCGGTGTCCAGATCGAGCGTCGCGGCCAGCAGCGCCCTGGTGTACGGATGTCGCGGTGTCCCCGCGGAAGGAAGGTCCTCGACGACCCGGCCGGCGTACATCACCAGCATGCGTTCACACGTCTGGGAAACGACCGCGATGTCGTGGCTGATCAGGATGATCGCCGTATTCCGTTCGGTCCTGGTCCGCGCCAGCAGACGCAGCAACTGCCGTTGCACCGTGACGTCCAGCGCGGTGGTCGGTTCGTCGGCGATGATCAGCCGCGGATCGCCCATCAGACCCATCCCGATCATCGCGCGCTGCCGCATCCCGCCGGAGAACTCGTGGGGATACTGCTTCGCTCGCCGTTCCGCGGCGGGGATCCGCACCGCGCGCAACCGGTCGACGGCCCGCGCGAACGCTTTGGCGCGCGGCAGTCCCTGGTGCTGTTCGGCCACTTCCGCCAGCTGACGCCCGATCCGCTTGGTCGGGTTGAACGACGTCATCGGGTCCTGGAACACCATCGCCAGTGACGTCCCGAGCAGGCCGCGCAGTTCCCGTTCCGGGGTCGTCAGCAACGGCTTCCCGGTGAACTCCAGCCTGTCGGCGGTGACGACGGCGGGTGCTTCGACCAGCCGTGACACCGCCAGCCCGGTCAGGCTCTTCCCCGAGCCCGACTCGCCGACGACGCCGATCGCCTCACCCGCCCGGACGGTGAAACTCACGCCTCGCACCGGGACGGTCCAGCCCGCCGGACGCGGGAACGCCACTTGGAGGTTCTCCACCACCAGCACGGCCTCGTCGTCACGGTCCTCGGCGAGGTCTTCCCTGGCGGGAGTGACCGGCCGCGGCGTGAGCTTCCGAAGTCCGGTGCGGACGCCGATCACCCCGGCGACGGTCTCCCCCACCAGGTTGAACGCGAGTCCGGCCAGGACCACCGCGACACCGGGTGCCAGCGCGGCGGCCGGGTTGACGTAGATCCCGTTGAGCCCTTCACCGAGCAGCCGTCCCCAGTCGTAGTCCGGTGCCTGCACACCGATCCCGAGGAAGGACAGCCCGGAGAAGGCGAGCAGCGAAGACCCGGCGCCGATGGTCGCGTTCACCACCAGCGGTTCGCCGATGTTGGGCAGGATGTGCCGGACCAGCAACCGGATCCGGCCCACACCGGAGATCCGGGCGGCGGACACGAAATCCTGCCCGGCCACGGACGCCGAGAGCGTCTGGGCCAGCCGGGCGAACGCCGGTGCCAGCGCGAAGCCGACAGCCAGCACCGCGCCTTGCGTCCCGACGCCGAAGATGACCGAGAAGAACAGCACCAGCAACAGCCCGGGGAACGCGACGGCGATGTTCACCGCCGAGATCAGCAACCGGGCGGCCGGCCTCGGCAGCAACGAGGGCAACGTGCCCAGCACGAGGCCGGTCACCACCCCGATCACGGTCGCGATCACCGCCAGCAGCACCGAAAGGCGGGTCGCCACCAAGACCCGGAAGAGGATGTCCCGGCCGAGTTCGTCGGTACCCAGCCAATGCGCCGCCGACGAACCTTGGGCGATCGCCTCGGTGTCGACCTCGAAAGCCTTGTCGTGCCACAGGATCGGGGCCAGCACGGCGAGCGCGATCACCAGGACCAGCAACGTCGCCGCGAACGCGCCCACCGGCGTGCGCAGGGCCGCGAACCATTTCGCTCCGCGCCGATTCACCATCTCAACCCTCCCGGATCGTCGAACGCGGATCGAGGACGGACAGCAGCACGTCCACCATCAGGTTCACCAGCAGCACCCCGACGCCGTAGACGAGCACGATCCCTTGCACCAGTGGGTAGTCCTTCTGCAGGATCGACTGCGCGATGGTCGACCCGAGACCGGGCCAGGCGAACACGTTCTCCACCAGCACCGTCCCGGCGACCATGCCGGTCAGCATCAGCCCGCCCATGGTCAGCGTCGCGGTCAGCGCGTTCGGCAGTGCGTGCCGGAGGTAGACCAGCCGCGCCGGCAACCGTTTCGCCCGCGCCGTCCGGATGAAGTCGTTGCCCAGCACCGAAAGCGTCTCCACCCGGACGATGCGCGCGAGTACGGACGCCGGCCCGAGTGCCAGCGCGATCACCGGGAGCACGAGCGAACCCGCCCCTTCGCTCCCGGCGACCGGGAACCAGCCGAGCTGGACCGAGAAGAACGCCACCAGCGCGACCGCGAGCAGGAACTCGGGAATGGCCGCGAGCAGCACACTCGTGGAGGTGAACGCCAGTTCACTCCCCCGGCGACGTCCGCCGCGCGTCAGCACGGCGAACAGCACGCCCAGTGGGATCGCCACCGCGATGACCACCGCGAACGCGGGCAGCGCCAGTCCGACGGTGGCGGGCAGCCGATCGCCGATCACCTCGGAGACCGGCTGCCCGCTCATCATCGACGTCCCGAAGTCGCCGCCGAACAGCCCCCCGAGGTAGTGGACGTACTGCAGCCACAGCGGATCGTCGAGACCGAGTGCCGCCCGCCGCGCGTTCACCAGCTCCACCGGCGCGGTGAGGCCGAGCGCCGCCCGGACCGGGTCACCCGGGATCAGCTGGATCATCAGGAACGCGGTGGTGACCAGGACCCACAGCGAAATCGCGAACCGGACGAGGCGACGCGCGGCGAAGGAGAGCCACGGGTTGCCGCGCACGACGGCGGGAGCGAGCGCGACCGTCATCAGCTGTACATCCGGATCGACGACGGCTCGATCGACCCGAAATTGATCTTGAACTTCGCGTCGCTGCCGAAGGTCGGGATGACCGAGTTGACGTACGGCACCACATCCAGCCGCTCGATGAGCGCCGATTCGGCGGCGAGCCAGGTCGCGCATCCGGAGTCACCCGGCAGTTTCGCCGCCTCGGCGGCCTGCGACTGGAACCGGTCGTTCTCGATATGCGCGAAGTTCGTGCCGCCGGGCGGTTTCGGGCCGGAGGCGAACGGCACGATCTGACTCGGCAGCAGCAGCCCCACCGGCGCCAGCGAGATGTCCCATTCCCCGGTGTTGAAGAGCACCTGGTTGGTCCCCGGGCTGTCGACGCCCTTCAGCGTGACGTCCGCGCCGACGGCCTTCCAGGACTGCTGCATCAGTTCGGCGGCGGGCGCCATCGTCGGGCCGAGCTGCGTGCCGTAGATGGCGGTGAGCGCGAGCCGCTTGCCGTCCTTGACACGGACACCGTCCGCGCCCGGAGCCCAGCCCGCGGTGTCGAGCGTGGATTTCGCCGCCGCGACGTCGAATCCGGGCACCTTGCCGCTCACCGCGTCCCCGGTACACGGCCTCGGCTCGGTGGTGACCATGCCCTGGGCGGGAGCCCCGTTGCCGCTGGTGAGGACCTTGCCGATCTGGGCGAGGTCGAGTGCCTGCACGAGAGCCCGGCGGACGGCCTGATCGCCGCCGGCCCGGCCGGGCGCCTGGTTGAAGAACAGCTCGCCCATCGGCACGACCTGGTCGCCGTGGAACAGCTTCTGGGCACGTAGGCGCTGTTGATCCTGACCGACGATCCGGGCGGCGTTGAGCTCGCGGGACAACAGCAGGTTCGCCGACGTCGTCATGTTCTGGACGACCCGGAAGACCACCTTCTCGGGCAGCCCGGGCTGCTCACGCTTCCAGTCACCCGGGCCCCAGGCGTACTCCTTGCGCCGGGTGAGGGTGTAGTGGTCGTTCGGCACGATCTCGGTCATGGTGAACATGCCGGTACCGTGCTGTCCCTTGGCCAGCGCCGACCGGTCGGCGACACCCTTGCCGCACACGATCGGCATCCCACCGAGGTTGCGGAGCAGGAAGGCGTCCGGCTTCCCGCTGGTGAGGGTGACGGTCCGCGCCGCGTCGTCCGCGGTCGCCTTCGTTCCCGGCGCGACCGTCAGCCCCGACATCGGGGACTTGTTGGCGGCGTCGCCGACGAAGTTGATGTTCGCCGCCACGTCGCTCGCGGTCAGCGGACTGCCGTCGCCGCAGGTGATCCCGTTCCGGAGCGTGAAGGAGGCCGTGGTCGTGGTGGCCTCCCACTTCTCCGCGAGACCGGCGATCGGCTTGCCCGCGTCGTCGAGGTTGATCAGGCTGTCGTAGAGGAAGCGGCCGATCTCCAGGGCGACCGCGAGCACGGTCATCGCCGGGTCCAGCGCTCCCGGGTCGGTGGCGATGGCCATCGTGAAGGTCTTGCCTTCGGTGAGTTTCTGGTTCGCGGTCCGGTCCTCCCCGGATTGCGACGTCCCCCCGCACGCGCTCACGGTCAAGGCCACCACGCTCGCGATCGCGGCGGTGAGCCGGGCTTTCTTCATGGGGTTCTCCTACGGGGTCAGGTCTGCGCGCGGAGGTGGTCGACGGCGAGGCGGGCGGCCTCGCCGATCGCGGCGTCGACCGCGGGAAGGCGGTCGGCGAGGGATTCGGCTCGGGTGAAGACGGCGACGGCGTAGCGGCGACCGTCCACATGGGTCACCACACCCGCCTCGTTGCGGACGGCGGGCAGGGTTCCGGTCTTGGCCGCGATCGCGACCCCCGCCGGGAACCCGGACGAGATCCGGTGCGGCCAGATCTGCTGCGCCATGATCGTCCGGACCCGTTCGCAGGCGGTCGGGTCACCCGCGCGGTCGGTCCAGATGGCGTCGAGCAGCGCGGTGGTCTCGCGCGGTGTCGAGGAGGTGGTGCGCTCCGGGTCCACCACCGAAAGCTTCCACAGCTGTTCCTCGGTGGCCCCGGCGAAGACGGCTTCCAGATCGTCGTCCGGTTTCGCGCCGAGGTCGGCGATCACCGAGGCGAACAGGTCCTCGCAGCAGCCGATCAGCCGTGTCCTGGTGAGCCCGAGGTCGGCGAGCACCTGGTCGACGGCCGCCTGTCCGACCCGGTGATAGATCACGTCGGTCGCGGCGTTGTCGCTCATCGTCAGCATGAAATGCGCCAGGTCGCGCCAGCTCATCTCGACGTCGTCGGCGCAGCCGGCGGTGCCGATCCCGCCGATCCGGTACCGCGCGGTGACGCGAGTCCGTTCGGTTTCGTCGAGTCTTCCCGCGGCCACTTCCCGGGCGAAGGCGACCGCGACCGGGATCTTGAACACCGAGGCCAGCACGACGGGGTCGTCCGCGCCGACGCCGACCTCGGGTCCGCCGGACACGCCGACCTCGCGGGCATGTACGAAACCGCGTGCCCCCGCGTTCGCGAAGACGGCCTCGATCTCGGCGGCGATCGCCGTCACCGGTTCACCCGGCGGTCGGCACGGCCCGTGTGGACGAACAGCGCGCGGCCGGTGCCGTCGTCACCGACGAAGGCGTGCGGCATGTGCAGGCCCAGCCCGTCGTGTTCGGCGACCAGCGTGTCGCCCTTGTAACCCTGGAGCCTGCTCTTCTCCGGCGGCCCACCGAGTTCGGCGAAGATGCCCTTCGGTGTCCGTTCCAGCCAGAGGGCACCGTCCTCGTCCTGGCTCACGACGATGTCCGCGACCTGCGAGGAGTACTCGCCCACGAAACGGGACGCGTCGGCCGGGGCTTCGGCGGCGTTGGGCTCGGGCAGCGGGGGAACCTCGACACCGGCGAGATCGCCCAGCACCTTCCGGAAGATGTCCAGGTAGAGGTGCAGTGGCTTCCCGCCGTTGGTCAGGAGCGCGACGGCGACGTTGCTGCCCGGAACCACGCGCAGGAACGCCGACTGGCCGATGGTGCCGCCGTCGTGGCCGATCACCGGCCCGCCGTCCCAGTCGAAGATCATCCAGCCGAGCCCCCACGCCCCGCCCATCAGGCCGAGGTAGGGCAGTTCCACCTGCCGCTCCCACATGGCACGCGCGGTCTCGGGCTTGAGCACCTGCGTGCCGTCGTCCGCCCGGCCCTCGTTGAGGTGCATCCGCACGAAGGTCAGCAGGTCACGCGGGCGCATCGCGAGATGCGAGCCGGCGGGGGCGTTGGACCGGGTCAGCGCCCAGGCCGGCGCGGGAACCGGCGCGTCCTCGGGTGTCGGCTGGAGGTGGCCGATCGCGGCGCGGTAACGGATCGCGTCGTAGGGACCGGCCGCGGAGTGGGTCAGTCCGAGCGGCGCGAAGAGGTGGTCGCGCAGGCAGTCGTCGTAAGACTTGCCGCGCAGCACCTCGACGATCCGGCCGAGCACGCAGTAGCCGGCGTTGTTGTAGGAGAACATCTCTCCCGGGCCGAACAGCTGGGGTACGTCGGACAGCGTCGCGACGAGCTTGGCCACGCAGTCGTCGCCCTGGCCGGTGTCGGTGAAGATGTCCCCCTCGAATCCGGACGTGTGACAGGTCAGCTGCCGGACGGTGATCCGCTCGGCGGCGTCGTCGTCGGCGAGGACGAACTCGGGCAGGTAGTCGCGGACCGGCTTGTCGAGGTCGAGCATGCCCTCGTCGACGAGCTGCATCGCCAGCGTGGTCGTCCACACCTTGGTGATCGACCCGATCTGGAAGAGGGAATCCACTGTGGACTCGACACCGGTGCCGGTGTTCAGCAGACCGGCCGCGTGGTCGATCACCTCGCCGTTCGCGAAGACCGCGACGGCCGCGCCGGGAACCTGGTGTTCGGCCAGCAGGGCGGGGAGGTTCTGGTCGAGCCAGGCATCGATTTCGGAGAGTTTCGACATATGCGACCTCATGTCCGGGTGGGGGTGGACCGGCGTTTCCGGAATGCTAGGGCGGTGACGGGCGTCACCGGTTCGTGCGGAACGACGAGAGCGACGGGAAAATTCATCCGGGAGGACGAATCATTCGCTCCCGGCCTCGGGAAGCCTGAGCCATTCGACCGCCCGCGCGGCGGCGAAGCCGATGAACGCGTCCCGCTCCGGCACCCTCGACCGCGCGTCGACGGCGTCGGTGAAAATCCCTACCGCGTAACGGCCCCCATCCGGGTACTCGACCACGCCGACCTCGTTGCGCACGGACGGCAGGGTTCCCGTCTTGCCGCTGACCCCGATCGCGTCGTCCGGGAACCCGGACCGCAGCCGGTGCGGCCACACCTGGAGCTCCATCCAGCGCCGGACGTCCGCGCACGCCGTGGACGAGGCGGCCTCGTCGCGCCAGATCATCCCGAGCAGCCGGGTGATCTCCTCGGCGGTCGTGGCGCAGGTGTCCGCCGGCCGCAACGCGCGCAACGCGGTGAGCCGCTCCATCGGGAGTTCGGTCAGCAGCCGTTCGTCGTCCTCGTAGGAGATCCCGAGATCCTCGCCGATGGTGCCGAGCACCTCACCGCAGTCCTGCGGGACGTTGGTGACCTCGAAACCCAGACGCCGCAACGTTTCGTCGACGTTCGCCTTCCCCACCTTCGCGAGGATCAGGTCGGTGGCGACGTTGTCGCTGATCCCGATCATCAGGATCGCGAGATCGTGCCAGGACATCGTCACCTCGTGCCGGAAGGTCGCGAGGCCGTACGGGCTCGGTGTCGGATGTCCTGGTGGGACGGTGACGGGCTCGCCGAGGTCGAGCACGCCCTCCGCGGCCTGCCTCGCCAGTTCGAGCGCGATCGGGACCTTGAACACCGACGCCGTGACGACCGGCGCGTCCTCATCGACGCCGATCCGCCGCGTGCCGTCGATTTCGGCCGCGTGCAACCGGACCCGGACTCCCACCTCCTTCGCGCGGTCGTTGATCGCTTCGAGGGTTTCGGACACGTTGGTCATGAGGCTCCTGTCGTGAGCGGGGTGAGGGCGCAGAGGGGAAGTGGGGCGAAGATGTTGCGAAAGCCACTTTCGCAACGTTGAAGGTTGCGAAAGTGGCTTTCGCAACCCCTTCCGCGGGACCAAGCGGCCACGGGGTAAGCACGAGAAACGCCACCGGCGCCCTGCTGTCTACTGAGGACTCGCCGGAGAGAACTTGAACTGCGCCGGCGTCTGGGGAACCCAGAACGCCATCACGGCGGTGATCATGGTGGTGCCGATGAGGAAACTGAACGCGGCGGTGTAGGAAAACGCGTCGGCGAGGAAACCCATCGCCACCGGGGCGACCGCGCCGGCCACCTGGCCGCCGAAGTTCATCACCCCCATGCCGATCCCGGTGACCGCGGTGGGGAGGACACGCAGCGGCAGACCGAAAACGCACATCGTCGCCATGCCGAAGACCGCGAGGGCCAGCGTCTCGTACAGGGTGAATTCCGCGGTGGTTTCGGCGTTCACCATGAGGATCAGCAGTACGACGGTCACGAGCGCGATCGAACCGAGGTACCAGCGGCCGTGGTCGTGGAAGTAGCGGTCGAACAGCCAGCCGCCGAGGATGGTCGTGCCGATGCTGACCAGCATCGGGATCGCGGCCAGCACACCGGTCTGGTTCAGGGTCAGGCCCCGCGCCTCCAGCAGGTAGCTCGGCACCCAGGTGATCAGGCCGTAGTTCAGCATGTTGGTGGCGCAGAACAACAGCGTGAACTTCCAGACCACCGCGGATTTCAGCACCTGCTTGCGCGTCACCTCGGGCGGAGCGGCCTCGTCGCGCGGGAGGCTGCTCAGCGACTTCGGCAGTGCCTTGGGCAGGATCGCCCAGACGACGACACCGACGAGCGCGCCGATCCCCGCCATCCAGAAGAACGTGTGCCGCCAGCCGACGGCCATCAGGAGCGGGCCGACGATCAAGGGCGCGAGCCCCGCGCCGACCCCGCCGGCGGCCAGCATCACGCCGGTGGCGGTCGCCCGGTTGGCGGGTGTCGTCCGCTCCGCGACGGCCTTGAACGACGCGGCCGGGAAGAGTCCTTGGCATACACCGAAAAGCCCGCGGAATACGAGCAGCATGCCGAAGGTGCCCGCCATCCCGGTCGCCGCGGTGAACACCGACCACATCAGCAGCGTGACCAGCATCGGCCCGCGAGAGCCGTAACGGTCGGCGAGGAAACCGGCCGGGATCTGGCAGACCATGTAGACCAGGGCGAAGACGGTGACGAGCCAGCCCTGCTGGGTTTTGCTGAGATCGAATTCGGCGCCGATCATCGGTAGCGCCATCCCGATGGAGAACCGGTCGATGTAGTCGACCGACCAGGCGAACAGCATCACCACCATGGTGATGAGCGCCGTCCGGTTGATCCGCCGCGCTGTCCAGGTGTCCTCTTTGACCACTGTCGTCATGGCGCCTCCGCGGAAACGTTGGGAGAAAAGAAAACGACGCTGCGGTGTCGCGCCGATCACTCATTCTGAACAGGACCGTTCCGGCGGGGTTCGTGCGATCACACGAACATCCGGAGGTCTTTCGGGCCGGGTCGACCAACCCGGCCACCGGTCAGGATTCTTCGGCGGCGGGCGGTCCGGTCCGGGCGTCACGGGGCAGCAGGCGCAGTTGCAGCATGGCCGCGAACCGCTCCCCCGCGTCGTCGAGATCGATCTCCCCGACTTCGGCGAGCCGCCGCAGCCGGTAGCGGAAGGTGTTCGGATGGACGTAGGCCGCGGCGGAAGCGGCGCCGATGTCCCCGAAGGCGTCCAGCCAGCAGCGCAAGGTGTGCACCAATTGCGACTGATGCTGGACGTCGTAGGCGAGCAGCCGCGCGACGGGCCCGGTCGCGACGTCTCCCCTGGCGGCGGCGAGGTCGGCCAGTTCCAGCATGAGCGCGTCGACGTGGACGTCTTCGACGGACGCGACGCGTTTGGCGCCACCGTTGGTGAGCAGGACGCGCAACGCCCGGTCCGCGCCGTCGCGGGAGGCACGCAGGCCGGAGGCGTCGAGGGCGAGCGGACCGATCCCGATCGCGGCGGCCGCCCGCCGCCCGGTGCGTTCCAGGAAGGTGGACGCGACCCGCGTCGAACGTTCCTGGCAGTCGCCGTGGCTGCCCGGCATGGGGACGATGCCGTAGGCGACGTCGCCGACGAGGGCGACGGCCGACCGCGGCTGGACGGCGCTGAGGTGCATGGCCAGCGCGTCCGCCACCCGCTGTCGGTCCGCGACCAGGCGGAGGTCGTCGTCCGGGGCGGGCGCGCCGAGCAGGCCCATGGCGAGCACGATCGACGGCTGGCCCAGCAGACCGAGCCGCGCGATGGCCTCCGGCGCGCCGGCGCCGCCTTCGAGCGCCGTACTCACCAGGTCGGCACGCAACCGCCGTTCGACGTCGGCGCCCGCCCGCAGGCGGAGCATGTGGAGCGCGACGAGTTTCGCGGCGTCGATCAGCGCCTGCGTCCGTTCCTCGCTGAGCGGCTCGCGCACCGCCGCCCAGATCGACCCCAGCACCTCGTCGCCGGCCCGGACGGCGAGCGCGACCCGAGGAAGCGCGATCTCGTTGTCGTCGTAGCGTTGCGGGTCGACGTACACGGGCGTGTGCTCGCGATACAGCCTGTCGAAGACGCCGTCCCGTTCCAGACCGCGGGTGAACCGCTCCGGCACCTGGCGGCCGAGGATCGTCTCGACCCTGGACGGATCCGCCTCGTCCTGACGTCCGGAGAAGGCGAGGACCCGCGAGTTGCGGTCCTCGATGGTCACCGGCGCGTCGAGGAGCGCGGCGATCGCGTTGGCCAGCGCGAACAAGTCACCCGACGGCATTCCGCCGAGCGTCTGCGGCGACACGTCGCCGACGTCTCCCTCGGCGAGCAACGTCCGGAGCAGAGCGGCCAGCTGAGCCCAGGAAGCGCCGCGTGCGAGCCCGAGGAGGGCGACGCCGGACGAGTCCGCGGCGCGTTTGAGTTCCGGCGTCGGGGTGACGGGAGAGCGGACGACGAGCGCCACCGCGCCGCGCGCACCCACGTCGTGCAACAGGCGGGCGACCTCGTCCTGCTCCCGCACCCCGACGCCGAGCACGACGGCCTTGGCGGGAAACTCGGACTCGTCGTGCGGATCGTGGATGACCACGCCACCGAGCTGCTTGCGGGTGGTCCGGCCGAGCACGATCGGCTCCAGGAGCACGTCCCCGAGGTCCTCGAGGACGCGCCCCAGACTCGTATGCGGCTTGCTGGGCACCGGTGTCAGCACCCCCCGAAGTTAAACCCGGTCTCACCGAACCGACTGGTCCGATCCGACCAAATCTAACCCCGGAATTCGTAGCGCGCTACGAACCGATCCACGTTTTCGTCTTGGTGACCTCGTCCAGGAGGTCCGGAATCGGAGTCACGCCGAGGCCCGGCCCGGTCGGCACCGGCAGATGCCCGGCTTCCAGCACGAAGGGTTCGGTGATGTCGGTGCGGTAGAACCGGCCGGACGCCGAGGTGTCACCGGGAAGCGTGAAGCCGGGCAGCGAGGCGAGCGCGACGTTGGCCGCGCGGCCCAGTCCGGTCTCGATCATCCCGCCGCACCACACCGGGACGCCGTGCGCCGCGCAGACGTCGTGCACGCGGCGCGCTTCGAGGTAGCCGCCGACGCGGCCCGGCTTGATGTTGACGATCTCGCAGGCGCCGAGCTTGATCGCGTCCGCGGCCGCCCTCGCCGAGACGATCGACTCGTCGAGACAGATCGGGGTCCGGATCCGCTTCGCCAGTTCGGCGTGGCCGAGCACGTCCTCCTCTTCCAGGGGCTGCTCGATCAGCAGGAGGTCGAACGGGTCGAGCCGGGCCAGCAGGGGCGCGTCGCCGAGGGTGTACGCGGTGTTCGCGTCGACCTGGAGCAGCACGTCGTCGCCGAAGCGCTCCCGCACCTGGCGCACGGGCTCGACGTCCCAGCCGGGTTCGATCTTCAGCTTGATGCGGACGTAGCCCTCGTCGAGGTAGCCGCCGACGACGTCGAGCAACTGCGGGATCGAGTCCATGATCCCGACCGAAACGCCGCAGGCCACAGAGTCGCGAGTGGACCCGAGTTCGGCTGCGAAAGACCGCTCGTGCGCCCGGAGTTCGGCGTCGAGGACGGCCATCTCCAGGGCGGCCTTCGCCATCCGGTGTCCCTTGAACTTCGCCAGGAGCGGCGTCACCTTGTGGGCGGTGACGTCACCGGCCTCCAGCAACGCGGGGATGAGGTGGTTCCGCAGCACGTGCTCGGCGGCGTCGTTGTACTCCGAGGAGTAGAGCGGGGCTTCCATCGCGACGCACTCGCCCCAGCCTTCGCCCGACGGCGTCACCGCGCGGACGAGCAGCAGTTCCCGTTCGGACTGCGTCCCGAACGACGTCCGGAACGGGGCCACGAGCGGCATCCGGACCCGGCGTAGTTCCACACCGCTGAGTTTCACGACTGCTCCTTCGAGATCACGTACCAGCCGGCACGATCGAAACCGGTGACACGGGCGTTGTCCGCCATCAGTCCACCGAGGACTTCACGCAGCGCGACACGCCAAGCGGTACCGCGGCCGGGATCGGTGCGGCGTAAGCGTTCGATATCGGACGGGACGGCGACGAGCACGGTCGGCGAATCGGTGGCACAGACGATCGGGCCGCCGTCGGGGGCGACCGAGAGCGCCTTCGCCGCGCCCAGGACTTCCGCGTCGATCAGGACGGGTTCGCCGAACGCGGCTTTCCGTACCTCGGGACTCGTCAGGTCCCAGCCGACCATCAGGCGGTCGGTGTCGCCCGTGCCGTTGATGCTGTCCTCCATCGGCCCGTAGAAGTCGGGCAGGTAGCCGATCGGGTGCGCGCCGAGTTTCCCGAGGTTGAAATAGGCGTTACGGCGTACCAGCGGGTCGAACGTCCAGGTGATCACCGAGACGTCCTGCTGCAGCGCCCAGCCGCGCTGGTGCAATTTGAGCGCCTGCCCGATCCCCCGGCCCGCCCCCGCGTGGGCGACCCCGGCGATGTGACTGTGCAGACTCGCCTTGCCCGGATTCCCGAAGAATCCGAAACAGGCCCCCAGGAGTTCGCCGTGCTCGAACGCGCCCGCGACGTAGTTCCCGGCCGTGGACATCGCCCGGAGCAGTTCCGTGCTCACCGGGCGCGCACCGGGCGCGGTCTTCCAGATCGACTCGAACAGGCCGACCACCGCCGCCAGATCGGCGATCTCGGTGAGTTCGCGGATTTCGACGCGCGAAGCCACCGCCGCCGCCCGCGCGGCGGCGACTGCTTCGTCGCGCACCTCCCGGGAGACCAGGCTTTCCGCGTTCGTCGCAAGATTCGTCACGGGATGATCCTTTCCCGGTCACCGATCCGAGTCACCGTCGTGCCGTACCAGATTCGCCCGCGGGATTCGTCGTTCCGGACGGATCCCGCTTCGCGAGGACGTTTTCGACGAGCGCGGTCAGCAGAGCGGTACGCCGCGGCAGTTCCGCGACGACGACGTGTTCGTGGTCCGCGTGCGCCCCGCCGCCGACGGCGCCGAGGCCGTCGAGGGTGGGGATCCCCACGCCCGCGGTGTAATTGCCGTCCGACGCGCCACCAACCGACGCGGACGTCAGCTCGCCGAGACCGAGTTCGCCCGCCAGTTCCTGTGCCAGCGCGAACAGTCCCGCCGACGCGCCTTCTTCCAGCGGCGGACGGTTGATGCCGCCGGTGACCCGGACATCCGCGTCTTCCAGCACCGGGCCGAGTTCCCGCATGGCCCTGTCGACGCGGAGTTGTTCGGCCTCGTTCCATACGCGGACGTCGATCGCGACGCTCGCGGCGGCGGGCACGGTGTTGACCGTGGTCCCCGCCGAGACCACCGTGGGTGTCACGCTCGTACCGGCTTCGGGATCGGCGATCGCGGCCGCCGCGAGGATCTGATGCGCGATCTCGATCCCCGCGTTGATCCCCTTCTCCGGTTCGAGTCCGGCGTGCGCGGCACGGCCGGTGACTTCGATCCGATAGTGGGAAACGCCTTTGCGTCGGCATTTCAGCGCGCCGCCGTCAGCCGAGGCCTCCAGGACGAACGCCGCGTCGCAGCCTCGGACCTCTTCCTCGATCAGCCCACGGGACGACGGCGAGCCGATCTCCTCGTCGCCGGTGACCAGAATAGACAGTCCGTCACGATCGGGAACCGTCGCGGCGGCGTGGAGCGCCATCACGACCCCGGCTTTCATGTCGAAGCAGCCGGGGCCGCGCAGTACGCCGTCCCGCACGGAAAACGGATGCGTCTCCAGCGAACCGTGGGGCCACACGGTGTCGTGATGGCCGAGGAGCAGCACGCGCGGCGGCCCGTCGCCGAACCGCCAGCGGAGATGGGTGACCCCGTCGACGAGGATCCGCTCCGGTTCCACCCCCAGCAGCCTCACGCCCACCGCGGCCACCACTTCGGCGCTGCGGGCGACCGCGTCGTGATCCGACGACGGGGACTCGCACCGAATGAGCGTCTCGATGTCGGCGATCAGGTCGTTCATCGCGGCTCACCCCGCAGCGGCTTGCCCGGGAACGCGTCCGTGCGAAGATTTCCTTCGGTGACAACGGGAACGCCCGAAACGAACAGATGCCGGACGCCGACCGACGGCCTCGTCGGATCGAAGTACGTCGCCGCGTCGGTAACGCTGTCCGGGTCCAGCACGACGATGTCCGCATCGGCCCCGACGCCGAGCCGGCCCTTGGCCCGAGCGGCGGGCGCGACCTCGTCGAGAACACGCGCCGGCAGATACGAACAGCGCCGGAACGCCTCCACCCAGGTCCAAGCCTTGCTCTCGCGCACCATCAGGCGCAGCGTCTTGGCGTAGGTCCCTGCCGTCCGCGGATGGGTCGCGCCGCCCGGCGGGAGCGGCCATTCCGTGCTCTCGCTGGTGCCGTTCTTCCAGTACACGGGCAGGGCGTCGCTGGCGACGATGGCGTCGGGGAACGCGAGCGCCTGGTTCAACAAAGCGAGGTCGCGCGGGTTGCTCTCGTCGAGGAACTCCAGGATGCACGGCGCACCCGGCTCCTCGGCACGCACCTGCAGCAGGCGCCCCTCGTCGGCGATGCGCTCCCCCGACTCCAGCATGATCACGCTGGACGGCGAAAGCCCCTTCATCTTCAACCGTTCCGGTGACAGGAAGGCCGCGCCGATGCCGGTGCTGCCCGCCCCGTACGGGTAGGCCTCCACGGTCACCCGCGAACCGGCCGAGCGGCCGGACTCCAGCGCGGCGAGCACGCGGTCGATGTGGTGCCCCGACGTGCTGTTGACGTGGCAATGGTGCATGGCCGCGCCGGTCTCGGCAGCGACGATCGCGATCTCCTCGGAGCCGTCCGCGGGCGTCGCCGGGTCGACCTCGACCAGTTCGCGAACGTGCGTGTACGTGGGCGCCCCGGCCGCCTTGGCGAGCCGGGCGAGCGCCAGGAACTCACCGGGGTCCGTGAGGGGCGCGTAGCCGAGAAGCACACCGACCCCGAGCGCGCCCGCGGCCAGTTCACCCTCCACGAGGGACAACCACGCTGCCAGTTCGGTCGGCGAGGAAGACCTTTGCCAGGCCGGATTCCCGAGCACCGCGAGGCCGCTGTCGATAGTGGCGTCGGGCTCGATCCCGGCGAGCACCTGGGCCCTAGCGGAACCCCAGGACGCGGAGAAACCGTAGTGCAGTGGACGTCCCGCCGCGGCGGCCTCGGCATAGGCGCGCTCGATCGGCATCAGCCCGGCTTCGAGATCGAGCGCGGTCGTGACGCCGTCCATCGCCTGCAGCCGCTGGCCCGCGATGGTGTGCACGTGGCTGTGCAGGTCGATGAACCCCGGTCCGACGACGAGCCCGGAGACGTCGATCTCCGTATCGCCCGGTTCCGCGGGCAGACCCTCCCCCAGGGCGGTGACCACCCCGTCGACCACCAGCACGTCGGCCGTACCGTCGAAGCCCGTCGCCGGGTCGATGACACGACCGCCACGCAAGAGTGTCCGCATGCTTCGCCTCCTAGGATCGCCTCGTTCAAGGCGACCCTAGGAGGTTTCGCGAGCCGTCCGTTCGTAGCGGGCGACGAATCCGGGGCACCGGATCCATCCGCCCGCACGAACCGCCGGACGACTAGCCGATCGGGATGGACGTGCAGGCCGCCGCGCCGCGCTCCCTCGCCGCGCCCGCGACCATTTCGAAGAACCGCAGGCAGATCAGACCGCCGCCGTACGACTTCCTGATCGGGAAGCGCTTGGTGGTGGCTCTGTCCGTCACGCCCGTCCGGGGAGCCTCGCCGGGTGCGAACACCTCGAAGAAGCCGTACATCCCCTGGGTCCTGGTGCCACGGTAGGCATCCACGTACCCGACATAGGTGCCACCGCCATCGGTGATGTTGCAGAAGTAACTACCGCTGCACACCTTCTCCTGTGCCGCGGAAGCCGTTCCCGTCAGCACGGTGCCGGAGGCGGTGGCGGCCAATGCCCCGACGATCGCCAGCTTCTTCAGGTTCTCTTTCACTGCCATGTCTTCGACCTCTGTTCCTCGGATCGACACCCGGAGTGGGGTGGACTCTCACAGAGGGCGCTAAGCATCCACTAAGCGAGGAACTCCGGGCGGCCGTGGTGCTCGGCGATGATCTCGGCGTAACGGTGGCCGCTCGCCTTGACCGTGCGGACCTGGGTGTCGTAATCGACCCGGACCAGCCCGAACCGTTTGCTCAGCCCGCTGTCCCACTCGAAGTTGTCGAGCAGCGACCAGGCGAAGTAGCCCTTCACCGGCGCACCAGCTTCTGCGGCACCGGCCACCGCGCCCAGATGTTCCTCCAGGTACGCGACGCGGTCGGCGTCGTCGATCGAGCCGTCCTCGGCGACCTTGTCGTCGAAGGCCGCGCCGCTCTCGGTGACGTAGATGGCTCGCGCGCCGTATTCGTTGGCGAGACGGTGGATCAGATCCGCCAGACCCTGGCCGTGGATCTCCCAGCCCATCGCGGTGGTGGCGGCACCCTCCACCGGCACCTGACGGGCGCGCGGCGCGGCACCGTCCGGATCGTCCTCGACGATCTGGCGGAAGTAGTAGTTCAGCCCGTGGAAGCCGACCGGGGCCGAGATCACCTCGAGGTCGTCGCCGACCACCGGCGGCTCGACGCCATAGACCTCGATCATGTCCGCCGGGTAGCCGCGCCCGTTCGAAGGGTCGAGCCACCAGCGGTTGACGTGGCCGTCCATCCGGACCGCCGCCTCGACGTCCGCGGTGGAATCCGACGCGGGCTCGATGCCGCTGAGGTTGACCACGAGACCGATGTTCGCCGGTTCGGCGGCGTTGGCGGTGATCGCCTGCACGCCCAGCCCGTGCGCGAGCAGAAGGTGGTGTGAGGCGTGGATGGCCTGCTTGAGGTCCTTCACACCGGGCGCGAACCGGCCTTCGAGGTAACCGAGCCAGGCCGAGCACAGGGGTTCGTTGACGGTGTTCCAGTCTTTGACCCGGTCACCCAGCTTCGCCGCGACGACGGCGGCGTACTCGGCGTAGGCGTAGGCCGTGTCGCGCTCGGGCCAGCCGCCGTTCGCCTGCAGCGCCGAGGGCAGGTCCCAGTGGAACAGCGTGGCGAACGGCCGGATCCCGGCTTCGAGCAGCGCGTCGACCAGCCGGTCGTAGAATCCGAGTCCGCGCGCGTTGACCTCGCCGCGGCCGGTCGGGATCACGCGGGGCCAAGCCACCGAGAAGCGGTAGGCGTCCAGGCCCAGTCGCTTCATGATGTCGAGATCTTCGGGCCAGCGGCGGTAGTGATCGCAGGCGACGTCGGCGGTGTCACCGTTCAGGACGGCACCCGGGACCCGGACGAAGTCGTCCCAGATGGACGGGAGGCGGCCATCGACGTCGACGGCGCCTTCCACCTGGTACGCGGCGGTGGCCGCACCCCACAGGAAATCGGCGGGTAGGTGCAGATTCAAGGCAGACCTCTCTCGGACGAAGCGACGTGGACGGGATCTGGCGCGCTACTTCACGGCGCCGGCGGTGAGCCCGGCGACGAGATAGCGCTGGAGCAACAGGAATCCGGCGACGACCGGGACCGAGACGATCAGCGAGGCGGCCATGACCTGGTTCCAGTACACCTGCACCTGCGTGGAGTACTCCTGGAGACCGACGGCGAGGGTCCGTGTGCCGGAGTCGGTCATCACCGACGCGAACAGGACCTCGCCCCAGGCCGTCATGAACGAGTAGATCCCCACCGCGACGATGCCCGGCATGGCGGCCGGGATGACCACCCGGACGAGCGCGCCGATCGGCCCCGTGCCGTCGACCATCGCCGCCTCGTCCAGTTCCTTGGGGATCGAGTCGATGTAGCCGGCGAGCATCCAGATGGCGAACGGCAACGAGAACGTCAGATAGGTGATGATCAGCCCGAGCCTCGACCCGTAGAGGACGATGCCGGTGGCGTTGCCGATGTTGACGAAGATCAGGAACAGCGGCAGCAGGAACAGGATGCCGGGGAACATCTGCGTGGACAGCACGGTCATCTTGAAGAAGTTCTTGCCGCGGAACCGGTAGCGGCTCAGCGCGTACGCCGCGAAGATCGCGATCAGCACCGAGAGGATCGCCGCCGAACCCGAGATGACCAGGCTGTTCATGAAGTACTCGGCGAGCGGGATGGTGTCCCAGATGTCGAAGAACGGCTGGATGGTCAGCGTCGTCGGGAACCATTCCCATTTACCCTGGACGTCGCCGAGCGGTTTCAGCGACGACGAGACCATCGCGTACAGCGGCACCAGGGTGAACAGGGCGAGGAAGCCGAGGACGAAGCGGCGGGCCCACGGGACCCAGCGAGGTTCAGACACCTGCGTTCCTCCTCCGCGAGGTCAGTCCCAAGTAGACGGTGCTGACGATCAGGAGGAACACCAGCAGCAGCACCGACATCGCCGAGCCGAGGCCGAAGTTCCAGGTGACGAACGAGCTCTGGTAGATGTGGATCGAGATCAGGGACGCCTCCTTCGGCGCGGACGCTCCGAAGAGGACATACGGCGTGTTGAAATCGTTGAAGGTCCACAGGAACAGCACCAGCAGCAGCACCTGGTTGACCGGCCGCAGCATCGGCTGGGTGATCGCCTGGAACTGCCGCCACCAGCCCGCTCCGTCGATCGCCGCCGCCTCGTAGAGCTCCCCGGGGATGTTCTGCAGCCCGGCCATCACGATCAGGAACGCGAACGGCCAGTTGCGCCAGACCGAGACGACCACCAGCGACCAGAAACTGTTGTCCCCGATGAGCCAGAAGGAATCCGTGCCCAGCAGACTGTTCACCAGGCCGGTGTCGCGCTGGAACATGAAGGACCAGGTGATCACCGCGGCGTACATCGGCAGCGCGTACGGCACCAGGAACAGGGTCCGCAGCACGCCGCGTCCCCGGAAGTCCTTCTGCATCAGCACGGCGGCGGAAGTGCCGAACAGCCAGCAGAACCCCACCGAGAGGACGGTGTACAGGACACTGATCCAGAACGAGTCGAGCAGCGCCTTGCCCGCGGCGGAGTCGAAGTCCAGGACGAACTTGTAGTTGTCGATCCCCGCCGCCGGGGCGGAGGTGAAGTCCCGGATGTAGAACTGCGTCAGCTTGAAGAAGCTCATCGCGAGCCCGGCGAGCATCGGGATCAGGTGGACGAGCAGTTCGAGCAGGATCGCCGGAAGCAGCAGCAGATACGGCAGCGCGACCCGGCGGCGTTTACGCCGGGTGCGCTGGGGTCCGGGCGCCCCGGCCGCCTTCACGGCCGGGGCGCTGTCGAGCGTGGTCGGCATCAACTACCGGCCGCGATCTGCTGATCCGCCTGGTTCAGCTGGTCCCGGATCTTCGCGCCGTCGACGGGTTTGCCCGCGGCGACGTCGGCGAACATCGCCTTCATCGCGGTGCCGATCAGCGTCTCGAACTGCGACTCCTGCGGCACCTGCGGCATCGGCTCGGACGAATTCGCCAGCACGCTCTGGAAGACCTTGACGTCCTCGGTCTGGAACGCCGCGTCGCTGTAGGCGTCCTGGACGGTCGGCAGCGAGCCGTAGGTCTTGTTGAGCAGCGCCTGCTCCGGCGCCGAGACCATGAACTTCACGAAGTCCAGTGCGGCGTCCGGGTTCTTGGTGCCCTTGAAGACCGACATGTTGATGCCCGCGACGAAGCTCGTCACCTTCCGGCCCGCCGAGGGTGGGGTGGCGGGCAGCGGGATCGGCGCGACACCGAGGTTGGCCATGTCCATCCCGATGTTCTTGAACGAGCCCGCGGAGGCCTGGTTCATGAACATCGCGGCCTTGCCGTCGGACAGGTCCTTGAGAGACTTGGCGGTGTCGGCGTACTCCGCGTTGGACGGGTTGACGATCTTGTCCTTCTGCATCAGGTCGACGAACTGCTGCACGGCCGCGACCGAGGGGTCCGAGGCCAGCTGCGGTTTGCCTTCCGGGCTGAAGAACTGCGCGCCTTGCTGGGCGCCGAGGATCGCCGCGTGGTGGCTGTTCTCGGTGACCTGGCCCGCCTGGAGCGAGAGACCCCACTGGCCCTTGTCGGGTTTGGTGAGCTTCTTGCCGTCCTCGACGAGCTCCTCCCAGGTGGCGGGCGGCTTGGTGATGCCGGCCTCCGCGAAGAGCTTCTTGTTGTAGTAGAGGCCGTACACCTGACCGTAGAGCGGTACGCCGACCGGCGGCTGACCGTTCGCCCCGGTGGCCGCCAGCGACGGGCCGAGGAACCGCGACTTGCCGCCGACCTTCTCCAGCGCCGCGTCGTCGAACGGCAGGAACGCCCCGGTGGCCTGCAGCGAGGCCGACCAGGTGTTGCCGATGTTGAGCACGTCCGGGCCCTTACCGGAGGTGGTGGCCGCGAGGATCCGGTTGAGCAGATCCGTCCACGGGACGACCTCGAGCTTGACCTTGATCCCGGAGGCCTTCTCGAACTTGTCGAGTTCGGGCTGCAGGACTGCCTTGTCGTTGTCGAGACTGGTGCCCTGATTGGACGCCCAGTACACGAGCTCCTTGGGAGCGCTGGACGACGTGTCGCCGCCGCACGCCGTCGTGGCGGCGGCCGCCAGCGCCAGGACGAGCGCGGGAGCGATCTTTCCGATTCGCATCGATGGTCCTCGGGGTGAGTGGCCAAGCCGCGTACCCGTGTGTGACACGGGACACGCCTTATTTCAGGGCTTGAGTTAAGCCTTGGTCAAGCTTGCCGTCAAGCCCCTGAACGCCATTTCGTCCCCGGTGGCGCCGGGGTTGGCGATTGCCACGTCAGCCGGGTTATCGGTGGATTGGCACCGTACTACCCGGCCGGGGGTTCCGCCCAGGGTCGAGGTCCCGCCTCCAGACGTCCGTGAAGGCCTCCTTACCTACCTTGAGAGTAGGGAAGGAGGCCTTCACGGACTTGCGATCCCTGGACTACCGCACCGCGCCCGCCGTCAGCTCCAGGTACCAACCCTCGTACGGCCGGTTCGTCGCCGGATAGTTCGCCAGTGGCGACGTCGCCTGCCCGGCCGAGTCGAAGTCCCAGCCCCGCACGACCCGCCCGGCCTGCCTCGACGCCGTGATGAACGACTTGCTCCCGGCCGGCGCCGCGTAGAACAGCGCGTCCTGCTTCAGCTCGGCACTGTTCCCCTCCTGGAACTCGACGAAGGCGGTCTGTTCGTACCGGATCCGCTGCCCGGTCACCCGGTCCGTCGAGTACCGCAGAGTCTGCGCGGACGACGCCCCGTCGGCACCGGTCCACACCGAGACCCGCGAAGAACCCCGCGTCGCGACGGTGACGTCGTACCGGGCATCGGACGTCTTCGCGTTCCCGCTCCAGACGACGCCGTCCCCGTCGAACACGCCCTTCCACGCCCAGTTCTGGCTGCTCCCCTGGCTGCGGTGGATCTCCCGGACGGTGGTCGACGCGGGATCGGTGAACCGCACGGTCGGCAGCACGCCGGAGTCGTACTTCCGGCTGATCGACCAGGTGATCTCCCCGTCCGAGCCGAGCTTCCCGGTCCGGTACCAGAGCGCGCCGGACCCGGAATCGTGCACCTCGACCAGCTGACCGTTGTCGTTGAGCGCGACGGCGGGCGTCTTGCCGGTGTCGAACCGGCCGTGCCGCAGCCAGGTCACGCGTCCGTCCGCGCCGTAGGTGCCGGTCCAGTACCAGAGCGAGCCCGACCCGGAATCGTGCACCTCGACGATCTGCCCGCGCCCGTTCAGCGCGACGGCCGGGTGGTAGCCGACGTCGCGGCGGTATTCGGTGCGGCTCTTGCCGTCACCCGAGAGCAGCGTCAGCACCTTCCCGCGCAGCGCGTCGACCGAAGGCAGCCCCGACGGGTGGTCCTTGGCGAGGACGAGCCTCGAACCGAAGACCCCGGCCAGTTCCTTGTTGAGCGCGGACAGGTTCCCCGCCGCGAACGACGCGTTGTCGGTCAGGTCGTCCTTGAGATCCAGCATGACCACGATCGGCGCGTGGTCCGGATGCGCGGCCGACCAGGTGTCGACGGTCCGGAGCCACTCCCGGAGGCCGTTCGACGCGGGGTTCCCACCGCTGTGGTCGACCTGATGCCCCGGGCTGTCGTGCCCGACGCCGTAGTCACCCGACGAGCCGTAGCCGTTGTCGTGGATGTCGAGTTCGAGGTACCGGACGCCGCGGTCCAGCTGATAGGGCAGCGAGTTCTTCGCGCCCTCGACGTTCCCCGAATAGCTGTTGTGCGTGGCCTTGAAGACCGCCGACGCGAACGGCGTATCGGCGGCGGCCGTCCCGCCGCTCACCAGCACGGACACCACCGACAGCACACCGAGCAGGGTCTTCACGCTGATTCCTCACGTCGGGGACGGGTCACGAAGCGATGCGCCGCGAGGCCGCCAGCGTCGCTTCCTTGGCCGCCTGCAACTGCCGGAACCGCTCGGGCTCGGCCTGGATCAGCCGGTTCTGCCAGGCCGTCTCGGCGTCCCTCCAGGCGGTCACCAGCCCGGTGGAATGTTTGCACCGAACGTCGGCGAGCGCGACCTTTCGCTCCTCTTCGCCGATCTTCGACAGTTCGAGCTTCCATTTCGGATCGCCGCTGGCCGACCGCGGGACGTCGTAGGAGTACCCCTCGCGAGCCATGCAGTCCTTCCACGCCGCCTTGGCACGGACGACGGCGCCGGCCTCCTCGGTCTCGTTGAGGGACTGCTCGTTCCGGTCACCGAGCCACTCGGTGTCGGCCGCGGGCACGTTCTCGGCGAGTTCGGCGTCGGCCTTGCCGTAGCAGCCGGGATCGTCCTCACCGGTGCCGTAGATCGCCAGTTCCTGGTCCCGGGGGACCTCGCCGTTCCATTTGTTGTTCTTCTTGCCGCGTTCCTTGCCCTCGTCGGTCGTGGGCAGGTGGTAGCCGAACGTGGCGACGAGGCCCTCGTCGAGCACCCCGTAACGCCTGCTGTTGTCGTAGAAGCCCGCCGCCTCCGACGCCGGCTTGGGCTCCGGCATCGTGAAGTCGATGCCCTGGTCGCGCACGCATTGGCCGACCAGGCGGTAGCGCGCCAGTTCCCGGGTCTGCTTCTCCTGCGGCGTCCACTGATACCGGTCGAACGGCAGCGCGAGACGGAACGCCGGGGCGGCGGGCGCGGGCGGCGCCTCGTCTTCGCCCGCGCACGCCGCGAGCGGGAACAGCGCGGCCGCGATCACGACCGCGGCGAACGAACCGCGTTTGAGGAAAGTCATCGCGTTGCAGAGCCTTCCGGGAAAGGACCGCAGGGCCCGGACTGGGGAGCCAGGCCCTGCGGAGTCATTCGGATCAGTCGCACCAGCTGTCGATGGACGACGCGCGGTTGTCGCCGACCGAGTTGTTCGCCAGGAAGCCGTCGTTGGCCCCGTTGGAGAAGTCGCTGTTCGCGCCTTCCCAGGCGATGTGCTGGTAAAGGGTGATGGTGCACCCGCGACGGTTCTTGATCGAGCTGGTCTCGTTGTCCATGTTGTCGTTGGACCCGACCCAGTTGTAGTCGTTGAAGTTGCGGACGTTGCCGCGGAAGTCCCGCCAGTGGTTGGTGTTCCCCTGGTTGTAGTCGTTGTTCTCGAACAGGCAGATGTTGCCCGAGCTGCAGCTGCCCGCGGCGTTGGCGGGCGTGACGGCGAAGCCCATCCCGGCCACGGTGGCCGCGGTCACGAGAACGGCGGCGACACTCTTGCGCATGGAATCTCCCTTTTCTCCTCGCCCGGTTCATGGGCAGGACAACCGTGCCCGGGCGCGGCTGAGCGTCTGTTGAGCGGATGTTGAACACCGAGGTGACGGCAAAACTGCCGTCGACAAAGTGGTGACCTGTATCCAGGAACGGACAAAGACGAATCTGGGGGCGAAGTGACAGTCCGGTTCCGAGTGCTCGGCACGATCGAGGCCTTCGTCGACGGCCAAGCCGTCGACCTCGGCCATGCCCTGCAACGCTGTGTGCTCGGCGCCCTTCTCGCCGACGCCAACCGGCCGGTTTCCACCGATCAGCTCGCCGAACGGGTCTGGGCGGACCGGCCACCGCACCGCGCCCATCGTTCGCTCGCCAGCTACCTCTCCCGGCTGCGCAAGGCTTTGGCCGGCGCGGGCGACGTCGAGATCGGCAGACAGGCGAGCGGATACGTCCTGCGGGTCGATCCGGACGCCGTCGATCTGCACCGTTTCCGTTCCCTGCTCGCCCGGGCCCGTTCGGGCGGGGATCCGGCCGGATACGACGAGGTCCTGCTCGACGAGGCCTTGGATCTGTGGCGTGGTGACGCCTTCGCCGACATCGACACTCCTTGGTGCGCGACGATGCGCCAGACCCTCGAAGCCGAACGTCTCGCCGCCGAACTCGACCGCACCGACCTCGCGCTGTGCCTGGGCTCGCACAATTCGGTGCTGCCCGAGGTCTCCGCACGCGCGGCGGCCCACCCGCTCGACGAACGGATGGCCGCGCAGCTGATGCTCGCGCTCTACCGCGCCGGGCGGCAGGCCGATTCCCTGGACCATTACCAGCGCACGCGACGCCGTCTCGCCGACGAGTTCGGCGCGGACCCGGGCGCCGAACTCCGCGAACTGCATCAGCGCATCCTGACCGCGGACGCCGGGCTCGACGTCGTCCAGCCCTGCCTTCCCGCGCCACGGCTGCCACCGGAACACCGGACGTCGCGGCAGACCCCGGTCCCCCGGCAACTTCCCGCGCCGCCGAGGTGTTTCGTCGGCCGGGACCGGGAAATGGCGGCTGTCACCGACGTCGTCGAAGTGCGGGGCGAGACGATGCCGGTGGCGACGATCATCGGCCCCGGAGGTATCGGAAAGTCCTCGCTCGCCCTGCGCTGGGCGCACCAGAACATCGACCGCTTCCCCGACGGACAGCTTTACGTGAACCTGCGGGGCTTCGACCCGTCCGGCACACCGATGCCGCCGATGGTCGCCGTGCGGGGTTTCCTCGACGCGCTCGGCGTCGCCCCGTCCGCGATCCCGGTCGACGAAGACGGCCAGGTCGCGCTCTACCGCAGTCTGGTGGCGGACCGCAAGCTGCTCATCCTGCTCGACAACGCGCGCGACAGCGCGCAGGTAGGTTCGCTGCTGCCCGGGACCGAGAGCTGCGCCGTGCTCGTGACCAGTCGGAACCGGCTGGCCGGTCTCGGTGTACTCGGCGCCGGACCGGTGGGTTTGGACCTCTTCGCCGAGACGAGCGCCAGGGAACTGCTCGCCCGTCATCTCGGGAAGTCCCGCGTCGAAGCGGAATCCGGCGCCGTCGACGAACTCGTGCGCTGGTGCGCCGGGTTACCGCTGGCGGTCGGCATCGTCGCCTCACGAGCGGCGGCCGAACCCGGGTTCCCCTTGGAGATCCTGGCCAAGGAACTTCGGGACACCAACGCGCGGCTCGACGCTCTCGACGCCGGAGATCTGAACGCCAGCGTCCGCACGGTGTTGTCCTGGTCCCGTGACGCACTGGAACCCGAAGTGGCCCAAGCGTTCGTACTGCTGGGGATGGCGCCCGGCCCCGACATCGGGCTGCCCGGGGCGGCCGCGCTGGCCGGACTGGACCGGCCGTCGGCCCGCGTCGTCCTGCGGACCCTGGTCGGCGCGCATCTATTACAGGAGCACGTACCCGGTCGCTATCGGATCCACGACCTGGTGCGGTTGTCGGTCAGCGAACTGGCCGACGACGCGGCGCGCGAAATCGCCTGTGAACGGCTGACCGGCTACTACCTCGGCACCGCCGAGGCAGCGGCACGCGTGCTGCGGCCCGGGAGGTCGCCGGAAGCCGGTGGTCCGGTCGCCTTCAAGAATCGCACCGCCGCGCTGGCGTGGTTCGACGCCGAGCACACCTGCCTGCTGTCCGCGCTGAAGAAAGGCGTGGAATTCGGCGTGCATACGGCGGTGTACTCCATCGCCGACGCGCTCACCGCGTTCCACGTCGTCCGTGGTCATCTCCGGGAGGACGTCACCGTCTGGCAGGCCGCGCTCGACGCGGCCCAGCTGATCGGAAAACCGGTCTCGCTGGCCAAAGCGCATCTCGGACTCGGCACCGCGTACGCGCGCGTCGGCGAATACACCGACGCCTTCGACCATCTGCGCGCGTCACTCGCGCTGGCGGGCCAGGCGGACTCCGTCGGTCTGCTCGCCGACGTCCACCGCGCGCTCGGCTGGCTCTGGGATCAGCGGAACTCGCCGCGCCGGGCGTTGCCACACGCGCACCGCTCCCTGCGGCTCTACCGGGCGGGCCACGACAAGATGAGCGAGGCCGACGCGCTCAATTCGGCGGGACGGCTCTACGCCAGGCTCGGGCGCCCCGAACGTGGGGCGTGGTTCTGCGAACAGGCGCTCCTGCTCGCTCGCCGCTATCGGCACCAGCGAGCCGAAGCGGTGACGCTGGACAGTCTCGGCTGCATCGCGCAGCAGGCCGGCGAGCACGCGAAGGCGCTCGGCTACTACCGCTCCGCGCTCGAACTGGTCCACGAAACGGCCGGCGCGTACGACGAGGCGGGAATCCAGGCGAACCTCGGCGACGCGTACCACAAACTGGGGAACGTCGGGGAATCCCGTCTCGCCTGGAACCGGGCTCTCGAACTCTATTCCGCGCAGCATCGCACGCGGAACGCCACGGCCGTCCGGCTGAGGCTGCAGGATCCGGCCGTCGCGCCGTCCGGCTGGATGAGCATCGCCCTCTGACTACTTCCCGGTGAGCACGTCGAGGGCCTGCCCGCGATGCGCCGCGAACAGTTCGAGCGCCTTCTCGCCGTCACGAGCACGAAGGGCCGACGCCAACTGCCGATGTTCCGCCGGGATGCTCGTCAGGTAGCCGTCGGAATTCACGCCGATCCGCGTGAGCAGGAACAGGTGCACCTGTGAGCGGATCGCCTGCCATGCCTCGATGAGCCGGCTGTGTCCCGAAGCCGCGTAGACCGCGTCGTGGAAGTCGATGTCGCAACGCACCATCTCGTGCTCGTCACGCGCCCGGTCCATCCGCCCGACGATCTCGTCGATCCCGGCGAGGTCCGCGTCGGAGGCGTTGACGACCACCAGCTGGACGGCGAGTTGTTCCAGCGCCGAACGAAGACTGTCGAGTTCGGCGACGTCCACTTCGGACAGTGCCGTGACGATCGCGCCGCGATGCCATTCGCTGCGAACGAGACCTTCGCGCTCCAATTTGAGCAACGCCTCGCGCACGGGTCCGCGGCTGACCCCGAGCGCCGCCGAAAGCTCCACCTCACGCAGCTGCGCGCCGGGCGGATAGGCGCCGCCGAAGATGGCGTCCCTGACCCGGTCGGCGACTTCGTCGGCCAACCCGCGACGACGCGCCGGCACCACCCGGCCGGGTTCGCTCATCGTGATCCTTCCTCTGGGCGGCCCGATCGTAGCGGGCCCACACTTTGTCCTAATGTTAACATTGCGACAAGAACACGTCCCGCTGGAAAGGATCCCCTGGGTATGACCGTCCTCGACTCCCCCATCCCGCGCTTCCACCTCGCCATGCCGGTCGACGACCTGGCCGCCGCCCGCACCTTCTACGGCGACGTGCTCGGCCTCGACCAGGGCCGCAGCTCCGAGACCTGGATCGACTGGAACCTGCACGGGCACCAGTTCGTCACGCATGTCGCGCCGGAGCGCCCGCAGCGGATCCACAACCCCGTCGACGGCCACCAAGTTCCGGTCCCCCACTTCGGCCTGATCCTCACCGTGCCGGAATTCCAGAAGCTGGCCGACCGGCTTCGCGCCGCGAAGACCCAGTTCGTCATCGAGCCCTACGTGCGGTTCGAGGGACAGACAGGTGAACAGTGGACGATGTTCCTGCTGGACCCGGCGGGCAACGCACTGGAGTTCAAGGCCTTCGCGGACGACTCGCAGGTGTTCGCCGCCTGACCCGAACCGCATTTATCGAGGGGTACGGCAAAGGTGGCGTGGTCGGTGCCGATCGTTGCGTCCGGCCACGAGGCGGGTGTTGCGAAAGCCACTTTCGCAACGTTGAAGGTTGCGAAAGTGGCTTTCGCAACTCAAGTGGGATAGTGGGCAACGGGGTCGTTCGCCGGGGTGACTGCGGGCGCGAAGGCGGGACTCGCGTGCTTGGGCCTGGATCTCGTGTGCTCGGAGACGGGACTCGCGTGCTTGGCGACGACATTCGGGTGTGCGGCGTCTGAGCACGCGAGTTCCGTCTCCAAGCACGCGAGATCCGTGTCTGGGCACGCGAGTGCGGTGTCGCGTCACGCGGGCCGGCGCCTCGCCCGCGTCAGGGACACGTTCGCCTTACCCCTCAATAGTCCTCTGAATGCGGTTCGTAGGTCAGCGTGCGTCGGGAACGGGGCCGGCGAAGAGCTCCGCGAGGTCCTCGAACCGGACCACGGCCACGGCGCCCACCGCACCGACGGCGGCGGCGAGGACGGCGGCGACCGGCTCCAGC
>NZ_JACBXD010000035.1 GCF_013870525.1 Amycolatopsis pittospori
CGGTCCGGCCGCCGAAAAGGAGTCCGGCGACAGCGCCGAACGCCCCGCTCGCCGACGCCGCCGTCGCCGTCCCTCGGCGACTTCTGATACACCTGCGTCGGCAGACTGAGCATCTTCAGCGCAGACGTGGGGAGCTAGGGGCACGTGAGCGAACCTTGGGACGCCGCGCCGGACAAGGATCCGGTGCGGCCCGTGCCCGCTGAACCCGAACGGACGTCGAACGGCCGCGAGCCGGTGACCTCGGAAGACACCGAGAATTCCGGGGCCACCGAGTCCGCGGCCACGATCGGCACCGAAGACGTGCTGGACGCGGAACCCGTCCCGCCGGTGGCCACCGAGCCGCCGCTGGGCGGGAAGCGCGCCCGGCGCTCTCCGTGGAACCGCGGCCGGGATCGCGTGATCGTCGCGGTGATCGTGGTGGTCGTCGCCGTCACCGGCGTGGTCATCGGCGTGAACAGCGACAACGCGGCGACGGTCGCGCAGGTCGCCGCCACCCAGCCGCCCGGCCTCCCCCCGGCGCCGGCCGAGGTACCCGGCTCACTGACCGAACTGTGGCAGGCGCCCAGTTCGGCGACGCCGGTCCCGATCGGCGAGGCCAACAACGTCGTCACCGCCGACAAGGGCGAAGTGCTGGGACGGGACCCGTACACCGGGGACGTCCGGTGGCGCTACTCCCGCGATCTCGAGCTGTGCACCGTCGCGCTCACCGGGATCAAGGTGGACGCGGTGTACCGCAAGGAAACCGGCTGCAGCGAGGTCACCCAGCTCGACTCGGGCACCGGCCGCCGCACCGCGCAGCGCAACGGTGACGCCGAACTCGGCACGCGGCTGGTCGTCGACGGCTCGCACGTCACCACGACCGGCAAGAAGCTGCTCAACACCTGGCGCGACGACCTGGTCAAGAGCATGGAATACGGCGAGGTCCCGGCCGTCGTCCAGCCGAACAAGCAGCCCCGGACGGGCTGCACGTACGGCACCGTGGCCGCCGCGTCGGGCAAGATCGGCGTGATCGAACGCTGCCCCGGCGACCCGGCCGACCGCTTCACCGTCTACAGCGCGACCAACGACGAGGCCGACGAGCCGAAGGTCGACTACAGCACCGTGCTCGCCGGGAAGAACGCGAAAGTCGTCGCGATGTCCGGCGATCTCGCGCTGATCGTGCTGCCGGAACAGAAACTGCTGGTCATCTACGGCGGTGACGGAATGCAGAAGTCGGCGTACCCGCTCGACGTCCCGGCCGCGGACATCGCGCAGGACCCGGTGGGCGGCATCATGACGACCGCGTGGACCGCACAGGGCGTTTATTGGTCCACCGGCTCGAAAACGATGGCGTTCTCGCGCGACGACCTCACGCCGCGATGGACGCTCGACAACTCCGTCGGCCCCGGCGTCACCTTCGGGGACCAGCTGGTCGTGCCGATCCAGGGCGGCCTCGCCGTCCTCGATGAGCTGACCGGCACCACGATCCGCACCGTCGGCGTCGACAGGCACGGCTACACCGGCCCGGTGCAGCTGTCTTCGGTCGGGCCGGTGCTACTCGAGCAGCGCGGCGCCACGCTGGCCGCCCTCAAGTGACCGCGAGGCGATAGCAAAGGTCCCTTGCTCCCCCGGCTCGGTGGATACGGTCACCGCGTCGAGGATTTGGTGCGCAGGCGGCTGACTTCTTTCCAGCACCAGTTGCCGCCCGCGTCGACGATCGTGCCGGTGCCGGTAGCGGGTCGCCCTTCGATGCTCACCGTGACGGCCACCTTGTACTCGGTTTCGGAGACCTTCGTGACCTCGCCGAGCGCGGCGTCCGACGCGTCGCCGACTCGATCGATGATCTGATCGATGTCCTTTTCCGCGTTCCCGCATTTGAGCGCCGTCAACGCGGTCTTGTCGTGGGCGTTGATGCCGGCGACGATCGCCTGCGCGGTCCCTTCAGGGCTGGCCGCTTTTTCGGCCTTGTCGTCGCCGAGGAAGAACCCCGGAGCGACGAACCCGGTGATGCCGAGCGTGACCAGCACCACGACAGCGGCGGCGATGCCCACCAGCAGGCCGGTCTTGCCGTTCTTCGGCGGCACAGGCGGCCCGCCGAAGCCCTGCCCGTACTGCTGCTGACCGTAGGGCTGCTGGCCGTAGCCGGGGTACTGCTGCTGGGGTTGCTGCTGCTGGGGGTACGCGCCGCTCTGGTCGTAACCGCCCTGCGGGTACGGCTGCTGCTCTGGGTACTGCTGCCCGCCATGGCCGTACTGGGGCTGCTCTGGCTGGGGTGGGTAGGTCATCAACGGCGCCTTTCGTCCTCGCTGGGCGGCAACATGCCCAGCGAGTCATAGTTTTCGCCGTGTCAGACCACTTTTCCGGTCATTGGCACTTTCCTGCCGTGGTCAGCTCCACCAGAAAAGACTCAAAGCGGCGGTCACGCTCACGACGACCGCGAGACCCGCGAAGCCCGCGACGCGGCCATTGCGCTTGTCGACGACCCGCTGGGACAAGAGAGCGACCACCGCCGCGACCGGATGCCCGATCAGCATCAGCGGTCCCGGCCCGGGCGACCCGGTGAACAGGCAGATCGCGGCGATCACGAGGACACATCCCGCCAGCACGACCATCCCGGCGGCGAGCGAACCGGTCAGCCCGCGCCAGAAGCGCCCGCGCTCAGCCACGGGAGAGGCGGTCGGCTCTTCGGGCGGCGGTGCGGTCGCGAGCTCTTCGGTGTCCGGTGACGACACGTCCTCGCCTGTCCAATCGTCGGGTCTCAGGAGTTCAGGGGCGCCAGCAGCTCCCACGGCTGAGCCGCGGTCCCGGCCTCCTGGCCCGCGGCGCAGCTGGGCCGGAAGTCGCACCATGAGCAACGGCGGCCCGGGCGGGCCGGGAACAGCACGTCCTCGTCGCCGCCCGCGTCCAGGGTATCCGTTGCCAGCCGCAGATCTCCGGCGGTCTCGTCGGCACGCTGGAGATGGCGTTTGAGGCTCTCTTCGGTGTGCTCGGCGGCCGCGATGGTCCCGCTGGGCACGTGATGCAGCTCGACCTGATAGCACGGCGTACGCAGCGTTCTGGCGGCCGCGACGGCGTACAGCGCCAGGGCCTGCGAAGAGCGCGCCTCGTACTCGTCCGGCTCACGGCGGCCGGTCTTGTAGTCGATGATCACCAGTTCGCGGCCGCGCTGGTCGATGCGGTCGGCGCGGCCCTCGATGATGAGACTGGGCCCGCTGCCCGGTTCGAGCGTGACGGGCGCCGAAACCCACCGCTCCAGCCCGACCGGCTCGACACTGACGTCGTTGTGCTCGACGTACTCCGCGACCCAGGCCTTGGCCCGGGCGCGATACCTGGCGGCCTGGTCGGTGTCCTCGAACCCGGCGTCCTTCCAGTGCTCGGCGACGAGCGCCATCGCGCGCTGCGGCACGCGTTTGATCACCGGCAGGTCGAACAACGCCCGCAAAGCGTTGTGCACCACCGCACCCAGCGTGCTGTGCGCCCACGCCCCGGTGCGTGTCGGGGACGGGCGGTCGAGATACGACATGCGGTAGCGGCGCGGGCAGTCTTCGAACGTGGCGAGGCGCGCGGGCGAGACCTTCGTCAGCTTGCGCGGCGCTTCGACGCCGAAGTCGAAACCAATCTGCTCCATCGGATCACCCCGCCCGCAACGCTACGCACCCCCACCGACACTTTTCCGAGGGGAGCCCCAGGAAGAGAGCAAGGGACCTTTGCTATCACCTCACCCCGCCGGTCGTCGCCGGTCCGTGAAGGCCTCCTTCCCTACGCTCAAGGTAGGGAAGGAGGCCTTCACGGCACTTCACCCCGCCGCCCCGCGCGCGGATCGCGTTTAGCCCGCTGAACGCGATCCGTCCCCGCCGGTCAGGTGCCCGCGATGAAGCCCTTCACCGAGTTCGCCACCAGTTCGACGGCGATCGCGGCCAGCAGCAGACCGGCGATCTTCGCGAGCAGCGTGATCCCGCTTTCCTTGATCAGCCGGATGACCACGCCCGAGTACCGCATGCACAGGTACAGCACGAAGTGCACCGTCACGATCGAAAGCGCAAGAGCGACGTACGCGCCGACGTGCCCGTCGGCCTGGCGTACGAACACGATGGTCGCTGCGATCGCGCCCGGGCCGGCGAGCAGCGGCGTCCCGAGCGGCACGAGGGCGACGTTGACGTCATCGCCGGCCGCCTCGGCCTCGCCGCCGGTGTTGCCGGTCAGCAGTTGCAGCGCGATCAGCAGCAGCAACAGGCCGCCCGCGCCCTGCAGCGCGGGGATGCCGATGCCGAGATACGAAAGGATCGCCTGTCCCGCGACGGCGAACAGCGAGATCACCAGCAGCGAGACCAGCACCGCCTGCCGCGCGGCCTTGGCGCGGAACGCCACCGACTTCCGCCCGGTCAGGCTCAGGAACACCGGCACCGTGCCGGGCGGGTCCATGATGACAATCAGCGTGATCGTCGCGCTCATGAACAGGCGCGCGTCGAAGAAGTCCGTGATCGTCACCGGGACACGACCTCGTAGCCGGTCGACCGCGAGACGAGCTCTTCGAGCGCGAGCGGGTCGGTGGTCTCGTCGCCGAGTTCGATGGTCTTGTTCGTGCCGTGGTAGTCGCTCGACCCGGTCCGCACGAGCCCCAGCTCCCCCGCCAGCCCGTGCAGCCGGACGCGGGTCTCCTCGTCGTGGTTCGGGTGGTCGACCTCGACACCGGTGAGCCCATGGGAGGCCAGCGACGCGAGCACGTCGACGGTGATGGTCGCGCCGCGCGTGTAGGCGAACGGATGCGCGATCACGGTCACGCCGCCCGCGTCCGCGATCATGTCGATCGCCGTCTCCACGAGTGTGTCCTGCCGCGCCACGAAGTACCCGCTCCCGTTGCCCAGATAGCTTCCGAAGGCCTCGTTCACCGACGAGACGACGCCGCCGCGCACCAGCGCCTGCGCCAGATGCGGCCGTCCGGCCGAGCCGTCCTCCGGCAGCAGCGCCATGATCTCGTCCGGGTCGACCGGCAGCCCGTCGGCCGCCATCCGCTCGGCCATCACGCGCAAGCGCCATCGCCGCTCCGAGCGCAGCCGGGTCTGCTCGGCGACGAGCGCGGCCGAGTCCGGGTCGAAGAGATACGCGAGCAGATGGACGCTGACGTGCCGCCCGGTCTCCGGATCGATGGAGATCGTGGACAGCTCGGCGCCGGGGACCAGGGAGAGCCCTGGTGGGAGTGCCTCGGCGGCCGGGGCCCAGCCGGCCGTGGTGTCGTGATCGGTGATCGCGACTACGTCGAGGCCCGCCTTGGCGGCGGCGGCGACCAGCCCGGCAGGGCTGTCGGTGCCGTCGGAGGCGGTGGAGTGGGCGTGCAGGTCGATGCGCATCGCCGCTCAGTATCGATGATGCTCCAGGTCACAGCGACCCCGGGACCTGCGCTAACCGACCTTCTTCTTGCCGCGGGCGGCACGCTGGGCCTTGACCATCGAGAAGCGCTCGGCCTGCTTCTGCTTGTCGCCGAAGACGAGCTCGGAGATCGTGTCGTAGAACTCTTCCGGCCGGGGCAGGTAGTCGATGCGGTTCAGCGCCTGGATCTGACCGGCCGACTCGACCACCATCGTCCCGTAACCCCACATCCGGCCCCACGCCGAACGTTCGTAGGTGAGGTCGGTGACCTTGGTGATCGGCATCATCAGCACCTTGGTGGTGTAGACGCCGGTGGTCATCACGAAGCGTTTGTCCGTGACGACCAGCCGCTCAACCCACCACTCCATCACGATGTACGCGAAGCGCAGGACGACCAGGAGCGCCGCGTACCAAAGGATGTTCTGGATCACCCACGCCGCGGGCGGCAGGAGGTAGGACACCAGGACGCAGATCGCCAGGAGGGCGACCGCCTCGAAGGTGTCCCACAACAGCACAGCCCAGTGCCGGCGGATCCGGATGACCCGTCGCTCGGTGTCGAGTAGATACTCGTCTGGATCGCGTGGGGCGAACATACCGATAGAGTATCCGCTCCCCGCTAGCTGAAGACGTTGCTGACGAAGGTGATCACCGATTCTGCCGAGTCACGCAGGAAGCCGATGATGTTTCCCACGAGGCCCGCGGCCTGACCAGGCTGCGCGATCACGAAGAACAGCACCAACGCGATTCCTGCGAAAGTGAGGAGCTTTTTCGCGTTCACAGCGATCAATCCTGTCTCTTACGGTGACTGACTGCGGATACTGACTATTCATTTTGTACCGCACCGGACAGCGGCGCGGTACGTAAGTCCCGCGCTTGGGTCAGTGGGCGAGGAGAAGTGTACCGTACGGCTACTCTCCGTGTACAGGACAGGCGTTGTCAGGAAGCCCGCGTCTACCATTCGGGAATGAACACCGTTTCGGACAGCACCGTCCGCTGTGTCGGCGGCATCGTCCACGACGAGCACGGGCGAATCCTGCTGATCCGGCGCGCGAATGAACCCGGACGGGGACTCTGGTCGGTGCCCGGCGGACGAGTCGAACCCGGCGAAACGGACGAAGCGGCTGTGATTCGCGAGATGCGCGAAGAGACCGGACTCGACGTGATACCGGGCACATTCGTCGGCCACGCACGCCGCGGGCGGTACGACATCCACGATTACGCCTGCGCGGTCGCCGGGGGCACTCTCCGTGCCGGGGACGACGCCACCGATGCCCGCTGGATGGACGTCGAAACCTTGATCGAACTCGACAAAGACGGCTGTCTGGCCGAACTTCTGTTCGTCACTCTCCGCGATTGGGGAGTACTGCCGACCGGGGATGTCCCGTCGGCGTGACAAATGCCGTGCCCGATTTGGCAAATGACGTGCCGATAAAGCAGGCCAAGAGGGGAAAGGCGTCCGTACCGATGCATTCCCGACATCTTCGCCGACTGCGAAAAGGCTAAACCGGGAGCCAGGTCATCCGCTGTCCGTGAGGCGCCGTCCTGGCCAGCGCGCGGACGTCCGGGCCGCCACCTTCCCAGCGGACGAGACCGAGGACCGCGGTTCCGCCGTTCGTGTCGGCCAGCTCGGCGCGCCCGGGCAGCAACGGCTCCAGCGCCGCGCCGTAGAACTCCTCGCTGACCCACCACAGCGGCCGCTCGCCGGCGAGGGCGCGCAGCGCGTCGAGGAAGTCCGCCCGCCGGTCCCCCAGATACGCCAGCACGTGGCTGGTCAGTACGACCAGGGGCGCGTCGGCGGGCAGGGTGGCGGCCGCCGAGGCGAGATCGTCGACGGCGTCGCCGGTGATCAGGTCCGGCCGCTGCTTGCCCTGCGCGGCCGCGGCGGTGCGCAGGAGCCGGATCCGGTCCGGCTGGTCGGCCCAGACGCAGGCTTCGAGCCAGGCGAGTTCGTCCTCGTCGGCCAGGTCAACCGGCGCGCGGTCGAGGCCGGCGCGGGCGGTGACGGTGAGCTTCTTCGGCACCTTCGGCGTGACGGCGCCGGGTGCGAGGTCGAGCGCGCAGTGCAGGCCGACAGCGGCCTTCGCGGGGCCGGCGGTGAGCTGCTCGCCGCCGTCGCACTGGTAGCGGTAGGCGAATTTGTCCAGCCCGAGCAGCAGGCCTGCGCTGCAGCCGACCTCCAGCAACGCGACCTTGCCGCCCGCTTCCTTCGCCGCCGTCGTGACCGCGGGGTAGAGCAGCGCGGCCCGGCGGACCTCGTTGGTCTGGGTATAGCGCGAAGAGATGATCGCGCGCGCCCGGTCGGCCCGCTCCAGCAGGAACGAGCGGAACAGCGGCCACGTCTCCGAGTCCACGCCGTCGAACCCGCCGACGGACGGGTAGTACCGCGAGAGCGGGTGGATCGGGTCGGCCTGGATGAGCCGATGCGCCGTCGCCATGAGCAACGTGCCGCGAGCTTCGCCGCCGCGGGCGTCGGTGAGCAGCCCCGCGACGTCGTCGTCCTCGCCCGCCTTCGACGTCAGGTGCTCGTACAGCGGCGAAACACCGGCCGCTTCGACCGCCGCGAACTTCCGCAGCCGGCTCTTGATCTCATCCAGCCCGATGGGCATCGACGCGCTCCTCTTCCGTTCGTGACACCCGGCTATTCGTGCGGCACGGGACGGCCGGGCTGTTCACCGCCCCGGGTGTCACCGTAGGACCGCTTCGGCACCATCACCTTGCGGCGGAACACACACACGATCGTGCCGTCCTGCTTGTAACCGCGGGTCTCGACGTAGACGACGCCGCGATCGTCCTTCGACTTCGACGGCGTCTTGTCCAGCACCTCGGTCTCGCCGTAGATGGTGTCACCGTGGAAGGTCGGCTTCACGTGTTTCAGCGATTCGACCTCGAGATTCGCGATCGCCTTGCCGGACACGTCCGGCACCGACATCCCGAGCAGCAGCGAGTAGATGTAGTTCCCGACCACGACGTTCTTGCCGAAATCGGTGGTCTCCTCGGCGTAGTGCGCGTCGAGGTGCAGCGGATGGTGGTTCATGGTGATCAGGCAGAACAGGTGGTCGTCGTACTCGGTGACCGTTTTGCCCGGCCAGTGCTTGTAGACCGCGCCGACCTCGAACTCTTCGTAATAGCGACCGAACTGCACCCATTCCTCCTGCACGAGTAACGCGGCGTGAGCCTGGAACGACAGGCTTTCGTGTTGAGGAGTACCCTCGACCATTGGTGTCGGGTCGTCAACGCGACCCACACCACTGCGTAACCGTCCGCCGAGCCGAAGGAGGTGAGGAACCCGATGTCCAGTGGCGATAGTCCGCTTCCTAGTAGTCGCAGCGTTTCCGCCTTCACATCTCGCCGGATCCCCACCTGGCAGGGCTGACGAAACCGGGAACGCTGGCCTAGCCGAGCGGCCCCCCGACCGCTTGGCCCGTCGTCTTCGCGCACAACGCACGACGTCTGCCCAGGAGATCCCATGCCTGCCATTCCCTCGCTCGGAGGCCTTCGCGGCCGGAGCAACGGCCGCGCCAAAGGCGTCCCCGAGCGCCCCATCCCAGTCCCCCTTTCGGCGTACGTCGTCGACTGCGCGGTGTACGTGGAGGGCAAGCGCCTGCCCGGCCGCTGGACGCACGCCGAGGCCATCAAAGAGGTGCGCAAGCGGCACGCGGGGTTCGTCTGGATCGGCCTGCACGAGCCGGACGCGGTGCAGATCCAGGGCATCGCGGAGACCTTCGGCCTGCACGAACTGGCCGTCGAGGACGCGCTCGAAGCGCACCAGCGGCCCAAGCTCGAACGCTACGACGACACGCTGTTCATGGTGCTGAAGACGGTTCGCTACGTCGAACACGAGTCGCCCGCGACGGCGAACGAGATCGTCGAGACCGGCGAGCTGATGGCGTTCCTCGGCCGCGACTTCGTGATCACCGTGCGGCACGGGAACCACTCGGGGCTGGCCCGGCTGCGCCGCGAACTCGACCAGGACCCGGAACGGCTCGACCTGGGGCCGTCCGCGGTACTGCACGCGATCGCCGACCACGTCGTCGACCACTACCTCGACGTCACCACGGCGATCGAGTCGGACATCGACGAAATGGAGACGCACGTCTTCGCGCCGCGCTCCAAGGTGAGCGCCGAGCAGATCTACTTCATGAAGCGCGAGGTGCTGGAACTGCGCCGCGCGGTCATGCCGCTGGGTACTCCGCTGCAGCGCCTCGCCGAGGGCTACACGCGGCTGATCCCGGACGAGGTCCGCTCGTACTTCCGCGACGTCTCCGACCACTTGACGACCGTCGCGGAGCGGGTCGCGAACTTCGACGAACTGCTGACCACCCTGGTGGACGCGACGCTGGCGAAGATCACGCTCCAGCAGAACACCGACATGCGCAAGATCACCGCCTGGGCGGCGATCATCGCGGTCCCGACGGCACTCGCCGGCATCTACGGGATGAACTTCGACTACATGCCGGAGCTCCACTGGCGCTTCGGCTATCCGATGGCGATGACGATCATCTTCGGCGTCTGCATCCTGCTCTACCGAATATTCAGGAAGAACCGCTGGCTCTGACCTTTCTTCCCCTTTCGGTAGCAATGGAGTCCCTCATGCCAAGGATCCTGACCAACCTGAAGTTCTGGGCGCTCGCCTTCTGCCTCGTCTGGCTGGGCATCGTCGTCGCGATCATCGCCAAGGACCCCGCGTTCGCACACGGCGTCAAGTAGCGCCCGGGGCCTTACGCTGGGGCCTATGAAAGCGCTGGTCGTCGCGGACGAGGTCGAAGAGCGGTTGTGGACCTCCGCGGTCCACAACCACCCGGCCGACCTCGTCATCGGCGCAGGCGACCTGCCGTACGAGTACCTGGAGTTCCTGGCGGGCGCGCTCGACGTGCCCTGCGTGTTCGTCCCCGGCAACCACGATCCCGACCTGTCCGGCTACACCCGCTACGGGGGACTGTCCATGAAGGACGGTTTCCCGGCGGTGTGGCCGGGGCCGGCGGGCGGGGTGAACGCGGACGGCCGGATCGTCGACGTCGGCGGACTCCGGTTCGCCGGACTCGGCGGTTCGGTCCGCTATAACGACGGCCCCAACCAGTGGACACAGCGGCAGCAGGCGCGGCGTGCGCGGCGTCTGGTGCGCCGGGCACGGTTCCGCCGTTGGCGTGACGGGCGGGACGTCGATGTACTGCTCACCCACGCGCCGCCGCGGCATTGCGGCGACCGCGAGGACCCGCCGCACCGCGGGTTCGACTGTCTCCATCGCACGATCGAGTTGTTGCGGCCGAAATGGTTGCTGCACGGACATATCCACCCGCACGGTGAACCCGTGCCGGACCGGGTGGTCGGCGGGACCACGGTACGCAACGTGGTCGGGCACCGGATCATGGAGTTCCTATGAAGGACACCGGTTTTCCCCGCGCTGACGCGGAACACGACTTCCTCCGCGCGCGACGGCGTCAGGTGTTGTCGCGGCTGGCCAACTGGCTGCGCGGCGAACCCGACGACGTCAACATCATGCTGCCGTTCCACGAGGTGGTCGACGCGCTCGGCTACCTCGGCGAACGGAAGATCGGGCCGCGCGTGATCCGGCTCGATTCGATCGTCGGCAGCGTCGACCGCGGCCGCGACTTCGACCGCCGCTTCCGGCCGACGTCCGGCCGCGTCCGCGAACGCTGGGAACGCCTGGCGCTCGCGACGAGGCGCGGCGAATCGATCCCGCCGATCGAGGTGTACCGGGTCGGCGAACTGCATTTCATCATCGACGGCCACCACCGGGTTTCCGTGGCACACGCGATGGCACTGTCCACAATCGAAGCGATGGTCACCGAGGTCCGGACCAAACTGGACCCGAGCGGGATCCGGTACCGCGGCGACCTGATCGTCAAGGACTACCGGCGGCTGTTCCTGGACCGCGTCCCGCTTTCCGGGCACTCGCGCGCTTCGGTGGTGTTCACGGATCCGTGGGACTACGCGCGGCTCGGGGAACACGTGGAGGCATGGGGTTTCCGGCTGATGCAGGACGAGGGTCAGTACTCCGACCGTGCGTCGCTGGCGCAGCGGTGGTTCGACGAGGAGTTCGTGCCGGTGCTCGCGATGCTGCGGCAGGCGGACATGATCGGCGACCGCACCGACGCCGAGGCGTACCTGTGGGTGGCCTGCGAACGGTACCGGCTGATCCGGACGCACCGGTGGGACGACGAGGTCTTCGAAGCCGTGCGTTCACAGTCCCGCTGACGTCTCCCCCGCGTGCGCGTCATGCGTCTCGGCTCACTGGTGGTGTTGCGAAAGCCACTTTCGCAACCTTCAACGTTGCGAAAGTGGCTTTCGCAACACCGTCTCCCTGCCCGGCCGCTCAACCGGGAAGTCGTCCTCCCAGAACCCTCGTGCAATGAACGGCCCGTTACTTGCAAATTTTGCAAGTAACGGGCCGTTCATAGCACCGGTGACTACATGTGGACGGCGACCGGAGCGCCTTCCGAAGCGCCTTCAGGCGCCTTCGCCGGGGCACCGGACCGAAGAAGCAGCCCACAGATCACCGCACCGGCCACGAAGATCCACCCGCCCCACACGAAAGCGGTCGTGTAACTGTGCACGGCCGCTTCGGCCGCGAGTTGCGGCGTGGGGACCTTTCCGGCCGCGAACGACACCGCCGCGTTTCCGGCCAGCGTGCTCAGCAGCGCGGTCCCGATCGAGCCGCCGACCTGCTGCGCGGTGTTGACCGCCGCCGACGCGACACCGGCGTCGTGCGTGTCGACACCGAAGGTCGCGACGCTCATCGCGGGCGCCATCGCGAGGCCGATACCGACGCCCATCACCATCAGCGGGAACAGCACGCCGCTGGCGTAGGTGCTGGTGGTGTCGATGGCCGAGAGCCAGAACAGACCCAGTCCGGCGATCAGCATTCCCAGCGACACCAACGGTTTCGCGCCGAACTTCGGCAGCAGTACGGCTGTCGCCGACGTCGCGCTGGCCATCAGGGTGGCGACCATCGGCAGGAACGCGACCCCGCTCTGCACCGGCGTGAACGCGAGGTTCAGCTGGATGTAGAAGGTGAGGAACAGGAAGATCGAGAACATTCCGATGGCGAGCAGGAACATCGCGAGGTAGGAGCCGCCGCGGTCGCGGTCGAGCAGGACACGCAGCGGCAGGAGCGGATGTTCGGCCCGCTGCTGGATCAGTACGAACGCGGTCAGCAGCACGACACCGGCGGCGAGGAAGCCCCACACCGAGATCGAGGACCACGAGTCGCGTTCGGCGTTCGCGAAACCGTAGACGAGGCCGAAGAGACCGGCCGACGCGGTGATCGTGCCCGGGATGTCGAGCTTCGGGCGCGGGCCGTCGCTTTCGGCGTTCTTCAGCAGCACGGCCGAACCGGCGAACGCGATCACGGCGAAGATGATGTTGACGTACATCGACCAGCGCCAGTCGAGGTACTCGGTCAGCACACCGCCGAGCAGCAGGCCGATCGCCGCGCCGCCACCACCGATGGCGCCGAAGACACCGAAGGCCTTGCCGCGTTCCTTCGGGTCGGTGAAGGTCGTCGTCAGCAGCGAAAGGGCCGCCGGGGCGAGAAGGGCACCGAAGACACCTTGCGCGGCACGGGCGACGAGCAGCATTTCGATGCTGGTCGCGGCGCCACCGATCGCCGAAACGATCGCGAAGCCGGCCAGGCCGACGAGGAACGCGCGTTTGCGGCCGAAGAGGTCCGCGAGCCGTCCGCCCAGCAGGAGCAGGCTGCCGAACGCGAGCGCGTACGCGGTGACGACCCACTGGCGGGCGTCGTTCGAGAAGCCGAGGTCCTGCTGCGCCGACGGAAGCGCGATGTTCACGACGGTGGCGTCGAGTACCACCATCAGCTGGGCGAGACCGATCATCACCAGGATCAGCCATCTCCTGGCGTGGTGCGGGTTGGTGTGCTGCGCGGCCGCGTCCCCCGGCGGCGTGACGACAGCGGTGGATGACTCAGACATGAAGGCGGTTTCCTCACCGATAGTGACGAAGAAGCTATGTGGAGTAGGTATCTCCCCTTTCGTCGGCCAACGTACCCGAAAAGCGGAGAAGCGTCCTCTACTTTGTTTGTTAAGCTGGACGAATGGCTCGGGACCTTGCTCCCGCCGCACCGGCGCGGCCGCTGCGGCGCGACGCTGAACTCAATCGGCAGCGCATCATCGCGGCGGCACGCGATGTCTTCGGCGAGCGCGGGCTCGAAGCGACCCTCGACGACGTGGCGCATCACGCGGGCGTCGGCGTCGGAACCGTCTACCGCCGGTTCCCGAGTAAGGAACACCTGGTCGAGGCCATGTTCGTCGACCAGTTCGACACGATCCGAGAGTTCGCCGAAGAAGCACTTCGCGCCGAAGACCCGTGGGAAGGCTTCACCAGCTTCACGTGGCGCGCGGCCGAACTGCACGCCGGCGACCGCGGGTTACGCGAGGTCATGCTTTCGAATGTCTTCGGCCAGGAGCGCGTCGCCGAGGCGAAAGCGCGGATGGTGCCGTTGATCACACGGCTCGTCGAGCGGGCTCAGACCGCCGGCGCCCTCCGAGCGGACATCGTGCCGACGGACATGCCGCTCCTGCACCAGATGGTCGGCTCGGTCATCGAGTTCACGCACGGTATCCAACCGGATCTGTGGCGCCGGTGCCTCGCACTGCTGCTGGACGGCCTCCGAGCCGAACCCGGCCGCGCCACCCCGCTGCCGCATCCGCCGCTGAACTTCGAGGCACTGGACGAAGTGATGTGCTCCTTCAGGCTGCCGAAGCTGCGCTGACGGCCTCGCATTCAGTCCTCTGGTTGCGGTAGTTGCGCGTGCAAGGACCGCAACCAGAGGACTGAATGCGGTCAGGGGAGTTTCGGGAACACCGCCACGGCGACCTCACGGGCCGCGGCGCATCCGGCGTCGCCCGCGCCGTCGACGCCGACGACCGAGAGCATCGCCTGTTCGACGCGGTCCGGCGTGCCCGGGATCGGCCGGTGCGTGGTCACCTGGCAGAACGCGCCCGACGTCGTCACCTGGACCTGCCGCCCGCCCAGTGCCTCGGTCGCGCCGGGCGTGGTGTCCGCGCCGACCGACAACGCGACGCTGACCTTGCCGCGGATGCAGCTGTGCCCGGAGAGCGCCGGGGCCGGGGTGGTCTCAGGACCGGCCGCGGCGTCGAGTTCGTGCTGGTCGAGCAGTGCGCACGGGGCGACACGCCCCCACGAGCGCTGGTCGAGGTTCAGCCGCCCCACCTTGTGCGCGGTGACCGCCTCCACCGCGCCACCGATCGTCGTGTCGGCGATCCGGCAGCGATTGACCTGGTCGACGGGATCCTTGTTGTCGGAGGTGACGACGATGGACAGCCGGATGCCGTCGGTGAAGGTCAGCATCCGCGTGCAGGCGGTGTCGGCGTTGAACGTCGACTGCTGGACGCTGATGCCCTCCGGCAGGGTCCCCCCGTACTCGTAGGGCTGGTTGTTCGGATCCTGCCCGGAAACGATCGGGCCGGTGCTGACGGTGTAGCGATTGGCACCCTCGACGAATTCGAGACGGCAGAACTCGAATGAGGAAAGCGGCGGTTTGACCGCGTTTCCGCCGCCGATCACCTTTTGCCGGTCGACCAGACTGCAGTAATCGAGCGACGAGTACTCCCCGAGCGCCTCGGCGGCGGTCAGGGCCTCGTCGCGGTCCGTACTCGGCGACGGCGTCGCGACCGGCTCCGGCGTGGAACAAGCCGCTACGAGGAACAGGCCACAGAGGACTGCGATCAGACTCTTCGGGGGCACCGGAGCAGTATCGTCAAAAGCGCCCGGAACACCACCCCTTACGGGCGAAGAACACAGGGGGATCGACGTTTTCCCAGGTGGGTACTTGACGTCGATTTCACGCCCTTAAGGGTGCGTTTCGTCCTGCGGCGTGATGCGCCCACGGCGCCACGCGGCGAAAATGGGTTTCACGGACCGGATCGGATCCACCGATTCTGACCCACCGTGACGACCGAGAGGGACGAACCCGTGAGTAACCCCGTGGCCACCCGCCTGACCCGCCCGCGCCAGGGCCGCATGATCGGCGGCGTCTGCGCCGGTCTCGCCAAACGCTTCGGCACCACGCCGGGCAAGGTCCGCCTGCTCGCCGTGCTCTCCTGCCTGCTGCCGGGCCCGCAGTTCCTGATCTACATCGTGCTGTGGCTCGCCCTGCCCGAGACCGAGTACTGATCCCGGGCAGGACGATGTGAGACAAGCCCCCGGACCGCAGCTCCTCCGTGGAGGACGGCGGCGGGAGCATGGATGGACTAATCGGTGTAGGTCAGATTCTTGCCGCTGGCCCCGTCGAACAGCTTGATCTTGTCGGCGTCGAACCAGAGTTCTACGTTCTGGTTCTCCGCGGCCGAGGACGACGCGGAGAGCCGGGCCACGATCTGTGACTCGGAGCCCGGGACGTCCGAGGATCCGCTGTCCGCGGCGAGATCCGCGAGGTCGGACGACGACGCGGCCTCCCCCTCGACGGAGAAGTGCGCGAACTTCTCCGATCCCATCGATTCGAGGACGTCCACGTGGGCGGTGAACGTCGCGCCCTGACGAGCGGAGGCGTCCACCAGTGCGGCGTCTTCGAAATGCTCCGGCCGGATGCCGACGATGACCTCACGCGGCGCGTCTGCGGCCTCGACCAGTTGCCGGACGCGGTCGGTGAGCGGGATCTCGCCGAGCGCGCTGCGCGCGACGCCGTTCTCCAGCGTCGCCGCCACGAAGTTCATCGACGGGCTGCCGATGAAGCCGGCCACGAACAGGTTCGCCGGGTTGTCGTAGAGGAACTGCGGCGACCCGATCTGCTGCACGAAGCCCCCGCGCAGCACGACGACCCGGTCGCCGAGGGTCATCGCCTCGGTCTGGTCGTGCGTGACGTAGAGCGTCGTGGTGCCGAGCTGTTTCTGGATCTTCGAGACCGACGTCCGCATCTGGCCGCGGAGCTTCGCGTCCAAGTTGGACAGTGGCTCGTCCATCAGGAACGCCTTGGGGTTACGGACGATCGCACGTCCCATCGCGACACGCTGCCGCTGCCCACCGGAGAGGTTCGCCGGTTTGCGGTCGAGATGCCCGGTCAGATCCAGGATCTGCGCCGCCTCCTCGACCTTCGCGCGCACGGTGCTGTCGGCGACCTTCGCCAGCCGCAGCGGGAACGCCATGTTCTCCCGCACGCTCATATGCGGGTAGAGGGCGTAGGACTGGAACACCATCGCGATGTCGCGGTCCTTGGGCGCCTTTTCGTTGACGCGCTTGCCGTCGATCCGCAGTTCGCCGGAGGAGATGTCCTCCAGGCCGGCGACCATGTTGAGCGTCGTGGACTTCCCGCAGCCGGACGGGCCGACCAGGATGATGAACTCGCCGTCGGCGATGGTGATATCCACTTCGGACACGGCGAGGGCACCGTCGGGGTACTTCTTGGACACCTTCTCGAGCACAATTTCAGCCATGGGTCAGCCCTTCACCGCACCAGACGTCAGCCCCGCCACAATGCGACGCTGGAAGAACAACACGAACAGGATGATCGGGACGGTGATCACCACGGCGGCCGCGGAGATCGTCCCGGTGGGGTCTTCGAACTGCGAGGACCCGGTGAAGAACGACAACGCCGCCGGGACCGTGCGCGAGGCTTCGGTCGAGGTCAGCGAGATCGCGAACAGGAAGTCGTTCCAGCAGAAGATGAACACCAGGATCGCGGTGGTGAACACCCCCGGTGCCGCCAGTGGCGCGATCACCTTCCGGAACGCCTGCGCCGGTGTCGCACCGTCCATCTTCGCCGCCTTTTCCAGCTCCCACGGGATTTCCCGGAAGAACGCGGAAAGCGTGTAGATCGACAGCGGCAGCGCGAACGTGATGTACGGCAGGATCAACCCGGGCCAGGTGTCGAACAGTCCCAGCTCACGTTCGATGTTGAACAGGGGCGTCACCAGCGACACCTGCGGGAACATCGCGATCAGCAGGGACATCCCGACCAGCAGCTGCTTGCCGGGGAAGTCCAGCCGCGCGATCGCGTACGCCGCCATCGTGCCGAGCACGACCGCGATCACCGTCGCGATGATCGCGATCCCGATCGAGTTCACCAGCGCGCGGATGAACTCCGTGGTCTCGAAGATGTCGGCGTAGTTCTGCAACGTCCACTCCGACGGGATGAAGTTCCCGTCGTCCAAGGTCTCCTTGGTCTTGAACGAAAGCGAAACCACCCACAGCACCGGGACCAGCGCGAAGACCAGGACCAGGATGTCGACCAGGCCCCATTTGAGTTTGCGGCCGGAAGTGACCGCTCCACCCATCACCATCAGCGCTTACCCCCATTGTCACTACCCGGTGCGGCCGTGCCGAACACCTTGATGAAGAGGAACGCGATGATCGCCACCGTGATGAAGATCAGCACGGCCATCGTCGACCCGATACCGAGGTTCAATCCCTTGACCAGGTTGTTGTAGGTCTGCATCGACACCGATGACGTATCCTGTGCTCCGTTGGTGAGCACGAAGATGTTGTCGAAGATGCGGAACGCGTCCAGGGTGCGGAACAGCAACGCGACCAGGATCGCCGGCTTCATCACCGGCAGCATCACCTTGGTGAACCGCTGCCACGCGGTCGCTCCGTCCATCGCCGCGGCCTTCAGCAGATCGTCCGGCACCAGTGCCAGACCGGCCATCAGCAGCAGCGCCATGAACGGCGTCGTCTTCCACACCTCGGCGAGCACGATGATCCCCATCGACGGCCAGTACTCGGTCAGCGGCGCGGTGTCGGGGAAGAACAGGTTGGCCAGATATCCCGTGTCCGGCGTCCAGGCGTAGTACCAGGAGAACGCCGCGACCACCGTCACGATGCCGTACGGGATCAGGGCGACCGTCCGCACGAGTCCCCGGCCGACCAGCGTCCGGTGCATGATCAGCGCCAGGCCCATCCCGAGGACGAACTCGATCACCACCGAAACGATGGTCAACCCCATCGTCGTCCCGAACGCCGTCCACCAGTAACCGTTGGACAGCACCGCGATGTAGTTGTCGAGCCCGACGAACTCCTGCTGCGCGGGGAACCGGAGGTCGTAGCGCTGCAGCGAAAGCCAGATCGAGTAGATGATCGGATACCCGGTCACCGCGATCATCACGAACGCCGCCGGAGCGCACAACCACAGCCCGAGCCTGCGCTCGGCCTTCTTTCCTTCACTGAGAACGGGTTTGGCTTTCTTGCCCGCCCCGCTCTTCGTCGCCGAAGCGGCGGTTTCCTGCACGGTCACGGGATCACTCCCTTCGACTGGAGCGCGTCGGCGAGCTGCTCCCGCAGCTTCTCCGCCGTCTTCTGCGGATCGATTTCAGAAGGCGGGGAAAGCACCTTCGACAACACCGTCGAAGCGTTCTGGTACGCCGGGGTCAGCGGGCGCACCGCAGCGTCCTTGAGCGCGTCCAGAATCGTTTCCCGCATCGGGTACTTCGTGTCCATGCTCGGGTTGTCGTCGCTCTGCGGTGCCGTCGCGTCGAGCGGCAGCGTGTCCGTGTAAAGCGATTCGAGCGTCGGCGGGACACCGTCCTTGAGCGCGGAGAACTTCTGGTTCTTCGCGCTGCGCAGGCACAGCGCGGCCTCGAAGGCCTCCGGCTTGTGCTTCGAAGTCGAGCTCACCGCCATGTTGTAGCCACCGATGGTGGTCTTGGCGGGCTTGCCCGCTTCGAACTCCGGATAGGTGGTCCACTTGAAATGCTGCAGTTCGTCCTTCTTCTCCTTGGCGTAGGAGGCGTAGACGAACGGCCAGTTCAATTCGAAGGCGGCGTTCCCGCGCTGGAAGGACTGGCGGACCTCGTCCTCCTTCGAGTTGGTCAGCGACGGGTCGGTGATGCCGGCCGAGGTGACCTTCTTGAGCATCTCCAGCGCCTTGACCGCGCCCGCGTCCATCACCACGGATTTGCCGTCGTCGGAGAGGATCTTGCCGCCCGCCGATTCGACGAGGGTGTTGTAGATGACGACGAGGCCTTCGTACTGCGCGCCGGTGAACACGACGTTCGCCGGTTTGCCCTGCGCCTTGAGTGCCTGCGCCTGCTGGATCATCTCGTCCCAGGTCTTCGGCGGCGTCGGGGTCAGCCTGTCGTCGTACCAGAGCAGCTGGACGTTGGTGTTCTTGGTCGCCGCGTAGAGCTTTCCGTTCCACGTGGCGGTTTCGAGCGGCCCAGGCAGAACTCCTTCGGTGGCCTCGGTCTTCGCCTGGCCCGTCCATTCCTCGGCCCAGCCCGCCTCGGCGAACTCGGAAACCCAGGTGACGTCCAGCCCCAGTACGTCGAGTGAATCATCTCCGGCCGCCAGACGGCGCACCATCTGTTCGCGCTGGCCGTCCGCTCCCCGGGGGAGCTTGTTGTAAACCACCTCGTAGCGGCCGCCCGCGGCCTTGGTGCAATCGTCCACAACGGACTGGAAATTGTCCTCGGGCGCGTAATACACATTGATCTTCAATCCGGAACCGGATCCGCAGCCGGCCAGCAGGCCGGCCGTCAGCGCTGTCGCGCCGAGTAGCGCGGCGGCGCGGCCCGGCGAGCGGCCGCTCCGGCTCGCGCTCATCCTCTTCCCCATGAGGGCCTCCTCACCCGCGCGCACGCCCGGGATGTGGCGGCGCTAGGACGCGTTGAAGAAGCCGCGCGCCAGCACCCCGACGTGCTAGTGCTCGGGCGGACACGATGGAGTACGCGTCCGCCCGACTGGTGTTGTGCAACCTATTCCGGGCGATCATCGCCCGCAAGCAGTATCGGTAACGATTCAGCGGATCGCACGGCGAATAGGGGTACCCGTACCACCGAATGTCACTGGTCCGGTCCCCCTGGGCCTCTCGTCGTCACCGATCGGGGCGGTGCGGACGCAGTGCGAGCTGCGCGAGAAGCTCGCGGGCCTGCTCGGCCGAACGCGGCTGGCACAGGACGTCGTAGCGGCCGGCGACCAGCTGGCTCGCGGACGAGAAGTCGCGCCGGGACATGCTGTAGCTGATGGCCGCGAAGACCGTCCACGCCAGAACGCCGAGCACGAGCCCGCCGATCAGGGGCTGCCACGCGAAGCCCTGGTTGTTGAACATCCCCAGCAGCAGGCCGATGATCAGGCCGAACCACGCTCCCGTGACGGCACCGGTACCCAGCACGCGGCCCCAGCTCAGCCTGCCGACGACGCGTTCCACGAGCATCAGGTCGACGCCGACGATCGTCACGTCGGCGACCCCGAACTCCTTCTCCGCGAGGAAACCGACGGCCTGCTGTGCCTCGCCGTAGGTCGCGTAGGAGCCGATCGGCCAGCCTGAAGGCGGTGTCGGCAGCCTGGGCAGTCCGCCCGCCGCGCGTCCGCCTCCGCCAAAGGGAGCACTCACGTAATCACCTCTCGCCCGTCCCGGTCCATCTTCTCAAGGACGGGCGAAAGGCGCGAACGTGAGCGTCAGGAGCGGGACTTGTACTCGCGGAGAAGACCCCGGCTGATGATGGTCTTCTGGATCTCGCTGGTGCCCTCGCCGATGAGCAGGAACGGCGCCTCGCGCATCAGGCGCTCGATCTCGTACTCCTTCGAGTAGCCGTAGCCGCCGTGGATGCGGAAGGAGTCCTGGGTGACCTCGGCGCAGTATTCGCTCGCGATCAGCTTCGCCATCCCGGCCTCGACGTCGTTGCGCTCGCCGGAGTCCTTGAGCCGGGCGGCGTTGACCATCATCAGGTGCGCGGCCTCGACCTTGGTGGCCATCTCGGCGAGTTTGAACGCCACCGCCTGGTGTTCGGCGATCGCCTTGCCGAAGGTCTTGCGCTGCTGGGCGTAGTCCACCGCCAGTTCGAACGCGCGGATCGCGATCCCGCACGCCCGCGCGGCGACGTTCACGCGGCCGACCTCGACACCGTCCATCATGTACGCGAAGCCCTTGCCCGGGGCCTCGCCGAGGACCATGTCCGCGCCGATCTTGTAGCCGTCGAAAACGGCTTCGGTGGTGTCGACGCCCTTGTACCCCATTTTGTCGATCTTGCCGGGGATGGTGAGCCCGGGCGCGACCTCGCCGAAGCCCTCGGGCTTCTCGACCAGGAACGTGGTCAGGTTCTGGTGGGCCTTCTCGGCGCCCTCGTCGGTCTTGACGAGCAGGGCGATCAGGTTGGAACTGCCGCCGTTGGTCAGCCACATCTTCGAACCGTCGATGACGTAACCGTCGTCGGTCTTACGAGCGCGGGTCTTGATCGCGGCGACGTCGGAACCGAGGTCCGGCTCGGACATCGAGAACGAGCCGCGGACCTCGCCGGTCGCCATCCGCGGCAGGAAGTGCTGCTTCTGCTCCGGCGTCCCGTGGCGGGAGATCATGTGCGCCACGATGAAATGCGTGTTGATCACACCCGAGACGCTCATCCAGCCGCGTGCGATCTCTTCGACCACGAGCGCGTAGGTCAGCAGCGATTCGCCGAGGCCGCCGTACTCCTCCGGGATGGTGAGGCCGAACAGCCCCATCTCCTTCATCCCCTCGACGATGTCGGTGGGGTAGGTGTCGGAGTGCTCGAGTTCCTGCGCGCGGGGGATGACCTCCTTGTCCACGAACTGGCGGACCGTGGCCAGGATTTCGGATTGGACTTCGGTCAAGCCGGCCGTCTGGGCGAGGCGAGCCATCGCTGCTCCCTATGTGTCGCTGTGTCGCGCGCACCGGGCACCCGGCGCTGGGTTACCGGTGAGTATGACGCGAACGCAGGGACCTCGCTATGAGCGCAGTCACGCGTACGCCATCCGTGACCCCGTCCGGCTGAACGCCGCCGCGAAACGCGGGGGTTTCCGGTAGCGATACCGTCCTCGTCCGACGAGGGGACCCGCATGACGAATCCGCACGACCCGTACGGACAGCAGCAGCCGTCCGGGCACTTCGAGCAGCCGTACGGTCTCCAGCCGTATCAGCCGCCGCCGGTCTACATCCCCCAGCCGTACGCCTACGTGCGCCCGCCGGACCAGGGCATGGCGGTGGCGTCGCTGGTGTGCTCGCTGATCGGCCTGGTCATGTGCTTTCCCGCGATCCTCGGGATCGTCTTCGGCCACATCGCGCTCTCGAAGGCCAAACGCGGTGAAGCGGGTGGCCAGGGCATGGCGCAGGCGGGAATGATCATCGGTTATGTCATCACCGCGCTGTGGCTGATCCCGCTCATCCTGTGGTTCGTGTTCGTGGTGCTGGCGATCGGTGCCGCGGGCGTCGCGTGACCCGTTCCCGGATACGGTGGTGTCCCGCACGAACCAGGGGGCAACCGGATGAGCAGTTCCGACTCGCAGGACACACCGTCGACGTCGTCCTACTCCGACTCGAACACCTTCTCGGACCCGACGTCGGCGTCTTCGCCCTCGTCCGAAACGGTGTCGAGCCCGTCTCCGGTGGAACCGCAGCAGTTCCAGCCTCCTGCCCCGTTCGAACCGCCCGCGCCTTTCGAGCCTCCGGCGCCGTTCGATCCGAAGGCCGCCGAGGACGCTCCTGCTCCTGGTGAACCTGGTCCTTTCGCCGAGCCGGGTCCCGCTGTCGAGCCGGGTCCCGCTTCGGGCGAGCCGCCGTTCGCGCAGGCCATCGACCCGCTGACCGCCGAGCCCGTCCCTTCGCCCAGCCCCGGCTTCGCGGCTCCGGACGCTTCGTCACCTTCGTCGGTGTACACGCCCCAGCCGATCGCCTACCCGATGCAGCCCTACGGCCAGCCGTACAACCCGTACGCGCCCGCTGCGGCGCGGCGCCCTCCGCAGGACAACGGGATGGCGATCGCCGGATTGGTGTGCTCGATCGTCGGGATCTGCTCCTGCGTGACCGTGATCGTCGGGCTGATCCTCGGGCACATCGGCCTGGCCAAGGCGAACCGCGGCGAGGCGGGCGGCCGCGGCATGGCGCTCGCGGCGGTGATCATCGGCTACGTCGTGCTCGCGCTGTACACCGGTTTCTTCGGCACGCTGATCGTGCTGGGCGTCAACGGCGAACTCGACTAGCACCGCCGGGGGAGCAAGGGACCTTTGCTCTCCTGACCGCCGCTGACCTGCCGTCTTGTCCGTGGCCGCTGACGACAGGACCCCGACTGTGTGGATTTCGGGACGTCTGACGTCCCAAAATCCACACAGTCCCTCGCCTACCTGCGGAAAGAGAGCAAGGGACCTTTGCTATCACTTCAGGGGCGCAGGTCCGCGTCATCCGGTTCCCGCGGCGCCGGCGCCACCTGACCGTTCGCTTCCGAAGCAGCTTCAGCAGGAGCCGGAGCGGCCTTCGGCGTGTTCGCGTCGAGGAAGCGCAGCAGTTCCACCGGGAACGGCAGGACGAGCGTCGAGTTCTTCTCCGCCGAAACCTGCACGACGGTCTCCAGCAGCCGCAACTGCATCGCCGCCGGGGTGTCGGCCATGGTCGCGGCCGCCTGCGAAAGCTTGTACGACGCCTGCAGTTCACCGTCGGCCGAGATGACCCGAGCGCGCCGCTCGCGTTCGGCTTCGGCCTGGCGTGACATCGAGCGCTTCATCGACTCGGGCAGCGCGACGTCCTTGATCTCGACCCGGTCGATGTGGATGCCCCAGTCCAGCGCCGGGTTGTCGATCATCAGCTCCAGGCCCTCGTTGAGCCGTTCGCGGTTGGACAGCAGGTCGTCCAGCTCGCTCTTGCCGATGATGGACCGCGGCGACGTCTGCGCGACCTGGCCGACGGCCGAGCGGTAGTCCTGCACGTTCACCGCGGCCAGGACCGGGTCGATCACCTTGAAGTACACGACCGCGTCCACCCGCACGCTGACGTTGTCCCGCGTGATGCCGTCCTGCGCCGGGATCGGCATCGTGATGATCTGCATGTTGACCTTCTGCAGCCTGTCCGCGAAGGGCACCAGCAGCGCGAGCCCCGGCTCCCGGATGTTCGCGCGTACCCGCCCGAACCGGAAGACCAGGCCTCGTTCGTACTGTTTCACCACGCGCAGACTGGCCGCGAGCCAAGCGCCGCCCGCGACGGCGACGATACCGAGAATCTCCACCACCATGACTGCTCCCGGGGTTGTGTTCTCCCTGCTCACGGTACGCCCGGTGGGTCACGAGGGAAACACGGTGGACAGGGCTGCCAAGGTGGGATCGTGACCGGTTTCAAGATCCCGCCCAAGTTCCTCGACCGCGCCCCCGGACTCGGCCCCGGAGCCGCCGAATGGCTCGACTCGCTCCCGTTCCTCGCCGAGAAGTACACGACCAAGTGGAAGCTCGACTACGACGGCGAGGCGATGCACGGTTTCGTCGGTGTCGCGCAGCCCGTCCGCCGCGCCGACGGCTCCCCCGCGATCCTGAAACTCGGCTGGCCACATGAGGAATCCACCGACGAACCGCTCGCACTGTCCACTTGGGCCGGTCAGGGCGCGGTGCTGATGTACGACCACGTGCCCGAGGACGGTGTGCTGCTCCTGGAGCGGCTCGACGCCTCGCGGTCGCTCGAAACCGAGCCGATCCAGGAGGCCGTCGAGACCATCGGCGCGATGGCGCGACGGCTGGCCGTCCCGGCTCCCGAAGCACTGCAACGGTCCCTTCGCCAAGATGCCGCGAAGCTGGTCACCGAACTTCCGGAGTCCTGGAGCGAACTCGGTGAGCCGTTCGACCGCAAGTACATCGACGCGGCGGTGGAGATCTGCGTGAACCTCGGGCCCACGGCCGGCGAGCTGATGGTGAACGAGGACCTGCACTTCGAGAACGTCCTCGCCGGCGAGCGTGAACCCTGGCTGGTGATCGACCCGAAGCCGCTTTCGGGTGATCTCGAGTTCGGCGCGATCTCGATCCTCTGGAACCGCGCGAACGAGTCCACAATGGACGAAAAGATCGCATGGTTCGCCGCCGCGGCGGCCGTGGACGTCGAACGCACGCGCGCGTGGACTCTCGTGCGTGCGGTGGAGAACTGGCTCTGGCTCCACGAAGACCTCGCCGAGGGCGCTTCACCCGAAGACATCGCCGAAGATCCCGCCTACGCCGCCGTCCCGGAGATCGCCGCCTGGGCATTGCGGTGATCACACGAATCGTCTCCCGCGCCGGGAGCCGATAACCTTCGGGCATGGCCACCTTGAACAGGGTATTCGCAGCTCAGCTGGCCGGTTTGCCGGTTTTCGGACCCGACGGTGAATCGATCGGCAAGGTGCGGGACCTGGTGGCGGGCCTCCGGCTGGATCAGCAGCCGCCGCGGATCCTGGGCATCGTCGTCGAGCTGACCACGAGGCGCCGCGTGTTCGTGCCGATGTTGCGCGTGACCTCGATCGAGCCCTCGGCCATCACCCTGGCCACCGGTTCGGTCAACATGCGGCGCTTCCACCAGCGGCCCAACGAGGTTCTGGTGGTCGGGCAGCTCTTCGACGCGTACGCGACGCTGACCGGCTCGGACACCCGCGTCACCGTCGTCGATGCCGGGATGGAGCCGACGAGGACCCGGGACTGGGTACTCGCGAAACTCGCGATCCGGGAGCGGTCGAGCAGGCTCGGCCTCGGCAGGCGTCGCGCGCCGATGCAGGTGCTGCCGTGGTCGGAGGTGTCCGGACTCGGGCTCACCGACCTCACCGGCCAGACGCAGGGCGCCGCGCAGCTGCTGATGCTGTTCGACACCATGCGCGCGGCCGACGTCGCCGCCACGGTGCGGGACCTCCCGCTGAAACGACGGCACGAGGTCGCCGACGCGATGGACGACGAGCATCTCGCAGATCTCCTCGAAGAGCTGCCCGACGACGACCAGAAGGAACTGCTGTCCTACCTCGCCGAGGAACGGGCCGCGGACATCCTCGAAGCGATGAACCCCGACGACGCCGCCGACCTGCTGGCCGAACTGGCGCCCGCCGAGCAGAGCCGGTTCCTGGAACTGATGGAACCCGAGGAGTCGGCGCCGGTGAAGCGGCTGCTGGAGTACTCCTCCGACACCGCCGGTGGTCTGATGACACCCGAGCCGGTGGTGCTGACGCCGGACGCCACGGTCGCGGAGGCGCTCGCGCACATCCGCAACGCCGACCTCCCGGTGGCGCTGGCGAGCATGGTGTTCGTCTGCCGCCCGCCCACCGAGACGCCGACAGGGCGCTTCGTCGGCGTCGTCCACTTCCAGCGGCTCCTGCGCGAGCCGCCGGCGGAGATGGTGGCGAGCGCCGTCGACACCCAGCTGCCCGCGTTGCGCCCCAGGGCCACCTTGTCCGAGGTCACGCGCTACTTCGCCGCCTACAACCTCACCTGCGGGCCGGTGGTGGACGCCGAAGACCACCTGCTGGGCGCGGTCACCGTCGACGACGTACTCGACCACCTGCTCCCGGAGGACTGGCGCGAGACCGGTCTGCACGACATCACCGGCGAAACCACGAGAGAAAGCGAGGAGGCCGAACGTGCCTGAACTGACGTCCGGGCGGCGGCTGGACCAGCCCCGCGGCCAAGGCCGGTTCAGGCTGAACCTGGATCCGGACACCTTCGGCAGGCTCACCGAACGGGTCGCGCGGTTCCTCGGCACCGGCAAGTACCTGTTCTGGCAGACCCTGACCGTCATCGTCTGGATCGTGCTGAACCTGGTGGCGGTCTCACTGCGCTGGGACCCGTACCCGTTCATCCTGCTGAACCTGGCCTTCTCGACACAGGCCGCGTACGCCGCACCGCTCATTCTCCTGGCGCAGAACCGCCAGGACGACCGCGACCGCGTCTCGCTGGAGGAAGACCGGAATCGGGCCGAACAGACCAAGGCGGACACCGAATACCTCGCGCGGGAGCTCGCGTCACTGCGGATCGCGCTCGGCGAGGTCGCCACCCGCGACTTCCTGCGGAGCGAACTCGACCGCCTCCGTGAGGATCTTGATGCCAAGCCGCGCAAGGGCAAACCCGACCGGGCCGCTACCGGTACGTAACATGGAGGCGTGACCAGTACGCAGCAACTCCCCAGCGTCGAAGATGTCCGCACCGCGCTGAAGGCCGTGTACGACCCGGAGATCAAGAAACCGATCACCGACCTCGGCATGGTCAAGGGCGTGGAAGTGGGCTCGGACGGCGTCGTCACCGTCGGGATCTACCTGACGGTCGCCGGCTGCCCGTTGAAGGCGACGCTGACCAAGGACACCACCGACGCCGTCGCGAAGCTCCCCGGCGTCAGCGACGTCAAGGTCGAGCTCGACGTCATGAACGACGAGCAACGTACGGAACTGCGAAAATCGCTGCGCGGCGACGCCACGGAGCCGGTGATCCCGTTCGCGCAGCCGGGTTCGATGACGCGGGTCTACTGCGTCGCGTCCGGCAAGGGCGGCGTCGGCAAGTCCTCGGTGACGGTGAACCTCGCGGCCGCGATGGCCGAACGCGGGCTTTCCGTCGGCGTGGTGGACGCGGACATCTACGGCCACTCGGTGCCGCGGATGCTCGGTGCGCGGGAGAAGCCGACCAAGGTCGACACCATGATCATGCCGCCGCAGGCGCATGGCGTGAAGGTCATCTCGATCGGCATGTTCACCCCGGGCAACGAGCCCGTCGTGTGGCGCGGGCCGATGCTGCACCGCGCGCTGCAGCAGTTCCTCGCCGACGTGTTCTGGGGCGACCTCGACATCCTGCTGCTGGACCTGCCGCCGGGCACCGGCGACATCGCGATCTCGGTGGCGCAGCTCATCCCGAACGCGGAGATCCTGGTCGTCACCACCCCGCAGCAGGCGGCCGCCGAGGTCGCCGAGCGCGCGGGCGCGATCGCGCTGCAGACGCGGCAGCGGGTGGCCGGCGTCATCGAGAACATGTCGTGGCTCGAAACGCCCGCCGGCGAGCGGATGGAGATCTTCGGCTCAGGCGGCGGGCAGTCCGTGGCCGACTCGCTGACGAAGTCGGTCGGCTCGACCGTGCCGCTGCTCGGGCAGATCCCGATGGACCCGCGTGTGGTCTCCTTCGGCGACGCGGGCACGCCGATCGTGCTGGCGGAGCCGGACGCGCCGGCGTCGCTCGTGCTCAAGGAGGCGGCGAAGAAGCTGACCGTCCGGGCGCGCGGGCTGGCCGGGATGATGCTGAACGTGACCCCCGCGGGCCGCTGATCCACCCTTACGCATTTAGTCCTCTACTTGCGGGCACTAGGCGCCCGCAAGTAGAGGACTAAATGCGATAGATGCGCGTGCACGGACCGCATTCAGAGGACTAAATGCGTGCTCCAGAGGGCCCTCAGGTGGCGTCGGGGTCGACCGGAGGACGCTCGCCCGGCTTCAGCGGCTCGGGCTGCGCGGCGGTCGCCGGGTAGCCGTTGGGCTTGGAAGCTCCGTTGGAGCCGTTGGTGCCGCCGTTCGTGGTGCCGTTGACGTTGTTGAGCCCCAGCGGATCGGAGTCACCGTCGAACAGGTGCTGGGTGACGACCCGCTTCGGGTCGAAGTTGCGCAGACCGCGCAGGTCCTCCAGCGGCTTGCGCAACTGGTCGAACTCCGGGCCCATCTCCTCACGCAGTTGCGTCTTGGCGCCGGTCGCGAAATCCCGGACCTTCTTCACGCTCTTGGCCACCCACGACGCCGCTTCGGGCAGCCGTTCCGGACCGAGGATGAAAAGACCCGCGACGATGATGATGAGGATTTCGCCCCAGCCGACACTCTCGAACACCTGTGTGAACCTCCGCCTCGGCGTCTTCCCCGTTCAGGGTACCCGCCCGGACCTGGTCAGTCCGAAGCCAGTTTCACGTCCACCACAAGCGAAGACCCATCGCGGACAAGCCGGACAGGAACCACTTCGCCGACTTCGCGCGCGCGGACCGCGACGAGCAGTTCCGCGGAGTCGCGGACGAGCCGGCCACCGACCTCGGTGATGACGTCGCCTTCCTTGATCCCGGCGGACGCGGCCGGGCCTCCGGGAGCGACATTGCGGACCTGGGCGCCCATGGTGCTGGAGCCCGCGACGGTCGACGAGGCGTTGATGCCGATGTCGGGGTGGACGACCTTGCCGTCCTTGATCAGGGTTTTCGCGATCTTCACCGCGTAGTCACTCGGGATGGCGAAGCCGATGCCGATGCTGCCGCCTTCGGCACTGGACGAACGGATCGCCGAGTTGATCCCGACCAGCGCGCCGGTCGCGTCGACGAGCGCGCCGCCCGAGTTGCCGTGGTTGATCGCGGCGTCGGTCTGGATGGCCTCGTAGATCACCGGGGCACTGCCGCCGTCGCCACCCGCGGTCACCGGACGGTTCAGCGCGCTGACGATGCCGGCGGTGACCGAGTTCTGCAGGGCCAGCGGCGAACCGACGGCGATCACCGAATCGCCGACGGCCAGGTCGGACGACTTCCCGACCTGCAACGCCGTCAGGTTGTCGACGTTGACCTTGACCACGGCGAGGTCGGTCTTCGGGTCGGCGCCGACGACCTTGGCCTCGACGCGCCTGCCGTCGAAGAACACGGCGGTGACCTTGGTGGCCGCGTCGGCCGTCGCCGCCGAGATCACGTGTTCGTTCGTGAGCACGTAGCCCTGGGTGTCGATCACGACGCCGGAGCCCTGCTGACCGGCGTCGGCGCCGGGTTTGAACACCTCGAGCGAGACGACGGCGGGCGCCACCCGGTGGGCGATGTCGGAGATCGAACCGGCCGGGCGTTCCTTGGCGGCGTCGGCCTCGGAGATGCTGGCCTCACCGGTCAGTTCGGTGCCGGTGTCGGCGAACCACCAGCCGATCAGCCCGCCCGCGGCGCCGATGACCAGCGCGACGGCGGCGAGCATCGCCAGCGCCTTCGTCTGCACACGACGTCCGAAGAGGACTTCCGGCAAGCTCAGCAGCGCGCCTTGCGGGCGCTTCGCGTCTTTCTCGTCTTCCGGCTCCGATTGCATCGCCGGCCCGGCGAGCACGGCGCCGGAGGCGGGGTCGCGCCACGGATCCGAGGTCTTGGTCCAGAGCGGGTCTTCGGCGCCGTCGGCGGACGACTCGGAGCCGTTGGTCCCATACGGCCGCTCCAGCACGACGCCCTCGGCGCCCGGCGGGCGGCGGAAGGCCTCGGCGAGCGATTCCGGGGTCGGCGGCGCCAGATTCAAGCCCGGCGCGGTCTGCCCGTTGGTCCCGGGCCGGTACAGCTTGTCGAAGGCACCATCGACGCCACGCGGCCTGCCGAACGTGGCCGCCTGCGCCGGATCGACGGCGGGCCTGGCCAGCGGGCGCGGCGCGAGCCGATCCCCCGCCGGGTCACCAGGCTGCTGCGGATTCGCGTTCGGCTGCTCGGTCATCATTCCCCGGGGCTGAGATCAGGTTGGCCGGACGCGAGAGTACGCCAAGCCTGTGCCCTGATTCTGCCGCGACCATGGTGAAGTGCGCGTTGATTCCCCGGAGCCGGACATAAATGTGACACTTGAGGCAACCATGTCCCACCTCTGGCAGTCTAAGGACCATGTCGGAGAATCACGGGGGACAGTTCCCGCCTCAGCAGCAGTGGCCACAGCAACCGCACCCGCAGCAGCAATGGCCCCAGCAGCAGGGCTGGCCGCACCAGCCACCCAAGAAGAAGGGCCTGTCGACCAAGGTGAAGGTGCTGTTGCTGGTCGGCGCGCTCGTCGTGGTCGGCGGCGGGATCGGGCTGATCTTCGTGGCGAAGTCGGCCGCCGGGCCGGAGAAGCAGGCGGCGAAACTGGTCGAGGGCGACTGCGTCGTGCTGACCGGCTCGGGCAAGGAGGCCGACGCGGCCAAGACGCCGTGCGAGTCCCCGCAAGCGCCCTACGCGGTGAGCCTCACCGGAGTCGACAAGGGCGACTGGAACTGCAAGGAAGGGTTCTACAAGTACGCCGTCCCAAGGCCGATGCGCGGGGACGGCGTCGCCCTGTGCCTGGCGATCAACGCCCAGGTCGGGTTGTGTTTCGACGACATCGAAGCGAAGACCCCACCGCCGCTGAAGGACTGCGGCTCCGCGCGGTTGAGGATCAGCGAGGTCTTCCCTCAGGCGAGCATCGTGAAAAGCCCGTGCAAGGAGGGCACCGAAGAGGTCATTTCCTACTCCAGCTACGGGACCACGAAATTCAAGAGCGCGACGATCTGCTTCGTCAAACCCTGACGAAGCGGATCAGCGAGCGGAGACGGGCATGGGAGCGCTCGACGTGCTCGGAGCCGGCGCGGGACTGCTGCGCGGCGGCTCCGGCCGGGCGCCACCACCCAGCTGCGCGGGCAGCAGACCGGCGTTGACCCCTTGCGGCGGGACCAAAGCGGGATTCGGCTGGTCTTCGGCGCCCTCACCCGAGGTCGCGACGAGGGCCAGGGCGCTCAGCACCAGACCCGAAACGACGACTCCGGCGCCCTGCGCGTACTTCCGCCGGGCGAGACCGAACCGCCCGCCGCCGAGGACGTTCGGCGACTGGCCCAGTGGCGCCGACGAGCCCAACGGCGCGGCACCACCCAGGACTCCGGTGTCACGAAGGCCGGCGACCCTGTCGGGCCGCTGGATGGCCACCAGCTGACCGTCGGCGGTCATCGCCAGGTTGTCCGGCGTGCTGGGAAGCTCGGTGTTCTGCGGGATGGAGCAGAGGCTCGCCAGGAAACCCGCCGACATCGACGGGGCTCCCGCCTGCTTCACGGCGGTGACCGCCTGCCGCTGCGCCGCGACCTCGGCCGCGCACGACTGACAACGGGCGATATGCGCCGACGCCCTGTCCTGGGCGCCGAGGGTCAGCTCTCCGTCGACGAAGGCGACGATGGCGTCCGGAAGCAGATGCGACTCGGGGAGTCCCCAGCCTCGCGGTGCGGTCATACCCCCACCTTCGCAGACTCCTGCGCCGCGGCGCGACGACGCTCCAAAGAAGCGCGAAGCGCCTGGCGGCCGCGGTGGATCCGGCTGCGCACGGTGCCGAGTTTGACACCGAGGGTGGCGCCGATCTCCTCGTACGAGAGGCCTTCGACGTCGCACAGCACGACCGCGGCGCGGAACTCGGGCGGCAGCTCGTCGAGCGCGGCCTGCAGATCCGGGTCGAGGTGCGTGTCCGAGTACACCTGCTCCGGGCTCGGGTCGTCGCCGACGATGCGGTCGGTGTCCTCGGGCAGGCCTTCCATCCGCACGCGGGAGCGGCGGCGGGCCATGTCGAGGAACAGGTTCGTGGTGATGCGGTGCAGCCAGCCTTCGAAGGTGCCGGGCTTGTAGGACGCGAGGGAGCGGAAGACCCGGATGAAGGTCTCCTGCGTCAGGTCCTCGGCGTCGTGGGCGTTACCGGTCAAGCGGTACGCGAGCCGGTACACGCGGTCGGCGTGTTCGCGCACGACCTCGTCCCAAGAGGGCGGGGTCCATGCGGCCTCGTCCACGGTCACCGGCGTGACCTGGTCCGCGAGCTGGTCGTCCTGCATCGTTTCCTGCATCGGGGAAGTAGGCACCTCCATCAGCGTCTTCTCCCAACTACTCCACCCAACGCGGGCGATGTGCACGGTGTTCCCGTTGTCGAGACCCAGTCTGTCGGGCCTGCTTATGTTTCTAGTGAGACTGGACTGAGAAGACCCTGAGAAGTCGGTACCAGGGAGTCTTCGCTCTTTTGTCGATAAGCAGCGCTAACCTCCGCGTGTGAATTCCGGGACGCATGCGGGCTCGCCTGCCGAGACCGCCGACGCCGACCTCGTCGACGGGTACCTCCCCGACGACGAGGTTCTGGCCACCGCGCGGGCGCGGTCGGCCGATCTGGGGTGCGGTCCGCTGAGCGCGGGCGCGGGTGCGACTCTGCGATTCCTGGCCACGACGCTGCGCGCGAGAGCAGTCGTCGAGGTCGGGACCGGGGCCGGGGTGAGCGGGTTGTGCCTGCTCCGCGGCATGGTCGACGACGGGATCCTGACCTCGATCGACATCGAACCCGAATACCACCGGGCGGCCAGGGCGTCGTTCCGCGAGGCCGGCTATCCGCCGGGGCGGACGCGGCTGATCATGGGCCGCGCGCTCGACGTCCTCCCCCGGCTCACCCCCGGCGGCTACGACCTGGTGTTCGTCGATTCGGCGCCGGTCGAGTACCCGAGTTGCTACGAGAAGGCCGTCGCGCTGCTGCGACCCGGCGGGATACTGGCGTTCCACAACGTTTCGGGCACCCGGGTGACCGATCCCTCACGACGCGATCCGGACACCCTCGCGCTGCGCGAGGTCGCGCGGGCCTTCCGGGAGGACGAACGCCTGGTCCCGGCCCTGTTGCCGGTCGGTGGCGGGCTGCTGGTCGCCGCCATCGCGTAGCAAGGGACCTTTGCTATCACCTGAGCGCGCCATCACCTGAGCGCCCGTTCCTGGTCCGTGAAGGCCTCCTTGAGGGACCCAGGGTCCCTCAAGGAGGCCTTCACGGACTTCGGGACCACGGTGACGATCGCCAGGGCCAGCCAGCAGGCGGTGAGCACGATCAGCCAGGTCCAGCCCGCGTGCCCGTAGACGGTCGCGCCGACGGCGCCGCCGATGCTGCTGCCGAGGTAGTACGAGAGCGTGTAGAGCCCGCCGACCTGGCCGCGGGCGTTCTCGGGCGCCTCCGCGGCGGCCCAGCCGTTGGCGACGGCGTGGGCGGCGAAGAACGCGCCGGTCAGGACGACGAACCCGGCGATGACCAGCGGCAGGCTGTCGGGGAGGGTCAGCGCGGTGCCGGCGATCGTGAGCAGCAGGGCGCCGACGAGCGACCGGCGACGTCCGAAGCGGCCGACGAGCCTGCCCGCGGTCGCCGACGAGACCGAGCCCATCGCGTAGGCGAGGAAGACCAGCGAAGCGATCGCGGGCGACAGGTCCAGCGGCTCTCCGGTCAGCCGGAATCCGGCGGCGTTGTACAGCGCGACGAACGAACCCATCGCGAGCAGCGCGACCGCGTACTGGACCAGCAGGATCGGCTTCCGCACGGCCGCGCCGAGCCCCGCGAGGACCGCTCGCCCCTGCTCGCGCAGTACCGCTGACCTGCGGCGATTCGCAAAAGTGAGAGCAAAGGTCCCTTGCTCCCCCGGCGGCAGGGCCAGCACCGTGACCACCGTGCAGACCAGCCCGATCACCGCGACCACCACCAGCGCGCCGTGGTAGCCGAAGGGACCGGCGGTGAATCCGGCGGAGAGCCTGCCGATCATGCCGCCGAGGGTGTTCCCGGCGATCATCGCGCCCACCGCCGCCGCGATCCCGGCCTTGCCGAGCCGTTCCGCGAGGTAGGCCGCGGCCACTCCGGGGAACCCGGCGATGGCGACCCCCTGCAGCGCCCGTAGCACCAGCAGCGCCGGGTAACTCGGCGCCAGCGGCAGCAGGAAACCGAACACGACCGACGCGACCACCGAGGCGACGATCACCGGACGCCGTCCCACCACCTCCGAGAGCACCGCGATCGGCAGCACGGCGACAGCGAGCGCGCCGGTCGCGACGCTCACCGCGAGCGAAGCGCCGCCGGGATCGAGGTGGTACTGCTCCGCCAGTTGCGGCAGCACCGGCTGCGGCGCGTAGAGCAGGGCGAAGGAGGAGATCCCGGCCGCGGCGACGGCGATCGTCACGCGGCGTGTGGTTCCGACGGCAGGCACGATGCTGAAGCTAAGCCTGGCTAACCAATACGTCTAATACGCTCATCTGCCACAATTGATACTGTGCTGAATGAAAGGATGACCGCCCAGCTAGCTCCCCAGCTCGCTCTGCTCACCGCACTGCGCCGCACGACGAACGTCACACGCGCGGCCGAACTGCTCGGTGTCCCGCAGCCCACGGTAAGCCGCCGGATCGCGGCGTTGGGCGAGGCCCTCGGCGCCCCGCTGACCATCCCGGACGGCCGGGGCATCCGGCTCACCCGCGCCGCCGAACTCCTGGCCGACGCCGCCGAGCGTGCTCTCTCCAGTGTCGACGCCGGAGTCCGGCAAGCCCGCGAAGAGGTCGATCCCGGTTCCGGCCACATCGTCCTCGGCTTCCTGCACCTGCTCGGCCGGTCACTGGTCCCCACGCTGCTCCGCGGCTACCGCGCCGACCATCCCCACGTGCGGTTCACCCTGGTCCAAGGCTCGCGTCAGGACATGGTGGACCGGCTGACCAGCGGCGAACTCGACCTCGCGCTGCTCGCGCCCGCGCCCGTCGACGACCCGCTCCTCGACACCGCCGTGCTCGCCGAGCAGGAGATCTTCCTCTCCGTCCCGACCTCGCATCGCCTCGCCGACCGGCCCAGCGCCGCCATCGAGGACCTCAAGGACGAGGAGTTCGTCCTTCTCGAAACCGGCTACGGCCTCCGCACCATCACGGACGAACTGTGCGCCGAAGCGGGCTTCGAGCCGAAGATCGCCTTCGAAGGCCAAGAGTCCGACACCGTGCGCGGCCTGGTCGCGGCCGGCCTCGGGGTGGCGCTGCTCCCCCGCTTCGAACCCGGCAGCCCGGCGGGCGTCGCCGAGGTCCCGCTCGTGCCGCCGGTCGGCCGGACCATCGGCCTGACGTGGCGCAGGGACGTCGTCCTGCCGCCCGCCGTCGCGCGGTTCCGGGAACGGGTCCGCGCCGAGCGCTAGTGACGATCGTCAGGGGTGGCCCTTGACGATGGTGCAAGGCGGCATCGATGTCGGTTTCGCTAACTTAGGGTGAATGTACGACGACATCGTGGAGCTGGCGGGCGAGAGCCCGAGCTGGCTTCAGGCATCAGCCGTCCTGTTCACCGACGCGGGAATGCTGATCTTCGCCGCTTTGATGGTCTGGGTCTTCTGGCGGGCTCGCCCCTCGCCCACCCGGCTCGCGGTGTCGCTGCTGGTGCCAGCCGCGACCGTGATCGCGTACGTGATCAGCGAAGGGGCGAAGACGGTGATCCGCGAAGACCGGCCGTGCCGGGACCTCGTCACGCTCGTCGATTGCCCGCCCGTCGGTGATTGGTCCTTCCCGAGCAACCACTCCACGATCGCCGCGGCCGCCGCCGTCGGGCTGGCGCTCGCCTGGCGACGGCTCGCGCCGTGGGTGCTCCCAGGCGCCCTGCTGATGGGCTTCTCGCGGGTCTTCGTCGGCGCGCATTACCCGCACGACGTCCTCGCCGGTCTCGTCCTCGGCTCCGTGACGGCGTGGCTCGTCTTCCGGTACCTGACGGGCCCCGCGACCGCGTTCGCCCGACGGCTCACCGCGCACGCCGGTGACGCGCCGACCCAGCCCATGCCCCGGGTGCGCCCGCAGGGCGATAGCAAAGGTCCCTTGCTACCGCCCCGCAGGTGATCCGCAGGTCAGACGTAGGAAGCGACCAGCTCGACCAGCGTCCGCGCGGCGAATCCGGTGGCTCCTGGCACGACGTCGGCGTAGGTCTTGTCTGCTCGCGCGGGTCCGGCGATGTCGAGGTGCGCCCACGGCACGTCGCCGACGAACTCCCGCAGGAACAGTGCCGCGACGATGCCACCGGGGCCGCCGGGCGCCTGTCGGACGTCGCCGAGCGAACCCTGCACGGTCTCGGCCAGATCCTCCAGCAGCGGCATCCGCCACCACGCCTCGCCGACCCGCTCGCCCGCCTTCGTGACCCGCTCCGCGAGCGAGTCGTCGGTGGCGAACACGCCGCCGGTGCGGACGCCGAGCGAGACCTTCATCGCACCGGTCAGCGTCGCGGCGTCCACCACGACGTCCGGCTTGTGCTTCTTGATGCCGTAGACGAGCGCGTCGGCCAGGACCATGCGGCCCTCGGCGTCGGTGTTGCCCACCTCGGTCGTCTTGCCGCCGTAGTGCCGGACGATGTCGCCTGGCCGGTACGACGAGCCGGAGACGTGGTTCTCGGCGGCGGGCACCAGCCCGGTCACGCGGACCGGCAGGCGCAGCGCGGCGATCGCGCGGACGGCGGCGATGATCGCCGCGCCGCCCGCCATGTCGGTACGCATGAGGTGCATGCCGTCGGCCGGTTTGATCGAGAGGCCACCGGTGTCGAAGGTGATTCCCTTGCCGACCAGCAGCAGATGCGTGCTCGCCCCGCGCGGCCGGTATTCCATCTCGATCAGCCGCGGCGGTGAGGCCGAGCCGCCACCGACGGCCAGGACGCCGCCGAAGCCCTGCTCCGCGAGCCACTTCTCGTCCCGGACCGCGACGGTCAGGTTCGGCAGATCGCCCGCCACGCGCGCGGCGGTGTCGGCGAGCCAGGCGGGGGTCTTGATGTTCGAGGGCGCGTTGGCCAGGTCGCGGGCGAACGCGGCGGCCGCGGCGAGTTCGCGGACGCGCTCCAGCGCCTTCTCGTACGCGGGCACGGCGCGCTCGTAGCGGGTCAGCAGCCGGACGGTCCGAGGGCTCGGCTTCGGCTCCTCGGCCGTCACCGTGAAGCGGTAGCCGCCGAGCAGCAGCCCGAAGGCCAGCTCCTCGATGTGCTCGGCGCCCGCGTCTTCGGGCAGTTCGACGGCGAAGGTGCGGAACGCCTTCAGGCCGGCCTTCACGTCTTCGTCCAGTGCCGAGGAGACGGCGCGGATCAGCGCGGCGCCGGCCTTGCGGTACTGGCGCGGTTCGCCGTCGCCGACGCCCGCCAGCCAGCGGGTGCCGCCGGTCGGCACGGTCTGCACGTCGCCGGCCTTGCCGGTGGGCCGCACACCCTCGATCTCCTCGAGTCCGGCGTCACCGTCCTCTTCGGACGGCGCCGCGATCAGCGTGGCCAGCGGCGTGCCGCGCCGCAGATCGTCCGAGACCTCGAGTTCGAGCAGCTTCCCCGGAACGGGGGGTAGCGGGTTACGCACAGTGAGCGACCTCCGGGCGCAGATGAACCGCGACCCCGGCCTCCAAAGGAGACCGGGGTGCGGGTGGTTGAACGTAGGTGCTGGTCCGGCTCAGCCGGTGACCTCCTGCAAGGCCGCGCCGAGATCTTTCGCTTCTTCCGCGGAGAGCTCGACGACCAGGCGCCCACCACCCTCCAGTGGTACGCGCATCACGAGGCCCCGCCCCTCCTTAGTCACTTCGAGGGGACCATCTCCGGTCCGGGGCTTCATGGCCGCCATAGCGTGCTCCCTCCGTCTCAACCGGCGCGCCCGGGTCGCGCTCGTCAAAGCCAGCCGGGTCTACTGTCCATTGTCCCTCATCAGCGGCCGAGCGCGAACGCGGACCGATCTTTTGCCGCCGTATCGGTGCTGGTATGCGGCTCGCGAGGCTGAAAGACTCCCCTCAGACCGCAGTTTCGCCGACTAGGAGATCCCGTGACCACATCCGACGTTCTGCTGACCGCCGACGCCGATGGCGTGCGCACCTTCACGCTGAACCGGCCGCAGGCGTACAACTCGCTGACCGTCGAACTCAAGGAACTGCTGCTGGCGGGGTTGCGCGAGGCCGCTGCGGACGACAGCGTCCGCGCCGTCGTGCTGACCGGCTCGGGCAAAGCCTTCTGCGCCGGGCAGGATCTGAAGGAGCACGTCGGACTGCTGCAAGCGGGTGACCCGGCGCCGCTACACACGGTCAAGGAGCATTACAACCCGATCGTCGAGACCATCGTCGGGATGCCGAAGCCGGTCATCGCCGCGGTGAACGGTCCCGCGGCGGGTGCGGGCGCCGCCTTCGCCTACGCCAGTGATCTCCGGATCGCCGCGACGTCGGCGAACTTCCTGATGGCGTTCGCGAATGTCGGCCTGGGCCCGGACTCCGGCGCCTCCTGGACGCTGCAGCGCCTGATCGGCCTCGGCCGAGCGGCCGAACTGATGCTGCTGGCCCGCACGGTCGACTCGGCCGAGGCGTTGACGCTCGGCCTGGTCGGCGAGGTCGTGCCGGACGAGGAGCTGGCGGGCCGGGCACAGGAGATCGCCGCGAAACTGGCGGCGGGCCCGACGGTCGCCTACGCGAAGATCAAGAACGTCCTCTCCGTGGCCGCCGAGTCCTCGCTCACGGACGCGCTGGCCGCCGAGGACGCCGCTCAGGCCGCGCTCGGCGCGACCGCCGACCACACCGAGGCCGTCGAGGCCTTCGTGGGCAAGCGCCGTCCGAACTTCCAGGGCAAGTAGCCGCCCCAAGCGCGCAATGAACGACCCGTTCCTTGCAAATTTCGCAAGGAACGGGTCGTTCATTGCGTCCGGGGCGCGAGCCGGTCAGGGGCGAACCGTGTCTCAGGTACCGACCGTTTCGCGTGGCCGGCGGCACGGCAAGCGTGACTGGGCGGACGGCAAGCGTGACCGACTCGGCCCGGGTTGGTCGTGAGTGGCGATTCGGGTTAGAACCCGAATCGCCACTCACGACCAAGCCAAGGACTAGCCCTTCGCCCGGAAGCAGTCCTTCACGTGGTCGTCGACCATGCCCGTCGCCTGCATCAGCGCGTAGCAGGTCGTCGGCCCCAGGAAGACGAATCCGCGTTTCTTGAGTTCCTTGGCCATCGCCTTCGACTCGTCCGTGATCGCCGGGACGTCGGCCATCGTGCGGGGCCGCCTGTGCCGCACCGGCGCGAACGACCACAGCAGGTCGTCCAGCGAGATGTCCAGATCCTGGATCGCGCGGGCGTTGTTGATCGCGGCGAGGATCTTGGCCCGGTTCCGCACGATCGACGCGTCTTCCATGAGACGGGCGACGTCGTCGTCGGTGAAGACGGCGACCTTCTTCGGTTTGAACCGCTTGAACGCCTTCCGGAACGACTCCCGTTTGCGCAGGATCGTGATCCACGACAGCCCGGACTGGAACGACTCCAGGCACAGGCGTTCGTACAGCTCTTCGTCGCCGTGGAGCGGGACTCCCCATTCGGTGTCGTGGTACTCGACGTAGTCCGGGGCCGAATTGCCCCACGAACACCGCTTGATCCCGTCGGACCCCAGCAGCTCAGCCAACCCGGTACCCCTCCGCGTACTTCACGAACTTCTGCAGGGACATCCGCAGTCCCAGCTCGAACCCTGGTTTCGCGATCGGCCAGCCGAGCCGTCCGACGACGCCGAACGGCGGCCGCAGATGCTCCGCCCAGACGAACGTCGACGAATGCGGGCCCTTCTCGATGACCTGGAACACCCCGGTGCCCTGCACGATCTTCCCCACGTGCCGCACGACGCAGCGCAGCGGCGGTTCCCAGCTGGTGATCTCCATGGTGTCGGTGAACCCGATCCCGGCGACGCCGGTGAACGCCGACAGCTTCGAGCCGACGCTGCGGCCGTTGCCCTCGACGACCTTGACCTCGGTACCGAGCATCCATTCGCCCTGGCGTTCCCAGTCGGTCAGGGCGAGCCAGGCCGTCCCGGCCGGTACCGCGACGTCGACGGAGACGACGACATCGGTCACCTGACACCCTCGCGTTCGGCCTCCAGCTCGGCGACCTTCGACCGCAGTTCGTCGATCTCGACGCCGAGACGCCGCATCACCCAGTCCACTTCGGACATCTTGTAGCCGCGCACCACCATCTGATAGCGGACGGCGTAGACGTCTTCGGCGGTGATGTCCTCGGCGGGCAGCCTGGTCGGCGAGCTGCCCGGGGGCAGCGGGGCCAGTTCCTCACCCCGGCCGAACACCACGGCGGCCAGCAGAAACACCACAGCGGCCACCAGCAGCATGACTACGAGGTAGATCAGGGCGGTCGTCACGCGACGATCGTGGCACACGAACGCCACGATCGTCTCGCCAGCAACGCGAGTCGCACGCTGACCACCACCCAGAGCACCATCAAGATCCCGCACGGCACCGACAGGAACAGCCGCGACGCGTCGAGGAACCCGGTCGCGAACACCAGCAGCGCCACCGAGAGCAGATTCAGCCCGACGGCCTCGCCGATCAGCACGCCGACGGTGCGGACCAGCCGGACCCCGTCCATCCGCCGCGAGAGCCAGCGCATGCAGACGAGCGCGAACAGGCCGAGCACCGGCACGATGAACACCGAGCCGTGGGTGAACTGGGCGACGTACTTGTACCAGCCCGGCGCCGGCGCGAGCTGCGACCAGTCCCCGAAGGTCCACTTCCGCGCGAATTCCCAGGCCAGCTGCATCAACGGGACGCCGAGGACGAGCTTCCAGAGGGTGCGGGTCCCGCTGTGCATACCGAGTTCGGCCTGGTAGCCCTGTGCGATCAGATGCACCGGGCCGAAGTCGTCGACAGCCCGGCGCTGCGCCTCGTGCTCGCTCCAGCCGCCTTCACGGTAGGCGTCGGCGGCGTCGTTGAGGCCGTCCCGCGCCTCACGCAGCAGATCCCGCTTCGCCGACGCCGGGCCGTCCAGCCGCGCGCGCAGGTCACCGAGATAGGCCTCGATCACCGTCATGCCGCGATCGCCATCCCCGGCCGGCGATGGCGGCGCGCGGCGACCGTGAGCCGCATGCTGAACAGGATCCAGGTCGCGGAGAGGACGGCGCACGGCACGCTGATGATCAGGCGCGCGGGCTCCAGCAGCCCGGTCGCTCCGCCGTAGAGCGCGACCGCGATGAGGTTCAGCCCCAGCGCCACGGCCACGGACAGCGAGACGGAGCGGGCGGCTCGCGGGCCGTCCGTCCGCCGTGAGAGCAGCCGCGCCGCGATCACGCCGGCGACCGCGACCACCGGCGACAGCGCCGCCACCGTGTCGGCCGCGCCGATCGCGTGGTGGTACCAGGACGGCGGCGGGTCACCGAACCGCGACCAGTCGCCGAGGCTCAGCGTCCGCGCGAGGTCCCACGAGAGGATCAGCAGCGGGACCCCGACGATCAGTTCCCACAGGACGCGGATGTCGCGCCGCAGCCCCAATTCGGCCTGGTAGGCGGGGGCGATCACGTCGACCGGGCCGAAATCGGCGACGGCCCGGCGTTCGGCCTCCGCCTCGTCGACCCCGCCTTCGCGGTACGCGTCGGCCGCGTCGTGCAGACCGTCCCTCGCCTCGGTGAGCAGATCGGCCTTGGCCCCCGCCGACCCGCTCAACCGTCTGTCCAGCTCCGCGATGTAGGTCTCGATCGCGCTCATGCGGCCACCAGGGCTCGTGGCCGCCAGGACCGGAACGCCAGCGGGACCAGCCAGAAGCTGAACGCCGCCCAGCCCACGGCCAGCACGTTGCACAGCAGGCTCATGTTCATCCTGGCCGGGTCGAGGACGACGGTGCCGACGGCGAGCAGCAGCATCGCCACGAGGTTCGCGATCGCCGCGGCGCCCACGGTCCACCGCGTCACCTTCCCCAGCCTCCCGCCGTCGAGCCGCCGCCCCAGCCAGCGGGTGCCCAGCAGCGCGGCCACCCCGATCACCGGTGAGACGACGACGAAGACACCGGAGAGATCGACGACGGACAGATACCACTCCGGGGTCGGCTTCCCCATCTTGTCCCAGCCGCCATAGGTCCAGATCCGCGCCAGTTCCCAGCTCAGCTGGAACAGCGGAACGCCGACGATGACCTTCCAGAGGGTGCCGATGTCGCCGCGTAGCGCCAATTCCTGCTGATACGCGCTCGCGATCTCGGGCGCCGGGCCGAAATCGGCGACGGCCTTGAGCTCGGCCTCAAGCTCGCCGGCCCCGCCTTCGCGGTACGCCTCGGCCGCGTCTCGCAGACCGTCCCTCGCCTCGGTGAGCAGATCGGCCTTGGCCCCCGCCGACCCGCTCAACCGTCTGTCCAGGTCCGAGACGTAGGCCTCGATCGCGCTCATGCGGTGCTCCCCCCGAGGACACCACCGATCACGGTGGTGAACTCCTGCCACTCCGCTCGTTCCGCCGCCAGCGCCTTCTGCCCGGAGCGGGTGAGCTTGTACGTACGACGTTTGCGACCGGACACGACATCCCACTCGCTGGCGAGGAAGCCTGCCCGTTCCAATCGGCGAAGCGCCGGGTAGACGGTGCCCGTCGGCAGGTCGAGCGCACCGTCACTGCGGAGCTGGAGCGCCTCGATGATGGCGTACCCGTGCAGCTTCCGGCCGTCGAGGACGGCGAGGAGCAACGCGTCGAGGTGCCCGCGCAGGCTGTCGGCCTTCATAGATAGACAGTCTACACATCGCCGACCATCAGGGTAGTCGGGTCTTTCCCATGGCCACCTCAGGGAATGTCCCCCATATCACCCCGATTTCATAGATTTTGTGGCTACATGTAGCCAGCCTACGTATACAGTGCATCGGCATGGACGCACTCCCGATCGCGAGACTCCAGTTCGCGACGACGACCTCGTTCCACTTCCTGTTCGTGGTGCTCACACTGGGGCTCGTGACACTCGTCGCGGTGATGCAGACACGCTCCGCATTCGGCGACAAGCCGGAAACGATGCGGATGACCCGCTTCTGGGGCAGGCTTTATGTGATCAACTACGCGCTGGGAATCGTCACCGGAATCGTGATGGAATTCCAGTTCGGACTCACCTGGACCGGTTTGTCCTCGGTGGCGGGCGACGTCTTCGGCGCACCGCTGGCCATCGAGACGCTGGTGGCGTTCTTCGCCGAATCGACCTTCCTGGGGCTGTGGATCTTCGGCTGGGGACGGCTCGGCAAATGGGTCCACCTGACGCTGATCTGGCTGGTCACGCTGACCGCGTACGCCTCGGCGCTGTTCATCATGGTGGCCAATTCGTTCCTCCAGAACCCGGTCGGCACGCATAACGAGAACGGCGTGCTGAAACTCGACGACTTCGGTGCGCTCTTCACCAATCCGGCGCTCACGATGTCGCTGCCGCACGTGCTCAGCGCGGCGTTGATGACCGGCGGTTTCTTCGTGGTCGGCGTCAGCGCGTACCACTTCATCAAGCGCACGAAGGAGATCGAGTTCTTCCGTCGCTCGATGCGGATCGGCGTACTCGCCTCATTGGTGGGCAGCACGATGGTGATCGGCTTCGGCTTCGCCCAGTTCGGCCCGCTCGGGGAGTATCACCCGGGCAAGCTCGAATCACCGGAACCGCTGGTCGGCGCGCCGCTGGGGCTCATGATCCAGATCGGGTTCATCGCCTTCCTTGCTTCGCTCCTCGGCACGCTGTTGCTGTTCCGGAACTGGATCACCAAGGTGCGGCCGTTGCTGTACCTGATGGTGCTGGCCATCCCGCTGCCGTTCTTCGCCGCGATCTCCGGCTGGCTGGTGCGCGAGATCGGCCGCCAGCCGTGGCTGATCCGCGGGCAACTGACCACCGCCGACGCCGTCGCGTCGATCCCGGCGGGCCAGATCCTGTTCTCCTTCATCGCTTTCACGCTGCTGTTCGCGGTACTCGCGATCGCCGACTGGGTGCTGATGTCGCGGGTCGCCAAACGCGGCCCCGAACCCGAAGACGAGCCGGCGGCACCGCGTGCCGAACTTCCCGTCCTGAGCGGAGTCTGACCCATGGTGATCTTGTGGTGGTGTGTGCTCGGTTTCCTGATCTCGGGCTATTTCGCGCTGGCCGGCTACGACTACGGCGTCGGGATGCTGCTCGGCAGGCTCAGCCGTGACGAGACCGAACGACGGCGCGTGCTCGGCGCCTTCGGGCCGTTCTTCCTGGCCAACGAGGTCTGGCTGGTGGCCGCGGTCGGCGTCCTGTTCGGCGCTTTCCCGCATCTGGAAGGGAAAGTGTTCTCCGGGGCCTATCTCCCGGTCGTGGCCCTCCTGCTCGGGCTGGTCACGTTCACCGCGGCGGTGCAGTTGCGCAGCAGGCGGCCGGACGCCCGGCGCGGTACGTGGACGCTGGCGATCACCGTCGGAGCCTGGGTGACGGCGGTGTCCTGGGGCGTGTTCCTCGGCAACCTCGTCCTCGGGCTTCCGCTCGACGCCGCGGGGCGCCCGGCCGGCGGCGCCCTGGCCGCGTTCACCCCGTACACGGTGCTCTGGGGTGCCGGGTTCGTCGCGCTGTTCACCTTGCAGGGAGCGGCTTTCCTCGCCGTCCGGGCGCCGGCCGAGTTCGCCGCCCGCGCGAACCGCGTCGCCAAGGCCCTGCTCACGCCCGCGCTGGCCTTCCTGATCGTGGCCGTCGTCTGGGGTGCCTTCGAGACCACCGCGTCCTGGACGGTGCTGCCGGCGATCGTGTGCGCGTTCGGCGCGCTGGCCGTCGCGGCGTCCGCCCTGCGCGCGGGGCGGCATCGGACGGCGCTGTTCGCCACGATGCTCCTGTCCGCCTCTCCGGTCCTGGCCGTCGGGACGATGCGCCTGCCGGACACTCTTGTGTCCTCTGTGGACGGCGGATTCTCGTTGAGCCTGACGGAAGCGGCCACCACCGCCGAAATGCTGAGCGTGCTCACGTTCGTCCTGCCGCCCGCGCTGGTCGCGATCGCCGCCGTGCAGTGGGTGACCTGGCGGCGGCACGGCGAGCGCGTCGACCAGCGTTCACTGCTGCACTTCTAGGAGCCTGAGATGCCTCCCCTTCCCGGACTGCGGCGCCATTTCGGCGTCCTGGCCCTACTCGGCACGCTGACCGCCGTCGCGATCCTCGTCCAAGCGGACGGCCTCGCGACGCTGCTCACCGGCGGTGGCGTGACCTGGACGCTCGCGGCCGCCATCGCGGTCCGGGTGCTGCTCACGGGCGTCCAGGGCTCTCTCGGCGGCCGGTTCGCCGCGACGGTCAAGGCCGGGCTGCGCAAGCGGCTCCTGGGCGCCGAAGCCGAGAACCCCGGCGAGGTCGCGACCCTGGTGACCAAGGGGATCGACGCCGGCGACGCGTATCTGACCGGATACCTGCCGACGCTGGTGACGTCGGCGATCGTGCCGGTCGCCGTGCTCGTCCGGCTGTTCACCGCGGATCTGGCGTCGGCGCTGATCATCACCGCGACGCTGCCGCTGATCCCGGTGTTCGCGATCCTGGTCGGCCAGCACACCAAGGCGAAGACGGCCCAGCAGTGGCAGCTGCTTTCCAAGCTGGGCGGGCATTTCCTCGACGTCGTGCGCGGACTCGGCACGCTCAAGGTTTTCGGCCGCGCCGAGGCGCAGGCGAAGACCGTGCGGGCGATGGCGGACGCGTATACCGACGCGACGATGCGCACGCTGCGGGTCGCGTTCCTTTCCGCGCTGGTCCTGGAGCTGGTGGCGACGCTGTCGGTGGCGCTGGTCGCGGTACCGATCGGTTTCCGGTTGCTGGAAGGCGGGATGGTCGTGCACACCGCCGTCCTGGTGCTGCTGCTCGCACCCGAGGCCTATCTGCCGCTGCGCGCGGCGGGCGCGAAGTTCCACGCCAGCGCGGAAGGGCTCGCGACGCTGAGGGAGGCGTTGGCCGTCCCTTCGGAGGAGACCGTCCGGGGATCGCAGGTGCCCCGTCGCGGGGCGCCGCGACTCGTGCTGGAGAAGGTGAGCGTCGCGTATGGCGACCAGGTCGCTCTGTCCGAAGTGGACATGACGATCGAGCCGGGCGAACACGTCGCGCTCGTCGGCCCCAGCGGTTCCGGGAAGAGCACGCTGCTGGCGGTGCTGCTGGGCTTCGTGACGCCGACATCCGGCCGGGTCCTCGTCGACGGCGTCGACCTGCGCGAACTGGACCCGGGGCCGTGGCGGGCCGGAACGGCGTGGGTGCCGCAGCGGCCGACGCTGTTCACCGGGACCGTCGAGGAGAACATCGCGATGGGCCAGGTACCGGACGTCCGGACGGCCGCCCGCGCGGCGGCGTTCGACGAGGTCGTACGGGGCCTGCCGGACGGCTACTCCACGCGGATCGGGGAACTGGGCGCGCCGCTTTCGGCCGGGCAGCGGCAACGCCTCGGCCTGGCGCGGGCGCTGGCCCGCACCGAAGCGGGGCTCGTGCTGCTCGACGAACCGACCGCGCGACTCGACGCGGGCACCGAAACCGCGGTGCTCGACGCGACCCGCGAACTGCTCACCGGCCGGACCGCGGTCCTCGTGGCCCACCGGCCGGCGATGGCCGCGCTCGCCGTCCGCGTCCTCGAAGTCCGCGATGGAACGGTGAGAGAACGGGAACTGGTGTGAACGTCTGGGGAGTATCCACAAAGGACGTCGTCCGGCTGGTGCGTGCCGGGCTGATCGCGGCCGGGGCGGAACTGGCGGGCCTGGCGCTGATGGCCACTGCCGCATGGCTGCTGCTGAAGGCGGCCGAGCAGCCGCCGCTGGCGTCGCTGACCGTGGCGATCGTCGCCGTCCGCACGCTGGCCTTGCTGCGCGGTGGCCTGCGTTACGCCGAGCGGCTCGCCGGGCACGAGGTCGTCCTGCGGTATCTCGGCGCGTTGCGGACCCGCGTGTACACGTCGTTGCTGCCGCACCGGGGTTCCCGGCATTCCGGTGGCGACCTGGTGACCAGGCTGGTGTCCGATGTGGACGCCGTGCAGGACGCGATCCTGCGCTGCCTGCTGCCCGCCGGGGTCGCCGCTTCGGTGGGCGTCGTGTCGACCACGGTCGCGCTCGTCGCCAGCCCGGTCGCCGGTCTGGTACTGGCTCTCGGCCTCGCCGTCGCCGGGATCGGCTTGCCTTGGCTGTGCGTCCGGATCACTCGCGCGGCGGCCGAAAAGAGCGCTCCGGCGCGGGCGGATCTCGCCGAACGGTCGGTCGAGCTGATCACCGGACGTCGCGAACTGATCGCCTACGGCGTCCACGAGTCCACTGTGGACGCAGCGCACACCGCCGTCGACGCACTCGCCGCGCGAGAGCGGACGACGACGAACCGGACCAGTCTGCTGACCTCGGCCGGGATGCTCGTCCAGCTGCTCACCTGCGTCACGATCGCTTTGACCGCCGGGGTTTCCGTACCCGTGACAGCGGCGCTGGCGCTCGGTGCGCTGACCGTGTTCGAGCTGGTCCTTCCCCTGACCGCGGCGGCTCAGCGCTGGGTCGAAGTCCGGGCGTCGGCCGGACGTGTACGCGCTCTGCTGACCGAGACGCCACCCGCGCGTGGAACCGCGGTCCCCGAACCGGGACGCCTGCGGCTGGAAGGAGTCGGCGTCCATTTCGCGGGCCGGGCTCCGGCATTCGAAGGCGTCGACCTCGATCTGCCGCCGGGTAAGCGGGTCGGGATCCTGGGGCCGAGCGGGGCCGGGAAGACGACGCTGCTGAACGTGCTGCTGGGGACCGTGGCGCCGACGTCCGGGCGCGCCCTGCTGAACGAAAAGCCGCTGGACGCCTACGACCCGGTGCTGCTGCCGACGGTGATTTCCGGCGCGCTCGCCGACGCGCACGTCTTCCACACGACTGTCCGGGAGAACCTGCGGCTCGCGAAACCCGGCGCGACCGACGCGGAGCTGCTCTCGGCTTGTGAAACGGCGGGTTTCGATCTGCCGCTGGATCGCGAAGTCGGCTCCGACGGGGACGCGTTGTCCGGTGGGCAGCGTCAGCGGCTGGTGCTCGCGCGGGCGGTGCTGGCCGCGCCGCCGGTCCTGGTGTTGGACGAGCCTGTCGAAGGACTGGATCCGGAACACGGCGACGCCGTCCTGGCCGACGTCCTCGCCGCTACGCACGGCACCGTCGTCCTGGTGACGCATCGTGAGGCGCAAGTGGCCGGTTTCGACGAGGTACTACGACTCGGTTAGGCCGCGTACTTCCCGCATCGGCGGCCGGTCGCTGACCGATACCTCGGCGACCTCCGGCAGCCATTCGCCCTCTACTTGCAGGAACTGGGTGAGCTGCGCCGGGTCGTCCGACTTGATGCCGCAGCGCGCGAGGGCGGTCCCGAGGATCTGCCGCGCCATCACGCCGAGCTGAAGCAGCGAACGGTTGCGATGCTTGCGTACGCCGAGGTTGACCTGTGCGAGCCCTTCGAGGCCGTAGCGCGCTTCGGCGTCGAGGATGAGCCCGATCTCGACGCCGTACCCGGCCGCGAAGGGCACAGACTCGAGGAACTCGCGCGTCGCGGCGTACTCGCCGCCCAGGGGCTGGATGAGCCCGGACAGCGACGGGCGCAGCGCCGAGAGGACCGGTCGCGCCAGCAGTTCGGTGACCCGCCCGCCGCCACTGCTCGAGGTTCGTGGTCCCGCCGAGGGCTCATGGTCAGAGCTCTCCAGCCGCAGCGGACGCCGGTAGAAACCCTTGACCAGGTGAACGTCGTCCTCGCAGAGCAGCGGGCCGAGCAAGGTCGGCACGAATGCCGGATCCGGTTCGACCAGGTCGGAGTCGAGGAACACGATCACATCGCCGGTCGTCGCGGCCAGCGACCGCCACAGCACCTCGCCCTTGCCCGGCACCGGCGGCAGCTCCGGAACGACGTCCTCACGGTGCACCACCCGCGCGCCGGCTCGTTCGGCCAGCTCGGCGGTGGCGTCGGTGGACCCGGAGTCCATCACGACCAGCTCGTCGACGACCGTGCCCAGCAACGGCCGGACCGAGCCGACGACCTCGGCGACGGTGTCCTCTTCGTCGAGTGCCGGTAGCACGACCGAAACCGTCCGGTCACCCTTCGCAGCGACGATGTCGTCGAGCGTCCAATCGGGGTTCTGCCACGTACGCCGCTCGAACCAACTCATGAGTAGTGATCGTGCCATGCTGGAGTCCGACACCCCGTCGATGGAGGAACCTTGCTACCGCTACTCGTCCGTTTCGTGCTGGGCCCGCTGGTCAGGGCGCTGTACCGCCCCGAGATCCGCGGCGTGGAGAACATCCCCGCCGAAGGACCGGTGCTCCTGGCACCCAACCACCGGGCGGCCCTGGACACCGGCGTGATCACTTTCACGGCGATGCGGCAGGTCAAGTTCCTCGGCAAAGCGGAGTACTTCACCGGCCGCGGGCTCAAGGGCAAACTGATGGCCGGTTTCCTCGGCGGCCTCGGCTACGTCCCGGTCGAACGCGGCAACGCGCAGGCCGGCCTCGCCGCACTGGAGGCGGCGCGGAAGGTGCTCGACGCGGGCGGCGCGTTCGCGATCTACCCCGAAGGCACCCGCTCCCTCGACGGACGGCTGCACCGTGGCCACACCGGCGTCGCGGCCCTCGCCCTGGCGACCGGCGCGAAGGTCGTCCCCGTCGCGCTGTCCGGCACCGAGGGCCTGCAGCCCGAGGGGAAACGGATCCCGCGGCGGGCGAAGATCACCGTCACCTACGGCGCGCCTCTGGACTTCTCGCGCTACGAGGGCCAGGACTCCTCGCCGGCGATCCGGCGCTCGGTGACCGACGAGATCATGTACGCGATCCTGGAGCTCTCAGGGCAGGAGTACGTCGACTCGTACCACAAACGCCCTGATCAGAGCGCCGCCTGACGGTGGGGCGATAGCAAAGGTCCCTTGCTCCCTTCTCGGCCCTGGTGCCCCCTTGCTGCCCCCTCGTAGCCCCCTCCCGGTGCTATGAACGACGCGTTACTTGCAAATTTTGCAAGTAACGGGCCGTTCATAGCGCGCGAGAGCGGGGAGGCGACGGCTGGCCGGCCGGTCCGGTGGTCGTGAGTGATTTGGGTCGTTCTAACGACCCAAATCACTCACGACCACCGGACGCAAGGCCCACCGGCGGGCGATAGCAAAGGTCCCTTGCTCCCCCGGGCGACCTCCACATGCCGTGAAGGCCTCCTTCCCTACCCTCAAGGTAGTGAAGGAGGCCTTCACGGACTTGCAGCAGAGCTACTTGGCCCACTTAGGGCGCGGAGGCGGCACGTAGTCCGCGAAGCCGTCCAGAAGGACCGAAGCGTCCGAGTCGATCGAGAGCATGTCCCGGTACCCCGCCGAAAGGAAGCCCTCCGAGACCATGTGGTCGGCGAACTTCAGCAGCGGCGCGTAGTACCCGCCGACGTCGACCAGCCCGATCGGCTTCTCGTGCAGCCCGAGTTGCGCCCACGTCCAGACCTCGAAGAGTTCCTCCAGCGTCCCGGCGCCGCCGGGCAGTGTGAGGAACGCGTCGGAGAGCGCGGCCATCTTCGCCTTGCGCTGGTGCATGTCGGCGACGACGTGCAGTTCGGTCAGGCCGGCGTGCGCGATCTCGACGCTTCCCAGTGCCTCCGGGATCACGCCGATCACCTCGCCGCCCGCAGCCAGCGCGGCGTCCGCGACGACCCCCATGGTCCCGACCGAAGCGCCGCCGTAGACGAGCCCGATCCCGCGCGAAGCCAGCAGCGTGCCCAGCGCGCGGGCCTCGTCGGCGTACCGCGGGTCGAAGCCCATCGACGATCCACAGAAGACGCACACCCTGCGCGGCGCCGCCATCAGTGGGTGTCCTCCCATGCCTGGTACGACTCCTCGACGACGCGCACGGCGTCGTCGATGTCGTCGGTGACGTGCAGCAGGTCGAGGTCCTTCTCGCCGATCTTCCCCTCGGCGAGCAGCGTCTTGGCGATCCAGTCGTACAGCCCGCCCCAGTATTCGCTGCCGAACAGCACGACCGGGAACTTCGTGACCTTCTTCGTCTGCACCAGGGTGAGCGCTTCGAACAGCTCGTCGAGGGTGCCGAAACCGCCGGGCAGGCAGATGAACGCCTGCGAGTACTTGATGAACATCGTCTTGCGGGCGAAGAAGTACCGGAAGTTGACGCCGAGGTCCACCCAAGGGTTCAGGCCCTGCTCGAACGGCAGCTCGATGCCGAGGCCGACGGAGAACCCGCCCGCCTCGTTCGCGCCGCGGTTCACGGCCTCCATCGCGCCCGGGCCACCGCCGGTCATCACCGCGAAGCCCGCGTTCGCGAGCGCGGCGCCGATCTTGCGGCCGAGTTCGTATTCGGGGTTGTCCCGCTTGGTCCGTGCCGAACCGAACACCGTCACCGCGCGCGGCACCTCGGCCAGCGCGCCGAAGCCCTCGACGAACTCGGCCTGGATCCGCAGCACCCGCCACGGGTCGGTGTGCACCCAGTCACTCGGCCCGCGTGAGTCCAGCAGCCGCTGGTCGGTGGTGCTGCCCTGGTCACGGCGATCCCGCCGCAGCACGACCGGGCCCTTGTGGCGCTCGATCGGACGTTCCGGGTACTGGCCGTCGGGGAACTCGCTTGTCTCACTCACCCCGCCAAGACTACGACGTCGTCACCGTCCGGAGCGGCAGCATCGCCGCGAACAGGAGTTGTCGGATTCGCGAACGCGGGGTCCGCCGCGAAGCGGACCCCGCGAAAGCGGACTAGGACCGGCCTGCCAGCGAGAAGGCGAGCATGGCCGTCGAGGTGAAGTCGATGGCGGGCTCGTTGCTCGGCCAGGAGGCGAGGTCGTCGGTGTAGCGGGACTCGGTCGTGTCGAAGGCGTCGTACGGCTTCGTGCACTCCTTCGCCCCGGCCGGGAACGGCAGGTCGGCGAAGTGCTCCGCCCCGTTCGGTCCATTCACGACAGCGCCGTAGAGCAGCTTCTGCTCACCGGCGAGGTTCGCCGCCTGGTGGTGCGGGCACTTCGGGAACGTCGTGCCGACGCCGACCACCAGCGAGATGCCCCAGGCGTTGGCGCCGAGGGTGAAGTTCCGCTGCTGCGAACCGAACGCGGCGTACCGGCGGTCGCCGGTCAGGTCCGCGTACAGCCGCTCGGTGGCGGCGAAGCCGAAGCTCTTGCTGGCCGCGTCGAAGTCGGTGACGGAGACGGCGGTCCGGAAAGGACTCTTGGCCGCGTTCGCGACGCCTTCGTCGAGCTGACGGCGAAGGTCGCCGATCAGTTCCCTGGGACCGAGCGCGGCACCCGGGACACCATGACGCAGGAGCTTCGCCAGTTCGGCGTGTGCCAGCGCGCTGGTGTCGTACAGGTTGAGCGTGCTCTTCTCCTCGAGATCGATGTAGGCCTTCGCCCAGTGCGCCGCCTGCCGCGTCCATTCGACGGCGCGCTGATCCCGCAACGCCTTACCCGCCAGAGCGAGCTGCGTCGCGCCGAGTTCCATGTCGTCCCGCCAGGACGATTCCGGGTAGTACGCGTGCGGGAACGCGGTGACCAGTTCGCCGACGTCCTCGGTCTTGGCCTGGGCGAAGATCGAAGCGCCCTCGGCGAGGTACTTCTTTGCCAGCTCCGGATTCCGCTTCGCTTCGACCTGCGCGCCGAGCGCGAACGCGGCGGCGACGCGGCCGGCGAGATTCGGGCTGAGCGCCGAACCGCCGGGGTTGGCCGGGAAGACCGGTCGATGCTTGACGAAGTACTTGGGGTCACCGGGTTTCACGTCGAGCGGGTCGTCGTCGTGCGGGTTCCGCCAGACGTCGTGGTCGCCGAGGAACCCGAACTTGTCGCTGCCCGTCCCGATCCCGACCTGGGCGTAGAGCGTCTTGTTCCGCTGGTCCCACATCTTGTCCAGCCAGTCGAGACCGAGCTTGACCTCCTTCGCCAGCACCGGGTCGTAGCCCTCGCGGAGCACGTAACCCATCTCCGCCAGCGAGTACGCCGTGTTCGAGGTGAACTTGACGAAGTCGCCCGCGTCGACCCAGCCGCCCTCGACGTCGATCGGGCCAGCGATCGGCTTCAGCGGTTCGGCGATCTCGTCGCCACCCTCGCCGACGAACACCGGCCAGTCGTAGACGGTGGCCTGCTTGTCCGCCAGATGCGACGGTTTGCGGTCGAGACGACCGGGGACGATGTCGTCACCGTCGCGCTGTGCCTGGAAGAACTCGTTGGTGGCACGGACCAGCGGCGTGAAGAGCCGCTGTTTCGTGTCCACTCGGAACGTCGGCGACGTCGCCTTGGTCTCGCCGCCGACCTCGATCCGGTACTTCCCCGGCAGCCAGACCTTCGACAGGTCGAGCTGGTACACCGCCGGGTATTTCGCGTTCCAGGCGCCGAGCGACGGCCCGGTCCGTCCACGATGGACCGTCCGGCCGCGCTCGTCGACCACCGAGAACGATCCCGGCGCGCTGGAAAGCAGGTAGGCGTACTTGGTTTCGGTGATCCCGTAGCCGACTTGATCGACCCGGACCTCCCCTTGCACCGCGGCCACGGCCGAAACCGCCGGAACCGTCAAACCCCCGAGGACCAGTGCCGAAACCGCCGCCACCGCCCGGGACCAGGAACTCACCATCATCGGCGCCCCGCTCATGAAGGAGTTGGAGAATTAGTTAAGAAAGTTTCCTTTTTATGGCGCAAGACGCTAGCGCCCGGACCGCCACCAGTCAATATGTCCGATTCGCCGGGTGATAGTCACAGGGTTCGAACGGCTGTTAGCGGGTATCCCACCAGGAAACCCTCCTGGACCGACGGAACGGAGCTCCGATGACCACGACCTGGCACGAGCGCATGACCGGCTGGCACAAATCGAGACATACGCACTGGGAGGAGAACGCCTGCGTGGAAGTCGGCACCGACGGCACACTCGTCGGCATCCGCGACACCAAGCAGCGCGAACTCCCGTCCGAGGTCAGGCCGGTTCTCGTCGTGACGGCGACCGGATTCGCCGCGTTGCTCACCCACTTGACCGGCTGACCCCGGATACCGCCGGGAAATCGTCTACCGTGGTTCGATGCCGCCCTCGCCGCCCGCACCGACCGAGGCCGAACCGCTCGGCGCGCGGATCCGGCGGTTGCGCAAGGCTCGCGGGCTGACCCAGCGTGAGCTCGCCGAGCCCCGGTACGACCGCGGTTTCCTCGCCAAGGTCGAATCCGGCGATCGCGCGCCCTCGGACGAGGTGCTGGACCATCTCGCGCGGCGGCTCGGGCTGACCGCGGACGAACTCCGGTTCGGGCGACCACCCGGTGCCGCCGAGGAACTGACCGAGGCGCTCGAAACCGCATATCGCAAGTTGCAACAAGGCGGCCTCGAAACCGCCGAGCGTGAATTCGCCCAGGTGGAGCGGCGAGCGGCGGCGTACCGGCTCCCGGACGTCCAATGTCACGCGCGTTTCTACCTCGGCGAAGTCCAGTGGCAACGCTACGACATCCCCTCGGCGGCAAAGGGATTCGCGCACGCGCTCGAACTTTCCGAAGCCGCGTCACCACGGTTGTCCGCGATGATCGTCAACCGGGTCGCCGCCTGCCGCGCACTGTCGGGCGACCTGGGCGCGTCGGTCGCACTCGTCGAAACCGCGCTCGCCGGACTCCGTGCCGCCGGCCCCGTCGACCCCGACGCCGAACTCGCCCTGCTGACCGCGCTGATCCATCCGCTCATCGAAATGGGCGCCCTCCGCCGTGCCCGGCGCGCCGCCGAGGAGGGCAGGCGCACTCTCGCTTCGGCGCACCGCAAGGACATCTCCGCGCGCTACCACCGGCAGGCCGCCCAGTTGTGGCAGGCGATCGGCCTGGCAGACCGCGCCGAAAAGGACCTCTCGCGGGCACTTCGGCTGTTCACCTCCATCGGCTACGACCGCGACGCCGCTCGAAGCCGCTGGGCACGCGGGTTCCTCTGGCGACGGCTGGGCAAGCTCGACGACGCGCACGCCGAACTGCGGCTCGCCCGTGACCTGCTGGCCGAGGCGGGGTCCCAGGAAGGCGTCCTGGGCGCGACCATCGAACTCGCCGACGTCCGCCGCCGCCAGGGGGCGCTCGACGAAGCCGAGGAACTCGCCGAAGGAATCCGCCCGCTTCTGGATCGATCCCCCGACATCGAAGCCAGGGCGGAGGTTCTCCGCCTACTGGGACTCGTCGCCCGCGCCCGCGGCGACCTTCCCGCTGCGACCGCGCTACTGGAAGAAGCCGCCGCCGCACAGGAAAGCGCCGAATTGCGCGGCGCACTCGTGGCGACCTCCCTTCATCTGGGTGACACCTTGCGCGAGCGCGGATTGCCCGGCGAGGCGATGGAGGCCTATCGACGCGGCGTTCGCGCCGCCGCTTTGTCCGATTCCGGGCCGCCGGACTGAAAACCATACGAAAGTCGCCATATATCGCGACTGGCGGCAAAAGCCTTACTACACAGGGATTTTATTCCTCGCATATTGATCTTCACCTGGTCCACTAGGCCATCCGGCCCATTGACGGCCCTGTGACCGGCTCCTTTACTCGGACGTGTCCGTCGGGATAACAGCAGTTATCCGAATGGACACGCTCCCCGTCCCCCGCCGTGCTCCCGTCCCGGTCCAATTCCCCGCCGCGCCTATGGCCGTGCCGGGTACACGGTCCTGCCCACGGAAGGTTCCCCATGACCGTTCAGCAAGGGCTCAGAACAGGGTTGGCGGCCGTCGCCGGCCTTGCCCTGAGTTTCACGCTCCCGGTGACCCCGGCGAGTGCGACCACCGCCACGATCCAGCCCGCGAGCGCCGACTCGGTGGCCGCGAGCGCGGCCGACCGGGCCGCAGCAGCCGGTGTGGACCACTTGCGCAAGGGCGCCGACGAAGGCTTCCAGCGCGTCGGGCTGACCCCCGGCGGCGGAGGACTCTTCTACGCCGCTTACGAACGGACCTATCGCGGCCTGCCGGTGGTCGGCGGGGACGCGGTGGTCGTCGCCGACGGCGCCGGGCGCGTCCGTGGCACCAGCGCCGCCGAAACCGCGGCGATCTCGGTCGACACCAAGGCCAAGGTCAGTGCGGCGAAGGCGGCCGAGGTCGCGCGCGGCCAACTGTCCAAAGTAGACAGTGTCACCGCGCCGAAGCTCGTCGTGCTGGCGGGGAACTCCCCCAAGCTCGCCTACGAGGTCGTCGTCGCCGGCACCAAGGCCGCGGCCCCGAGCAACCTGCACGTGTTCGTGGACGGCGCCACCGGCGCGATCCTCCAGACACGGGACGACGTCAAGCAGTCCAACATCCCCGCCGCCGCGCAGACGACGTCGGGTGACGTCAGCGTGCTGGGCGCCGGGAACAGCTACTACGTCGGCAACGTCACGATCGACACGACGAACTCCGGTGGCACCTACACCATGCGCGACCCGCAGCGCACCAACATCAGCTGCGCCCGCCAGAACGGTTCGCCCTACTCCGGACCGGACGACAACTGGGGCAACGGCTCCGGCACCGACCTGGAAACCGCCTGTGTCGACGCGCTCTTCGGCGTCCAGACCGAGTGGAAGATGCTGAGCGAATGGCTCGGCCGCAACGGCATCAACGGCAACGGCGGCGGCTTCCCCGCCTACGTCGGCCTGAACCAGGCCAACGCCTACTGGAACGGCTCCTCGACCACCTACGGTCGCTCCTCGGACAGCCAGCGCCAGGCCACTCCGATCGACGTCGTCGCGCACGAGTACGGCCACGCCATCTTCCAGACCACGCCGGGTGGCGCGGGCAGCGGCAACGAGAACGGCGGCCTCAACGAGTCCACCGGTGACATCTTCGGCGCCCTCACCGAGCACTACGCGAACAACGCCAAGGACCGGCCTGACTACGACGTCGGCGAGGGTGTGAACCTGGTCGGCCAGGGCCCGATCCGCTACATGAACCAGCCGAGCCGGATCTCGGGCAACCCGAACTGCTACTCGTCGTCCATCCCGAACACCGAGGTGCACGCCGCGGCCGGACCGCAGAACCACTGGTTCTACCTGCTCGCCGAGGGCACCGCGCCGGTCGGCAAGCCGGCCAGCCCGACCTGCAACAACACCTCGATCACCGGGATCGGCATCCAGAAGGCCGGGAAGATCTTCTACAACGGCCTGCTGAAGAAGACCTCCAGCTGGAACCACAAGGCGGCCCGCAAGGCCACCCTGGAGGCGGCGCTCGCGCTGTACCCCGGTTCCTGCACCGAGTTCAACACCACCAAGGCGGCCTGGGAAGGCATCAGCGTCACCGCGGCGACCGGCGAACCGACGTCCTGCACCCCGCAGGGCAACGACTTCTCGGTCGGCGTCACCCCGGCGTCCGGCAGCGTCAAGGCCGGCGAGTCGGCGACCGTCACGGTGAACACCGCGACCGTCAACGGTGCGGCCCAGTCGGTCGCGCTGTCCGCCAGTGGCCTTCCGGCCGGCGCGACCGCGACGTTCAACCCGGCCTCGGTCCAGTCCGGCGCCTCCTCGACGCTCACCATCGCGACGTCGGCGAGCACCCCTGACGGCACCAGCACCATCACGGTGACCGGTACCGCGGCCAGCGGAACCCACACCGCGCAGTACACGCTGACCGTCGGCACCGGCGGCAACGTCCGGACGTTCAGCAACGACACCGACTACCCGCTGAACGACTACGCCACGGTGAACAGCACGATCTCCTCCACCGCGACCGGTAACGCCGTGTCGCCGGTGAAGGTGACCGTCACCGGTACGCACACCTGCTCCGAGGACCTCCGCATCAGCCTGAAGGCCCCCGACGGCAGCACGTACTCGGTCAAGGCCACCGGTTCCCTGCCCTGCACCGACCTGGGCACCCGGAACTACTCGGTCCCGGTGACCAACGAAGTCGCGGCAGGCACCTGGACCCTCGTGGTCTACGACGCCTACGCGCAGGACACCGGCACGCTCAGCAGCTGGTCGATCACTCTCTAGCTCTCCTCTCGCGTGAAGGACTCCTTCCCCCGGCCCTGTCGGGGGAAGGAGTCCTTCACGCAAACCCCTCCAGGAAGGAAAACCCCGGCATGAAGTGGGGAAAGCGAATAGGAACGGCCGTCGTCGGCATGGCCGCCGTACTCGGCGTCGTCACGGCGCCCGCGCAGGCGGTCACGGCGTCGACTCTCAACGCCGCACCGGACATCTCGCTGGCCAACGTCAAGGCACACCTGAGCCAGCTGCAGACGATCGCCAACCAGAACGGCGGCAACCGCGCCTCCGGCCGGTCGGGTTACACGGCTTCGGTGTCCTATGTGGCGCAGAAGCTGCGCGACGCCGGCTACAACGTCACGCTGCAGACCTGCACGAGTTGCGCGGGCCAGAGCCAGAACGTGATCGCGGAATGGCCGCAGGGCGACGCCAACAACGTCATCATGCTCGGCGCGCACCTCGACAGCGTCGCCGCCGGCCCCGGCATCAACGACAACGGTTCGGGTTCCGCCTCGATCCTCGAAGTCGCGCTGACCCTGGCGCGCGAGAACCCGACGATGGCCAAGCGGGTCCGCTTCGGCTGGTGGGCCGACGAGGAGTCCGGTCTGCGCGGCTCCAAGCACTACGTCGCCAACCTGCCCGCCACCGAACGCACGAAGATCAAGACCTACCTGAACTTCGACATGATCGGCTCCGACAACTGGGGCTACTTCGTCTATGACGACGTGGCTTCGGTCAAGGCGGTCTTCGACGAGTACTTCAGGACGATCGGCATCCAGACCGAGGGTGACACCGAGGGCGACGGCCGTTCGGACCACGCGTCGTTCAAGAGCGCGGGCATCCCGGTCGGCGGTCTCGCGACCGGCGCCGGATACACCAAGAGCGCCGCGCAGCAACAGAAGTGGGGCGGCACCGCCGGAAGGGCCTTCGACAGCTGCTACCACCGCGCCTGCGACACACTGTCCAACATCCCGGACACCCCGCTGGAGAAGAACAGCGACGCGATCGCTTACGCGCTCTGGAAGCTCGCCGTCGGCGCGTCGACGGGCAACGACTTCTCGCTCGGCCTCTCCCCGACGTCCGGCACCGTCCAAGCCGGACAGTCGGCGACGGTCACGGTCAACACCACGACCACTTCCGGTTCGGCACAGGCGGTTTCGCTGAGCGCCAGCGGTCTTCCGGCCGGCGCGACCGCGACGTTCAACCCGGCGTCCGTCCAGTCCGGCGCCTCCTCGACGCTCACCATCGCGACGTCGGCGAGCACCCCGAACGGCACCAGCACCATCACGGTGACCGGTGACGGTGCCTCGGTGGACCGCACGGCGCAGTACACCCTGACCGTCGGCACCGTCAGCGTCCGCACGTTCAGCAACGACACCGACTACCCGCTGAACGACTACGCCACGGTCAACAGCACGATCTCCTCCACCGCGACCGGCACCGCGGTGTCGCCGGTGAAGGTGACCGTCACGGGAACGCACACCTGCTCCGAGGACCTCCGCATCAGTCTCAAGGCCCCCGACGGCAGCACCTATTCGGTCAAGGCCACCGGTTCCCTGCCCTGCACCGACCTGGGCACCCGGACCTATTCGGTCCCGGTGACCAACGAAGCGGCATCCGGCACCTGGACGCTCGTGCTCTACGACGCCTACGCCCAGGACACCGGCACCCTGGACAGCTGGTCGATCACCGTCTGACCATCTGAATGAGAGGGCCATCTCGCGAGGACACCCGGCCTCGCGAGATGGCCCTCTGTGCTGCACGGGGGAGATTTCCGGACAACTCTTCGATATCTGGTCTAGACCACCCGATCGTCGGTAGCGGCGGCCCGGGGTCGCGACCTATGTTGAGCCGAACGGCCGCTTCCTGTTCATTCACAACCGCTTTCGAGATGGGAGCTGGGTATGTTCGGTCGCGTCTCACGTCTGCTGGCGATCACCGGCGCGGCGGCACTCGCCGTCACCACCCTGGCCGTCTTGACCCCGGCGCAGGCCTCGGTGGACGCCGAGGTCTGCGCGGTCAAGTCGAAGCCCGCGGGCAAGGTCCTGCAAGGCTATTGGGAGAACTGGGACGGCGCCGCCAACGGCGTCCACCCGCCGCTGGGCTGGATCCCGATCACCGACGCACGGATCAAGGCCAACGGCTACAACGTCCTGAACGCCGCCTTTCCGGTCATCCTGTCCGACGGAACGGCCAAATGGGAGGATGGGATGGACGCGACTGTGAAGGTCGCGACCCCCAGTGAGATGTGCGCCGCGAAGGACGCGGGCGCGACGATCCTCATGTCCATCGGCGGCGCCACCGCGGGGATCGACCTGAACTCCACCACGGTCGCCGACAAATTCGTCGCGACCATCGTGCCGATCCTGAAGAAGTACAACTTCGACGGGATCGACATCGACATCGAAACCGGCCTCACCGGCAGCGGGAACATCTCCACGCTTTCGACGTCGCAGAGGAACCTGATCCGCATCATCGACGGCGTCCTCGCCGCGATGCCGTCGAACTTCGGGCTCACCATGGCCCCGGAGACCGCGTACGTCACGGGCGGCAGCGTCGTCTACGGCTCGATCTGGGGCGCGTACCTGCCGATCATCAAGAAGTACGCGGACAACGGCCGGCTGTGGTGGCTGAACATGCAGTACTACAACGGAAGCATGTACGGCTGTTCCGGTGATTCCTACCAGGCCGGGACGGTGCAAGGCTTCGTCGCGCAGACGAACTGCCTCGACAAGGGTCTGGTGATCCAGGGCCAGACGATCCGGGTGCCCTACGACAAGCAGGCGCCCGGACTGCCCGCGCAGGCCGGTGCCGGTGGCGGATACATGTCGCCGAGCCTGGTTTCCCAGGCCTACCGCAGCATTCCGGCGTTGAAGGGCCTGATGACCTGGTCGCTCAACTGGGACGGTTCGCGGAACTGGACCTTCGGGCAGAACGTGAAATCGTTGCAGGGCCGTTGATGGTGTCGTGAGTGGCGATTCGGGTAAGAACCCGAATCGCCACTCACGAGTCGCCGCGCGGGATCGGATCGTCGTACTCGCCGGACGGTCCCGAGTACTGCGTCCCGTCCGGATAGGGCCACGGATTCGGGGCGCAGCCATGCATTCCGAGCGTCTGCTGCTGCATCACCGGCGCGAGCGCGCCCGGCACGGGACACGTCTCATGCCCGCGTCCGAGCCGGTGCCCGACCTCGTGCGTGATCATGTACTGGCGGTAGACCTCCAGCGGCGCCCCATAACCGGGAACGGCGTCCGCCCAGCGCGCGACGTTGAGCACGACACTGTTCCCGTTGCGGCAAGAGGTGTAGCCGTCCGGCCTGCCGCACAGCACGTCGCGGGTCTTCGGTGTGGCCAGGTAGATCGTGAAGTCGTACCGGCCTTCGGGACCGACGCGCTGGAGCCGCCACCGGCCACCACCGGTCCAGCCGCGCGGATCGGCCAAAGTGGACTCGACGGCCTTGACGAAACCGTCCGTGGTCACGCCGGCGATGTCGCCCTCGATCGCGATGCGGTAGCGCAGCAACCTCCCGGCCTGTCCCGCGACCGGGCCGTCGCCGGTCGGGAACAGCCACTGGCCGGAGCCCGAGCGCGGGAACGTGATCCCGGTGGACGGCGGTGCCAGCACCTGCCGCGGCGGCGTCGTCTGTGTCGTCTGTGTCGTTCGCGGAGGCGCCGTTGTCTCGGGAGAAGGGGTGGTCACCGGTACCGGTGTCACCGCGGGAGGGGCGATCGAATGGGCTTCGCAGCCGGCCACCACGAGGGCGCATACGACCACGGCCAGTGCCCGGCGCACGGTCATCGATCCTCCTGGAGGTCTGCGGTCTCATCCAGGGATACGGCTGGGAGGCGGGAGAAGTTGTGGAGTCACGCGCGCAACCTTCGAGCGCGTTCGGCCGTATCGTTCTGGACCATGGGTGACGAGGTCGGCGGACGGGTGCGACGGCTGCGCGCCGAACGCGGCCTCACGCAGCGCGAACTCGCCGAACCGCACTACACCGCCGCGTACGTTTCGTCCGTCGAGACGGGTGCGCGGACGCCCTCCGGCGACGCGCTGCGCCACTTCGCCGCACGGCTCGGCGTGGACACCGGCGAACTACTCGGCGTGACCTCGCCCCGCGACGACGTCCGGCTCGATCTGGACATCGCCGCGGCCGCGCTGGACTTCCTCGCAGGGAACGGCTCGGCTCCGAAGATGCGCAAGCTGGCCCGGCGCGCGGAACGGATCGGACGCACGCGCCAAGCCGGGCTCGCGTGGCTGTGGCTCGCGCGGTACACCGACGGCGACACCCGGCCGCGTCTGGTGGCCGCCGCCGAAGCCGCCCTCGGCGGCGACATCGCGCCGTACCGCGAACTTGCCGTCGCACTGCGGGCGAGCGTCCTGATCGGCTGGGGCGAACCGCATCACGCGATGCATCTGCTCCGGACCGCGCTCGACGCCTGCCTCGGCAGCCATCCGCATCCGGTGCTCCTGCTGACCCTGCACGCGTTCCTCGCCGAAGGGCACCTTCGCCTCGGCGAGACCACCCAAGCCGCGCACCACGCGAGCGCGGCGCTGCGGCTGACCCGCGGCGACGTCCTGGCCGAACTCATCGAGAACCAGCGTCGGCTGACCGAGGCCTACCTCGCCGAAGGGCAGGTGACCGACGCCGTCGCCGCCGTGGCGGTCCTCCACGACCTGCTGCACGAACGCGCCCTGCGGCCGGTGCTGGCCCGGTGCCTCTACGCGCGAGCCCTCGTCCGTCGCGCCGACGACCCCGAAGGCGCACTCGCAGACCTTCGCGCGTCCCGGACCGCGGTCCCCGACCACGCCGTCACCCTGGAACTCGCGGACGTCTGCCGCGAACTCGGCCGTCTCGACGACGCGGACGCCCTACTCGCCGAAGCAGCCGAAGCCATCCCCGCCGACTCGCCACACACCGCGTCCCTCACGTTCCAACAGGGCTCGCTGGCCTTAGCACGCGGAGACCTCGACGCCGCCGAAGCGGGCTTCGCGCACGCCATCGACGTCGCCGTCCTTCGCGACTCACGCGGCGTCCTGGCTGCTTCGGTGGACAAGGCCGGAGAACTGCTTCGCGACCAAGGACGCGTCGAGGAAGCGGCCGACCTGCTGCGCCGAGGACTGCTCCTGCTGGGAGCCGAAGAGGACCTCCGAAAGTGATAGCAAAGGTCCCTTGCTCTCTTCCCGCAGGTCAAAGGCGGGATACCGAGGTCGTCCATGAAGGATTTAGGACGATCAACGTCCCAAATCCTTCATGGACGCGCGATGCGAGCACCCGGCGATAGCAAAGGTCCCTTGCTCTCTTCCCCCAGGTCAGGGCGCCTAGCTGAGGAAGTCGCGCAGCACCGCGGCGACCTGCCGGATCTCCCCGGCCCGCACGTTCTCCTGCCGCGTGTGCGCCAGTGTCGGGTCGCCGGGCCCGAAGTTCACCGCCGGAATCCCGAGAGCCGCGAAGCGCGCGACGTCGGTCCAGCCCAGCTTCGCGACGGCCTTACCGCCGGCGGCAGCGACCAGCTCCGCCGCCGCGGGCGCGCTCAGACCCGGCAGCGCGCCGGGCGACAAGTCGACAATCTTCACGTCGTAGCCCTCGAAGACCTCACGAAGGTGCGCTTCGGCTTCCGAGGACGACCGGTCGGGCGCGAATCGGTGGTTGATCGTGAGTACGGCCTCGTCCGGCACCACGTTCCCCGCGACACCGCCGCCGATCTTGGTGGCCTGCAGGCCCTCGCGATAGGTCAGTCCGTCGATGTCGACCACCCGCGGCGTGTACTCGGCCAGCCTGCGCAGCGGTTCGGCGAGGCCGTGGATCGCGTTGACGCCCATCCAGCCGCGCGCGGTGTGCGCCCGGACGCCTTCGACGCGGATCTCGATCCGCATCGTGCCCTGGCAGCCGCCCTCGATGCCGCCGTTCGAGGGCTCGCCGAGGATCGCGAGGTCGCCCTGCAGCCACTCGGGCAGCTCGCGCTCGATACGGCCGAGGCCGTTCTTCGTCGCTTCGATCTCTTCGCAGTCGTAGAACACGAAGGTCAGGTCGTGCCGAGGCTCGCGAATGGCGGCGGCGAGGTGCAGGAAGACGGCGTCGCCGCTCTTCATGTCGACGGTGCCCAGACCGTGCAGGATCTCGTCGTCACCGGTCCCCTCGCGGCGCACCGGCATGTTCTCGTTAACCGGGACGGTGTCGAGATGCCCGGCCAGCACCACTCGCGAAGGGCGCCCGAGATTCGTGCGGGCGAGGACGGCGTCGCCGTTGCGGATCACCTCGAGATGCCCGGCCTGCGTCTCCAGCGCGGACTGCACGGCGTCCGCGATGACCTTCTCCTCTTCCGAGACGCTGAAGATGTCCACCAGCGCGGCGGTGAGGTCGACGGGGTCCGCGTGCAGATCGAGCGAAGGCATGCCCGCACCGTACCGGCGGGGCCGCAGGGCTACCGTGAAGGAGTGCGCATGCGAGTGATCTTGGTCGGCCTTCTCCTGGTACTCGGCGGCTGCGGATCGGGCGAGGTCCCGGTGACGGTGAAACCCACGCAGAGCACCGGGCCGGACGTCCTGCCGATCAAACTCAAGGCGCTGACCACCGACCGGTGCTATCTGGCGCCGAACACGGAGTCACCCAAGGGCTGCCAGAAGTACGTCACCGAGGTCTCCGGCGCGGCGGGCAACGTCCGCAAGCGGCGGCCGGATCTAACGGCGAACGCGGACGCCCTCGACCGGCCGATCTCCGTGTTCCGCACGACGAACTGTCAGGACCAGGCGGCACCCGGCGGGCCGTGCACCCAGGCACTCACCGACATGTCCGCGGCGTTGACCACGGTGCAGAGCCTCGTCGGCGGTTGACGCAGGTCACTGGGTTACCGTTCAGGGCGTGAGCGAGCAGACCCCTGATCCCGAAACGACCGGCGCCACCGGCGTCGGACTGGCCACCGTCACGACCGACGGCACGGTGCTGGACACCTGGTTCCCGCTGCCCAAGCTGACCGAAGCGACCGGGGACAAGCCCGGCACGGTCCGGCTGACCGCCGAAGAGGCCACCGAGGCCCTCGGCGAGGCGGCCGCGGCGCAGCTCGGCCCGGACACCGACCGCGGTGTCGAGGTCGTCGCGGTCCGCACGACCATCGCCCGCCTCGACGACGCCCCCGGTGACACGCACGACGTCTACCTGCGCCTGCACCTGCTGTCGCACCGCCTGGTCCAGCCGCACGGCGCGAGCCTCGACGGCATCTTCGGCCTGCTGGCGAACGTCGTGTGGACCAACCACGGGCCGTGCCCCGTCGAGGGCTTCGAGGCGACCCGGCTGCGGCTGCGGGCGCGTGGCAACGTCACCGTCTACAGCGTGGACAAGTTCCCGCGGATGGTGGACTACGTCGTGCCCACCGGCGTCCGCATCGCCGACGCCGACCGCGCCCGCCTCGGCGCGCACCTGGCCAACGGCACCACCGTCATGCACGAGGGCTTCGTCAACTTCAACGCCGGCACGCTCGGCGCCTCCATGGTCGAAGGCCGGATCTCGGCCGGCGTCGTGGTCGGCGACGGCTCCGACGTCGGCGGCGGCGCGTCGATCATGGGCACGCTGTCCGGCGGCGGCAAGGAGACCATCTCGATCGGCGAGCGCTGCCTGATCGGCGCGAACGGCGGCGTCGGCATCTCGCTCGGCGACGACTCGGTCGTCGAGGCCGGCCTGTACGTCACGGCGGGCACCAAGGTGACCTTCGAGGGCAAGGTCGTCAAGGCGCTGGAGCTGTCCGGCATCTCGGGCGCGGTCTTCCGCCGGAATTCCGGGACCGGAGCCGTCGAGGTCGTCGCCCGCACCGGCGTCGGCATCGAGCTGAACGCGGCCCTGCACGCCAACTGACCTGCGCAAAGAGAGCAAGGGACCTTTGCTGCCACTCTCCCCCGGAGAGCGGTAGCAAAGGTCCCTTGCTCCTTTCACGGCTCGGACCACCTTGCCGGTTCACCTAGAATTCATCTTGTGACAGCCGAGACCCTGCCGCGCAAGAACGTCCCTTCGACCACTCCGGCCGCGCTCGGGCTCGGCGACCGTCCCGCGAAAGCCGGGCCGGACGATCCGGCCGCGACCCATGTCCGGGTGAAACTCGACGTCGAGATCCGCGCGCTCCTCGCGCACGAGCCGGGCACCAAATCCGGCGTCGACCCCGAAGACCTGCATCAGATGCGGGTCGCGCTCCGCCGGATGCGCAGCGTCCTCAAGCTGTCGGGCCGCCTCGTCGGCCCGGACGCCGAACCGGTCCGTGCCGAATTGGGCTGGCTCGGCCAGTCGCTCGGCGACGTCCGCGACTACGACGTCCTGATCGGGCATCTCCGCGAGGTCGTCGCCGAGTTCGAGGTGCGCGACCAGCCCGCCGCGCGCCGTCTCGTCTCGAAGTTCGTCACCGAGCGCGGGGTAGCGAAGCGGCGTCTCACTCGCGCCATGACCAGCCCTCGGTACGACTCCATGCTGCAGGGCATCGGCCGCCTCGCCCGCCAGCCCGCCGCCGAGGAGCCCATCTCCGAGACAGCCGCCCCCACTTCCGCCGATCTGGTCGCCGGACTGGCGAAGCCGCACCGAAAGCTTGCGAAGGCCGTGAAGGCGCTTCCCAGCGATCCCCCGGACGACGACCTTCACGCGCTTCGCATCTACGGCAAGAAGCTGCGCTACGCGGCCGAGATGGCCAAGCCCGCCGCGAAGAAGAAGCAATCGGCTCGGATCCAGCGGCTGATCAAGGCCACGAAGGACCTTCAGACCGTCCTCGGCGACCACCAGGACGCCTGCGTCGCCGTAGACCGTATGCGTGGGGTCGTGGCGTCGGTCGACGCCGAAGTCGCCTTCGTCGCGGGCCGCATCGCGGAGAAGGAACTCTTGCGCCGCACCGAACTCCGCGCCGTGTGGCGTGACGTCTGGGCCGAGGTCGACGCGGCCGCGCTCGCGGTCAGCCCGGTTTGATCTCGCGGACGTAGCCGTCCGGGCGGATCAGCACCTGCCGCCCGGTCTCGGCCTCGTACGCGGCGAAGGCGTGCCCGCCGACGTCTTCGAAGTCCACATCGGACAGGCCCACATCGGGCAGCGCACTGCCCGGCGGCAGGATCCGGCGCGCTCCTTCGGGAGCGGGAACGTCGCCGAACACGAGCGTCGTGGCCTGCGGCCCGCGCAGCAGCTCGAACAGCCGGACGGCCTTGCCGTTCGCGTCTGCCAGCGGCGCGTCCGGCGCGCGGTCGCCGGGCCGGATCCGCCCGGTCGCCGCGGGGGCGAGTGGGCCACCGCGGTAGCCGATGTCGAGCTGGCGCGTGTTCTCGCCGCGCTCGTGCGCGTCGTCCGCGCCCTCGGTGTACTTCTCCAACAGCTCGGTGCTGATCTTCAGCACTCGCGCGGCGACCTCGCGCCGCTCCGGCTCGTAGCTGTCCAGCAGCTCCGGTGAGCCGTCGGCGAGCTTCCAGCCCAGGTTGTACGCGTCCTGCACGCCGGTATTGAGCCCCTGCCCACCGGTGGGCGGGTGAACGTGCGCAGCGTCGCCGGCGAGGAACACGCGGCCGTCCCGGAACCGCTCGGCGAGCCGGATGTTCGGCCGCCACACGGTGGACCACGCGAGGTCGTGCAGCCGGACGTCGCCGCCGGACAGCTCGTCGAGCCGCGCCTGCAGCGTGGCCAGCGACGCCTCGACCTCCTCCTCGCCCAGCGGCGCGCCGAACTGGAAGTGCGGGACGCCCGGCAGCGGCGTGAGCACGATCCCCGACATCGGATCCTCGGGCTTCGCGAACCAGTGCCCGTACGCGCGATCGAGTCCCTCCGCCTGGACGTCGCCCAGCAGCATGCGGATCGATTCGTCGGTGCTGCCCTCGAACGCGATCCCGAGCGCCTTGCGCACGGAGCTCTTCCCGCCGTCCGCGCCGACCAGGTAATCGACCTGGATCCGCTCGCCGGGCAACTCGGCCGTCACGCCGTCGGCGTCCTGCTCGAAACCGAGCAGCGGAGTGCCGAGTTCGACGTGGACGCCGAATTCGGCGAGCCGGTCGCGCAGGATCCCCTCGGTCCGCGACTGGCCGAGGAACCAGCCGTTCGGATAGGGCACGTCCGGGGTCGGCTCGACGAGCTCGGCCATCATCCGCTCCCCGACGACCTCGCCGCCCAGGTGGATCCGCAGGGGCACGGGCGCCTGCCCGGCGGCCAGCACCGCGTCCAGCACGCCGAGGTCCTCGAAGACCTCCAGCGTGCGTGGCTGCAGTCCGTCGCCGCGTGAGCCCTCGAAGAACGTTTCGGCCTTCTCCACGATTCGCACTTCGACGCCGCGGCGCGCGAGGTCGATGGCCAGCGTGAGCCCGGTCGGCCCGGCTCCCGCGATCAGTACCTTGGTCATCCCGCCTCCAGTGAATTATGATTCAGTGAATCTTGATTCAGCATGACCGTTGCTAGCCTTCCGTGTCAAGGAGGTGCCGATGACGGCGACGAGCCGCAAGGAGAAGGCGGCGGAGACCGAAGCCGCACTCAAGGACGCGGCGAAGCGCGTTTTCGCGGCGAAGGGGTACTTGAACAGCAAGATCACCGACATCACGGCGGAGGCCGGACGGGCGGCGGGATCGTTCTACAACCACTTCGCGAGCAAGGAGGAGCTACTCGAAGCGCTTCTCGCGGACCTCGCGGCGGCGAGCGACGTCAACGCGGCCCTGCCGGAGCACAAAGCCGACTTCACCGACCCGGACGCGGTGCGCTGGCACGTCCGCGAGTACTGGAACTTCCATCGGGACAACGCCGCGACGATGCTCGCGCTGCGCCAGGCCGCGATGGTCAGCGACGACTTCGCGCGCACCTTCGCGCGGTTCGGTGCCGAACAGGCGGCCGACATCCTCGACCACCTCGGGTACATCACCGCGGCGGGAATGGAACTCCCGGCGTCGGAACGGCTTTCTCTCGCGATGATGGCCGAACTGGTCAACGGCTTTGCGCATACGTGGCTGCTCGACCCGTCATCGGCCTCCGAAGAAGAGGCCATCGAGGCGCTCACGCGGTTCATCTACCGGGGGTTCACGGGCCGCGACGCGGTCTGAGCACCCCCGACCCGAGCGCTCCCCAATGCTATGAAAGGCCCGTTACTTGCAAAATTTGCAAGTAACGGGCCTTTCATAGCACGCCGCGAGGCGCACCAATCGCGCCGAACTCAGGAAGTGAGCCGCTCCGCGGCAGCGTCGATCCGCTCGTCCGTCGCCGTCAAAGCGATCCGGACGTGACGGCCACCGGTCGGCCCATAGAACGTTCCCGGCGCGGCGAGGATGCCACGCTCGGCGAGCCACTCCACCGTGTCGAGGGCGCTTTCCCCACGCGTGGACCAGAGATACAGTCCGGCCTCGGAGTGCGAGATCTCGAAACCGCTGTCCAGCAACGCCTTCCGCAGCACCAGACGACGGCGCGCGTAGCGTTCCCGTTGCACGGCAAGGGCTTCGTCGTCCTTCAGCGCGGCGACCATGGCCTCCTGCACCGGCCGCGGCACGATCAGCCCGGAGTGCTTGCGGATCTCCAGCAGACCCTTGACGAGCTTCGGGTCACCGGTGACGAAACCGGCGCGGTAGCTCGCGAGGTTCGCGGACTTCGACAGCGAGTGGACGGCCAGCAGGCCGTCGAGAGAGCCGCCGTGCACCGAAGGGTGCAGGATCGACACGGGCTCGCTTTCCCAGCCCAACGCCAGATAACACTCGTCGGAGACCACGACGACGTCGCGTTCGCGCGCCCATTCGACGACCTTGCGGAGGTGGTCGACGCCGAGCACGCGCCCGGTCGGATTGGACGGCGAGTTCAGCCACAGCATCGCCGGCCGCTGCGGTCCGAGCGCCACCGTGCTGTCGGCACGCAGCAACGAAGCGCCCGCCATCAGCACGCCGACCTCGTAGGTCGGGTACGCCACTTCGGGGATGACGATGAGATCGCCGGGACCGAAGCCCAGCTGACGCGGCAGCGACGCGACCAGTTCCTTCGAACCGATCGTCGGCAGTACGGCCGCTTCGGGAACACCCTCGACGCCGTGCCGCCGCGAAAGGGCTTCGATCGCGGCGGCCCTCAGCTCGGGGATCCCGTGCGTGGTCGGGTACCCCGGGATGTCCGACACCGACGCGAGGGCCGTGCGGATGCTCTCGGGGACCGGGTCCACCGGCGTACCGATCGACAGGTCGACGATGCCACCGGGGTGAGCCTGGGCCTTGGCCTTCGCGTCAGCGAGCGAGTCCCAAGGGAAATCGGGCAGCGCGACCCGGCTCATTCGCCCTGCGGGGGAAGAGCCTTGATGAAGGCGGGGTCGTGACTGGTCTTGCCGACCTTCGAGGCGCCGCCGGGCGAACCCAGCTCGTCGAAGAAGTCGACATTGGCCTTGGTGTAGGCGTTCCACTCGTCGGGGACGTCGTCCTCGTAGTAGATCGCCTCGACGGGGCAGACCGGCTCGCAGGCACCGCAGTCCACGCATTCGTCCGGGTGGATGTACAGCATGCGGTCACCCTCGTAGATGCAGTCCACGGGGCACTCGTCGATACACGCCTTGTCGAGCACGTCGACGCAGGGCTCGGCGATCACGTAGGTCACTGCGCACTCCTGCTTATCTCTGCTTCACCAGTCTTCAACGGACATTACGCGCCCACAGACGTGCCAAGCCCGCTTAGGCCACCCTTATCCGTACCCCGGGTATGGGCTTCAGCGATCCCTGCGGCGCGGCGGCGGAGTGGCCCGGCTGTCGCCGGTGATGACGAACTTCGGCGCGGCGGGTTTCGCCTTTTCGGCGTCCGCGTCCTCGACGGTCTTCTCCGAGTCCAACGCCCGGTTGAAACCGTTCGAGATCTCCCGGACCAGGTCTTCGTTGTGCCGGTCGTCCTTGCGCGCGATGCTCATCGGGTCCCTCCCACTACCTTCCTTGGCACAATCTAACCGTGAACACTGCGGAAATGCTCGAGCTCGCCTGCAGCCGGGCCTGGCCTCCCCTGCTGGAGCGCCGGATCGGGGACTGGACGCTGCGCTGGGCGGACGGGTTCACCGCCCGCGCCAACAGTGCCCTGGCGATCGGTGACCCGGGAAAACCGCTGCCAGCGGCCTTGCGTGACGTTAGTGACTTCGCCCACGATCATGGCATCCCGCCAGTGATTCAGGTGATCCAGAACACGTCGATCGAAGAAGACCTCGATGCCCACGGCTGGGTCCACTATGTGGAACATCGTCCCGCGCACGAGGTGCGCCTGATGACGGGTCCGATCCCACGCGGGACGTCGGCGGGAGCGGTGGTCCTGGACGAGCCGACGTCCGGATGGTGGGAGATGTCGGCGGGCAGCGCGGAACCGGCCGAGGCCCCCAGGCACGTCCTGGGCACCGGAAAGGTCGGCTTCGGCGTCGTGGAACTGGACGGCGTCACCGCCGGGGCGGTACGCGGGGCCGTCGTCGGCGAGTGGCTGCACATCGCCCGGCTGGAGGTCAGGGCCGAGTTCCGGCGGCGGGGGCTGGCCCGCGGGCTGATGAACGCGGTGGGCGCCTGGGGTGCCGCTCAGGGCGCCACGGGCGTGCTGCTGCAGGTCGCGCTGGCGAACGACGGAGCGCTGAAGCTGTACGAAAGCATGGGCTGTACGGAGCACCACAGGTACCGCTACTGGGCCCCCGCTCCCGGAGCGTGCGAGGATCGCCGGTCGTGAAGGTCGTCATTTTGGTCGGCGGAGTGGGCGGGGCCCGCTTCCTGCTGGGGGTCAAGCAAGCACTGGGTCTGCCCGCGATCGGTTCCGCCCCGGAATCGCCGCATGAGGTGACCGCGCTGGTGAACACCGGGGACGACGTGTGGATGCACGGTCTGCGCATCTGCCCGGACCTGGACACCTGCATGTACACGCTCGGCGGGGGGATCGACTCCGAACGCGGCTGGGGGCACTCCGGCGAGACCTGGACGGTCAAGGAGGAGCTCGCCGCATACGGCGCCGAGCCGACGTGGTTCGGCTTGGGCGACAAGGACATCGCGACGCATCTGATCCGTTCGCGGATGCTGCGCGCGGGCTATCCGCTCTCGCAGGTCACCGAGGCGCTGTGCGACCGCTGGCAGCCGGGCGTGCGTCTGCTGCCGATGTCGGACGATCGTGTCGAAACGCATGTCGTGATCGACGACCCCGAGCCGGACGCAGACGCCGGGCAGCGGAAGGCCATCCACTTCCAGGAGTGGTGGGTCCGCTACCGCGCCGAGCCGAAGGCGCATTCGATCATCGCCGTCGGCGCCGACGAGGCGAAGCCGGCACCGGGCGTGCTGGAGGCGATCGCGGCCGCCGATCTCGTGCTGTTCGCGCCGTCCAATCCGGTGGTGTCGGTGGGCACCGTGCTCGGCGTCCCGGGCGTGCGCGACGCGCTGCGGAAGACCCGCGCCAAGGTGGTCGGCATCTCGCCGATCATCGGCGGGAAGGCGTTGCGCGGTATGGCCGACGCGTGCCTGAGCGCCATCGGCGTCGAGACCTCGGCCGAGGCCGTCGGAAGGCATTACGGCTCCCGCAAGGACTCCGCGGCATCCCCGGAAGGCGTACTCGACGGCTGGCTGGTCGCCGAAGGTGAGACCGTCGACGTGCCGGGTGTCGCCGTCCGCGACGTCCCCCTGCTGATGTCCGATGTGGACGCGACCGCGGCGATGGCGCGCGCGGCCTTCGATCTGGCCGGAGTTTCCGTTGACTGAAAAGAAGCTGCCTGACCACGCTTCCGCGAAGATCGAGATCCTGCCGGTCGAAGGCCTCCCGGAGTTCCGTCCCGGCGACGACCTGACCGGGGCGATCGTCACGGCGGCCCCGTGGCTGCGTTCGGGTGATGTCCTGGTGGTGACGAGCAAGATCGTCTCCAAGGCCGAGGGCATGCTGATCCGCGTCCCGGCCGACCCCGAGGAGCGTGACGCCGCGCGGCGGAAGCTCGTCGAGGACGAGTCCGTCCGGGTGATCGCGCGGTTCAACCGGACGATGATCACCGAGAACAAGCTCGGCATCGTGCAGGCGGCGTCCGGCGTGGACGCGTCGAACGTGGCCTCCGGCGAGGTCGCGCTGCTGCCGTCGGATCCGGACGCCTCCGCGCTCGCGCTGCGGAACGGTCTGCGGGAACGGCTCGGCGTCGAGGTCGCGGTCGTGGTCACCGACACCATGGGCCGGGCATGGCGGGTCGGGCAGACCGACGCCGCGATCGGTGCTTCCGGCCTGCGGGTGCTGCATTCCTACGCGGGCGAGATCGACGGCCAGGGCAACGAGCTCGCCGTCACCGAGGTCGCCGTCGCCGACGAACTCGCGGCCGCCGCGGACCTGGTCAAGGGCAAGCTCGGCGGGACCCCGGTCGCCGTCGTGCGCGGCCTTCAACCGACCGACGACGGGTCCACCGCACGGAAACTGCTCCGGCCGACCGAGGAGGACCTGTTCCGGCTCGGCACCAACGAGGCCATCGCGCAGGGTCGGCGAGAGGCCGTGCTCGCGCGTCGGTCGATCCGTTCGTTCACCGGCGAACCGGTCGACCCGGAGGTGCTGCGCCGCGCCGTCGGCACGGCGCTGACGGCTCCCGCGCCGCACCACACCAAACCGGTCCGGTTCGTGTGGCTGCGCGAGGAAGGCTTGCGCCGCAAGCTTCTCGACGCGATGAAGGCGTCCTGGCAGGCCGATCTCGAAGCCGACGACTTCACCGCCGAGCAGGTCGCGAAACGGCTCAGCCGAGGCGACATCCTGTACAACGCGCCCGAAGTCGTCGTCCCGTTCCTCGTCGCCGAGGGCGCGCACACCTATCGCGACGACCGGCGGAACGACTGCGAGCACACGATGTTCACCGTCGCCGGCGGTGCGGCGGTGCAGGGCCTGCTGGTCGCGCTCGCCGCCGAAGACCTCGGTTCGTGCTGGATCGGTTCGACCATTTTCGCCGCTGACATCGTGCGTGAGGTCCTCGGACTGGACGCCCGCTGGGAGCCGCTCGGCGCGGTCGCGATCGGCCACCCCGCCGCCCTGCCGCCCGCCCGCGGCTCCGTCGATCCCGGTGAAGGACTGCTCGAACTGTGACGCTGCACGACGACGTTGTGTCCACTTTGTCCGGTTGGCGCCCCGTGGACGCAGCCCAGGAATCCTTGCGCCAGGCCTATTTGGGCTTCCTCGCCGCCCGCGAGGACGTCTGCCGCCGCGAATGCGCGGCCGGGCACATCACCGCGTCGGCCGTCCTTCTGGACGCGGACGCGGAGAACGTCCTGCTCACGCTCCACCCACGAGTCGGACGCTGGCTGCAGCTCGGCGGGCACTGCGAACCGGGCGACGCGACCCTCGCCGACGCCGCGTTGCGTGAGGCGCGCGAAGAGTCGGGCATCGACGACCTGGTGATCGACCCGGTCCCGGTGCACCTCGACGTCCACCCGATCACCTGCTCGCTCGGCGTGCCCACCCGGCATTTCGACGTCCGGTTCGCGGTGCGCGCACCCCGTGGCGCACAACCGGTCCAAAGCGACGAATCGGACGATCTTCGGTGGTGGCCGGTGAATTCCCTGCCGGAAGGGTCGGAAGATCTGACGGAACTGGTGGAAGCGGCCATCCCCGCGCCGTCCGGCCGTTAGGGTGTCGGCTGACGTCCTAAAGGGGGAATGATGCTGACGACGCTGACGCCATACCTGGACCGGGTCCGGGTCCACAGCAGTGGGGACGGCGACGGTGCCGGCTGGGTCCTGCTGATCCTGGCGATCATCATTATCATCATCGTGGTCGTGGTGATCATCGTGAAGGTCAACCAGGCGAAGAAGCCGCCGATGACCTTCCCGCAGAACCCGAACTTCGGTGGTGGCGGCCCGGCTCCGGGCTTCCCGCCGCCGCCCCCGCCCGCCGGTGGTCCCGCGCCGCA
>NZ_JACBXD010000036.1 GCF_013870525.1 Amycolatopsis pittospori
CTCGGACACACCCCAAGAATACCAAAACCTGTCGAACATGTGTTCGTAATTTTAGGCCACATTTGAAAGTGGTCCGAATAACCCTAGAGGGTGATTTAGGGCCCTAACAGATTGAGTGGGTCTTGAGTCTGCGCCAGTAGATGATGGCGCCGCCGAAGGTGAGGAAGGCTTCGTGGATGTCGTCGCGGATCTCCCAGCGGATGCGTAGGCGCCGGAACCAGTGCAGCAGGGCGAAGGCGCCTTCGACGACCCAGCGGTGAACACCGAGGCCGGAGCCGTGCTCCTGGCCTCGGCGGGCGATGAGAGGTGTGATTCCCGCGGCGCGGACCAGTTTGCGGTACTTGTCATGGTCGTCGGCGCGGTCGGCGTAGAGCTGTTGTGGCCGTCGCCGCGGTGGCCCGGACCGGCGGGATCGAGTGGATCAAGGGCATCAGCTGGGTGACGTCGTGCCGGCCCACACCCCGGCCTCAGTCCAGTCCCGCAGCCGACGTCGGCAGGTCATGCCCGAGCCATAGCCCAGCTCCTGCGGCAGGAACTGCCGCGGGATCGCCGCATAGAGCACGAACATGATCCCGCACAACGCCTTACGGTCATCCAGCCGCTTACGCCCCGGATGCCGAAACCGACGTTCTACCCGCGGCAACAACGGCTCGATCCGCTGCCACAGACCGTCATCGACCTCCCACGGACGCCGCTGCCCCACCAGCCCACCTCTCACAGACGATCACCGAGACGCGGCATCAAACCGCACCCCAAGATCATTCTGTTACGACCCTTTCGTCACCGTCACCCGGCCACGGGAAGACATCTGGTCCAGGTGGCGATCGATGAGGGAAACGACGACGCGTCTCGTCCCGACAGGCCGCGTTTTCCTTACCCTTCAAGGGAACGCCGTCATCGCCACGCACGAAGACCTGCCACCACGAAACCGCCTCACTCCGCAAGGAACGCCGCGACAGCCTTCCTCCCGGCATCGCCCGGTTCCCGGTTCTGGATCGAATGCGCCGCCCCCTCGACGATCACGACCTTCCCGCGCGGCGCCGTCTTGGCTTCCGCGTACGCCCATTCCATCGGGGTCGACAGGTCGTGGTCGCCGTTGAGGAGCAGCACCGGGACGTCCGGAAGGTTCCCGGCCGGGTTCGAGTTCGGTGGCTCGGCCGGCCACGGCAGGCAGGTCCGGATGAAGCCGATGCCGGTCGCGACGGCCGGGCTGAACGGCCAGGTGTCGCGGCCGCCGAGCCGCTTCTCGGTCAGTTTCAGCACGGGTTCCCGGATGAAGCCCGGTGTTCCGGCGTCACCCCAGGGAAAGCGCATGTCCGAGCACAACGTCGCCGCGTGCAGGCCCGCGCTGAACGAGCCGAGCGGATCGCCACCGGAGGCGAGATTTCGGAGCAGGGAGTCGAGTTTCGCGGTGTCGCCGTTGCGTGCGGCGCGCAGCGCGGTGATCAGGTCGGTGCCCATCACCGAGGGGTCCCGGTAGGTCGGGTCGACGAACTCGTAGGTGACGATCATGTCGAACAGTGCGACACCGGCCGCCGTGTCCCGGTTCCGGACCAGCCAGGCGAGGTCCTCCGCCGGATCGGAACCACACACCGGCGGTTTGGCACAGGCACTCCGCAGCACACGCGCGGTCGCCTTCAAGGATTCCAGGTACAGCGATTGCTCGACGGTCGCGTGATGGGGGAGTACCGAATCGAGGATCACCTTGGAGACGTTGCCCGGATGTGCGATGGCGTACCGCGCCGCGGTGAACGAACCGTAGGAAACGCCGTCCACCACCATTTTCCGCGCGCCCAGCGCACGCCGGAGCAGGTCGAGGTCGGCGACCGTCGCATCGCTGCCGTAGAACCGGGCCTTGTCGCCGAGTATCGCGGCGCAGCCGGTGACGGCCTCCCGCGTCGGCGGTTCGATGTCGGAACTGCCGACCTGTGCCTGCAGTTCCGGGCAGTCGATGGCGTCGCCGCCGGTCCCACGCTGGTCGATCATCACCAGCCGGTGGTCCTTGAACACCTCGGGCATCCGGTCGAACAGGTTGGTGCTGAACGGAACGCCCGGCTGCCCGGGACCGCCGGTGAGGAACAGGAGCACCTTCTCGGAGGCGCTGTTCGCCGTGGCGACCTGGAGCTTGAGCGTGCCGGGCGTGCGGCCGCGATGGTCGAGCGGCACGGTCAACGTCGAGCAGGTGAACCGCGCGTCGTGCGCGCAGGTGCGGGGATCCTCCAGTCGTGGGCCCGCGGCGACGGCTGTGGCCGGTCCGGCGAGTCCGGCGGACAGGGCGACGATCGCGGCGAGGACGAGCGTTTTCGAACGCATGGACCGATTCTGACCAGGCGTGAACCGTCGGCGCGTGCGTTTCGCCGAAGTTGGTCCGGTCGGACGACCCTGAGACCGGAACCAGGGAACTCCCGGATGTCACCGGGCCGCCGGAATCCTAATCTCATGATCATGATCCGACGGATACTGCTGGCCCTGCTCGCCGGGACGGCGGTCTGTCTCGTGCCTTGGACCGTCTACCTCGCGCATACGCTGCCCGACCGGTACGACACCGGGCAGTGGCGGACGGCCTGGGTCGGTTTCGACATCGCCTTGCTGCTCTGCTTCGCGGCGGGGGCCTGGCTCGGGTTCCGACGACGCCGCGCGGCCGTCCCGCTCCTTTCGGCCACGGCCGCGATGTTGTGCTGCGACGCGTGGTTCGACGTGATGCTCGGCTGGACGTCGGCCGAGCGATGGACCAGCGTGGCGCTCGCCGTCTTCGTTGAGATCCCGGTCGCCGTGGTGCTGGCCCTGGCGGCGCGACGGCTGCTGACCGGCGCGATGCCGCGTCGGACGGTGACCTTGCGCGACATCGAGATGCGGGACGACCCCCGCTACCAGCAGGTGACCCGCGAGCTTCCCGGCACGGACGCGGACATCGCGAGCAAGACCGGCCTCGCCGCGAGGGAGGTCAAAGAGTGTCTGAAAACCTTGCAGGAAAACGGTTTCGTGCGCCGGGGCAGGAAAGGGGAGTGGGACGCGATCCCGCAGGACCTGCGTGAGCCGAGGCCGGACGACTACGACGGCGCCGACCGCGAGCGCGTCACCGCCTTCCTCGACGCGAAGTACGAGAAGGAGGTCGAGCTGCTGGCTTGGGCGGCGGCCAACCGGGACGGGTTCGGTCCGTGGTCGACGGCGCAGCGGACGTCGACACGGCTGACCGAGGCCGAATTCCGCGAACTGGACGCCGAATACCGCGAGCTGATCGCGCGGTTCATCCGGCGACGACGGCGCCCGGTGGAGGGCGAGCAGGAGCTTTCGGTGCGCTTCTACGCCTTCCCGCCACCGGAGGCCGTCCCGTCCTAGGGATGCCGCCAGGCGAGGAACGTCTCCAGCGTCGTCAGCCGGTGTTCCCGCACGGCCAGTTCGATCTCTTCGGCGGGTGCGCACCGGTCGAAGAGATCGAGGATCTTCTGGTGCTCCAGAACGGATTCGTGCGCGCGGCCGGGGACGAAGCTGAACGTCGACGTGCGCAGTCCGGCCAGCCGGTTCCAGCCGCGGTTGACCAGTTCGAGCACCTGGGGATTGGGACACGTCCCGAACAGCACCCGATGGAAGTCGCGGTTCAGCGCGGTGAACCGCGACGGCTCGAAGTTGTCGAGACAGGCCGTCAGTTCCGCGTTGAGGTCCTTGGCCTTCTCCAGGGCCTCGGCGGGCAACGACGGCGCGGACAACGCGGCGGCGTACCCCTCGACCAGTGCCAGCGTCTGCATCGTGTGCTGGTAGTCGCTCTCGTCGGCCATCGCGACCTGCGCGCCGATGTTGTGCTCGTAGGTCACCAGCCCCTCGGCCTCCAGCCGCCGGACCGCCTCGCGCACGGGCACCGTGCTGACCCCTAGTTCCTGTGCGATCTGCCCGAACACGAGGCGGTAGCCGGGGGAGAAGGTGCCGTCGTCGATCCGCGCCTTGATCCACTGGTACGCGATCTGCGACTTGCTCATCGCGGTCGAGTTCACCGCGTCGCCTGCGGTCACGAGTAGTGCAGCCAGACGGACTTGATCTCGGTGTACGCGTCGATCGCCCACGGCCCCATCTCGCGGCCCCAGCCCGAAGCCTTGTACCCGCCCCACGGCGCGGCCATGTCCGGGATCGGCGGCATGTTGACGAACACCGCGCCCGCGCGGATGCCGTTGGCGAACCGCTGCGCGACGCCGATGTCACGGGTCCAGACGGTGGCCGCGAGCCCGTACTCGGTGTCGTTCGCGCGTGCCAGCAGTTCGTCCTGATCGTCGTAGGCGGTCACGGCGAGGACCGGGCCGAAGATCTCCTCACGCATGATCGTCATGTCGTCGGCGACACCGGCGAACAGCGTGGGCGAGTAGAAGTAGCCGTCACGGTCGAGGGCCTGACCGCCGGTGACCAGCTCGGCGCCCTGCTCCCGGCCGGTCGAGACGAGGAAGTCGACGTGCTCGCGGTGCTTGGCGGACACCAGCGGCCCGAGCTGGGAAGACTCGTCGATGCCGGGGCCGAGCTTGAGGCCTTCGAGACCGGCGGCCAGTTTCTCGACGAACTCCTGCTCGCGTTTACGGTCCACGAAGAACCGCGTGTACGCGGCGCAGACCTGCCCGCTGTTGAGCGTGGCGCCCGCGAGGTTGCCCGCGACGGCGGCGTCGATGTCGGCGTCGGAGGCGATGATGCTGGGTGCCTTGCCGCCGAGCTCCAGGGTGAGCCGTTTGAGGTTCGACTCCGCGCTGGCGGCGGTGATCAGCTTCCCGACGGCGGTGGAGCCGGTGTAGGACACGTGGTCGACGTCGTTGTGCCCGCTCAGCATCGCGCCCACCGCGCCGTCGCCGGTGACCAGGTTGACCACCCCTGGCGGGAAGCCGGCCTCGTGCACCAGTTCCACCAGCCGGATGCTGGTCAGGGGCGTGACCTCGCTGGGTTTGATCACCACGGTGTTCCCGGTGGCCAAGGCGGGCGCGAGCTTCCACACCAGGATCATCAGCGGGAAGTTCCACGGCGTGATCAGCGCGTTCACCCCGACCGGCTCGCGCCGCGTGTAGTGCAGCGTGTCCGGGAAGGACACCGGGTTGGTGGTGCCCTGGATCTTGGTCACCCAGCCGGCGAAGTACCGCAGGTGCTCGGCCGAACCGGTGACGCTGACCTGGCGGGAGATACCGATCGGCTGACCCTGGTCCCGGGTCTCGAGCGCGGCCAGTTCCTCGTGGTGCTCGTCGACGAGTTCCGCCAGCTTGAACAGCAGCGCCGCACGCTGGACCGGCGGCAGCGCGGCCCAGGCGGGGGCGTTCAGTGCCGCCCTGGCCGCTCCGACGGCGGCATCGACGTCGGCCGCGGACGCGGTCCCGACTTCCTCGATCACCTGGCCGGTGGCCGGATCGTACGTCGGCAGCGACCCGCCTCCGGCGGCGGTCCACTGTCCGTCGATGAACAGGCGTGTGGCCATGGCAAGCTCCTCCTCGACCGGTGTGTGATCGAGTATCGGGCCCGGCGAGCGCCAGGGTCTTGCCCGCCAGGGCACGCCGATTGTCGGCCAGCGAACCGAATCCTCCGGACCCCCTACCGCCTTGCGAGGGTGGTGGACATGGACGTCATCGTGGTGGGAGCGGGTTCGGCCGGGTCGGTGGTCGCCAGGAGGCTGGCGGACGCCGGGATGTGGGTGACCCTGCTCGAAGCGGGCGGGCCGGACACCAATCCGGCGATCCACGACCCGTCGCGGGCCGGTGAGCTGTGGCACGGCCCGGAGGACTGGGACTACTACACCGTGCCGCAGCCGCATGCGGCGAACCGGCGGCTGCACCTGCCTCGCGGCAAGGTACTCGGCGGATCGCATTCGCTCAACGCGATGATCTGGGTGCGCGGCGCTCCCGCCGACTACGACGGCTGGGATCTCCCCGGCTGGCGCTGGGACGACGTGCGCCCGGTGTTCGAGCGGATCGAGAAGGATCTGCTCGACGTCGTGCCGAACGAGCCGCTGCACCCCATCCAGCAGTCCATTGTGGACGCCGCCGTGCAGATCGGCCTGCCGTTCAACCCGGACTACAACGGCGACTCGCTCGACGGCGTCTCCGTGCAGCGCGTCACCACCCGCGACGGGAAACGGCTCAACACCTGGCTCGCCTACGGGCAGCCGGCCGCCGAGCGGATGACGGTCCATACGGGAGCGCTGGTGCACCGGCTGCTGATCGAAGGCACCAAGGTGACCGGTGTGCTCGCGGAGGTCGACGGCGAACTGCGCAAGGTCTTCGCCGACGAGGTCGTGCTCGCCGCGGGCGCGCTGGCGTCACCGGCGATCCTGCTCCGCAGCGGCGTCGGGCCCCTGGACGAGCTGGAGGTGCACGGCATCGACGTCGTCGCCGAGCTGCCCGGAGTGGGCCGGAACCTGCACGACCACCTGCTGTCCCCGGTCATCTTCACGACCGATCGGCGCCAGGTCGACCCTCCCGCGCCTGGCCGTTCGGTGACGCAGACGCATCTGTTCTGGCGCAGCCACCCCGGTCTGGAAGTACCCGACACCCAGCCGATCCACTTCAGCGTACCGATGTACGAGCCGTGGATGACCGGTCCGGAGACCGGGTTCTCGCTGATGGCGGGCATGGTCACGCCACGCAGCCGGGGCACTCTGCGGCTTTCGGGGCCGAGCCCGCTCGACGAACCGCTGATCGACCTCGCCGCCCTGGAAGACCCGGCCGACTTCGAGAGCCTGGTCGCGTCGGTCGAGCAGTGCCGGGAGATCGGCCGCGCGGCCGCGCTGGCCGGCGAATGGGGTGCCCGCGAGCTGTATCCGGGACCGGACGCCGACGTGCGCGACTACGTCCGGCGGACCGCCATCACCTACCACCACCAGGTCGGGACCTGCCGGATGGGCACCGACGGCGAATCGGTGGTCGACCCCCAGCTCGCCGTGCACGGGCTGACCGGGCTCCGGATCGCCGACGCGTCGGTGCTGCCGCGAGTGACGACGGGCAACACCAACGCGCCGGCGGTGCTGATCGGCGAGCAGGCCGCGCGGTTCATGCTCTCCCGATAGTGCGGCGCAGCCAGGAGGCCCGGGCGGCGAGCGCTGCCCGGGTCACCTCGCTGTCCGGGGCGAAGCGGTCGAAACCGTGGTACGCGCCCGCCCAGACGTGCAGTTCCGTGGGCACGCCCGCCGCCCAGAGCCGCCGCGCGTAGTCGACGTCCTCGTCGCGGAAGATCTCGGCGGCCCCGACCTCGATGAAGGCAGGCGGGAGCCCGGTGAGATCGGCAGCCGTCGCCGGGACGGCGTACGGAGAGGTCTGTCCGTTCAGGAGTGATCGCCAGCCGAACTCGTTGGCGGCCCGACTCCAGACTCCACGCTCGGCGAATTCCACTGTGGACGCCGAGTCGTTGGCGCTGTCGATCATCGGGCACAGCAGGAGCTGTCCGGCCAGCGCCGGCCCGCCGCGATCCCTGGCCAGCAGGGCGACTCCGGCGCTCAATCCGCCGCCCGCGCTGCCACCGCCGACGATCAGTTTCGCGGGATCGAACCCGAGATCGGACGCGTTTTCGGCCATCCAGGTCAAGCCCGCGTAGCAGTCCTCCAACGGCGCCGGATGCGGATGCTCGGGAGCGAGCCGGTATTCGACGGTCACCGCGACAAAGCCGAATTCCTCGACCAGCGCGACCATCCGGGGCAGGTCGGCGAACCGGTCGTCCAGCACCATCCCGCCGCCGTGGATGTTGTAGAACCCCGGCGCGCCCCGGGCGTCCCGGGGTTTCACCACGGTGACCACCACATCGGTACCGGGGACGGCCCGGTCCTCCCAGACGAGGTCCCGGTCTCCGATCGCCTCGGCGCAACTCAGGTTCCCCTCGGCCAGCATCCGCCGCACGCTCGCCAGCGATTCCGGGCCGAGCGGCGGTCCGGACGGCATGCCTTCGAGAGCGGCGGCGAGTTCGGGATCGAAGGCCGTCACGGTCCCTCCGGGTCGACGCTGTCGCGGTCCGCCCAGAACGGCTCGACCAGCTCGCGCAGTTGCTTCGCGCCCACGCGCTCGACGAGGTCGACGGCGCCCAGGTTGTCCCGCAGCTGTTCGGTGCTGGTCGCGCCGAACAGCGTGGTCGTGTTGGCCGGATGCGTGAGCGTGAAGGCCAGGCACAGCTGCGCCGGCGTCGCGCCGAGGTCACCCGCGATCTTCGCGAGTTCCGGGGCGGAGGAGGCGATGCGCTCGCGGATGTCGCCGGGGTCGCGGCCGACCTGACGTGCGCCGCTGTTCTTGCCCAGCAGGACACCGCCTTCGAAGATGTCCGACGACTGCAGCGTGACGCCGAGTTCGCCGAACACCTTCTTGAACGGCTCACCGTCCGGAATGGACCGTCGTGACACGCTGTACTTCAGCTGCGCGATGGCGGGTCCGGGAACGTTCTCCTGCGCGGCGAAATCGTGCAGGGCGCGGATGGTGGTGGCGGACCAGTTGTTCACGCCCCACTGCCGGATGAGTCCCGCCTTGCGCAGTTCGTCCAGGTCCAGCACCAGCTGGTGGAGGTCGGTGTCGTCACGCCGGAGATCACCCAGTACCACCAGATCGGCGTGCTCGACCCCGGCGCGGAACAGCGCGTTGTCCAGCTGGTCGCGCAGATTGTGCTCGGGGTAGCCCTCCAGCCAGAGCTTGGCCGAAAGCAGGTAGTCGTCGCGGTTGAGCCCGGCCGCGCGGACCATGGCGGAGAAGAGCACGTCGGTGAAGACCGGTGTGCTGCCGGGGAATCCGTAGACGCCGACGTCGAAGAGCGTGATGCCGGAGTCGACGGCGGTGCGCACGAGCGTCACCGCCTCGCGGAAGTCCATCCGGTCGTAGGTGTGCCAGGAACCGAGCGAGAGCACGCCGGTGAGGGGGCCGTCGCGGCCGATGCGGCGCTGGGGGATGGCGGACATGAGGTCTCCTAGGGAAGACGGGGATCGATGACGGCTTTGAGCTCGCCGAGCCGGGACATGGACTCGACGCTCTTCGAGGCTTCGGAAAGCCCGACGGGCGCGCTGAACAATTCGTCCCAGGGCATCCGGTCCGCGAAAGTGCGGAAGAAGTCCACCGAGTTGTGGTAGTCGGCGATGTCGCCGTTGAGCGACCCGACGATCGTGAGTTCTTTGCCCATCACGGTGCCGAGCGCGACGGGGGAGGGCATGGGGCCGGTGGAACCGACGATCGCGACCGTGCCGCGCTGGGCGGCGAAGGCGACGGCCTCCTCGCCGATGGTGGGACCGCCGGCGAAGTCGAAGACATGGTCGGCGCCCCGGCCGCCGGTGAGTTCCTTGACCCGCTCGATGCGTTCCTCGGCGGTGCCGTCGACCGGGATCGTCGCTGTCGCACCGAAACGTCCGGCGGTCTCGAGCCGGTCGGCGGGCCCGCCGATGGTGATGACGTCGCCCGCTCCGGTGATCCGCGCGACGGCGGTGGCGAACACGCCGAGCGCGCCCGCGCCCTGGACCACGACCGTCCCACCCGGACGGATGCCGCCGGCTCGGGAAACCGCCCGCAGCACCGTCTTTCCCGCGCAACCCGACATCGACGCCCAGGTGTCCTTGACGTCGCCGGGCAGCACGAGCTTGGCCGCGCCGGGCGTCACGTAGCAATACCGGACGAGACCGCCGGTGGCATAGGGGAAGACGTCTGAGCGCTGGAGAAAGCCGTAGCCGCGCTTCTCACAGGCGACCGGTTCACGCAGGATCGTGCAGCCGTAACACTTTCCGCAGGTCGACTCGGACCAGCCGATGCGGTCGCCCTCGGCGATCTCGCGGCCGAGGGTGTCGGTGGTATCCGGTCCGACGGCCACCACCTCGCCGACCATTTCGTGACCCAGCACCATCGGGAGCATGCCGGGGAAGGTCATCTGGCCCGACCAGAGGTGCACGTCGGTGCCGCACAGCGTGGTGCAGGTGATCCGGACCAGCGCGGCGCCCGGTTCCGGCTCTTCGGGGAGTGGCAGTTCCCGCAGCGTGAGCGCGGACCCGTGTTCGGTGAGCACCGCGGCTTCGGTTCTGTTGACCATGTTTTTAGTCTACAGTCGTAGGAGAAAAAGTCCAGATCCTGGAGGAACCATGCCGTCGCAACGTATTCGTCCCGCATCGCTCGTGGTTCGCGGCGGTCCCGTGATCACCTTCGATCCGGCGGGCACCGTCGTGCGGGCGATGGCGGTGCGGGACGGCCGGATCGTCGCGCTCGGTGACGTCGCCGAGGATCACATCGGCCGGGACACCGAGGTGATCGACCTCGCGGGCAGAACCGTCTTGCCCGGTATCAACGATTCCCATCTGCACGCGACCTGGCTCGGCGCGCGGTGGCCGGACACCCTCATCGGCGGCGCCGGATTCGCCGGCGGGGAGGAGAAAACGGTTCGCGACAAGGAGGAACGCCGTGCCGCCATCCTGCGTGCGGGCGACCTGTGCGCGTCGCTCGGTATCACGAGTTACACCGAACCCGGGCTGGGGCCGGGCGAGACGGGCTGCTTCGGAGCCGAGGTGCTGGACGAGTACGCGGCGCTGGCCGCGGAAGGACTCCTGCGGGCGAGGGTGACCGTGCTGCGGTTGTTCGGCCTGCTCGACGGGGCCAGTTCGCTGGCGGACTTCGAACGCGGTCTGACGACGGCCGTTCCGGACGCGGATCCCTTCTGGCTCACCGTGCCCGGCGTGAAGATCTTCGCCGACGGGATCCCGCCGATGCGGTCGGCGTGGACGCACCACTGCTACGCCGACGGTTCCCACGGCGCGCTGCTCGTCGACGGCGACGACGATCCGGGACGTGCGGGCAACCTGACCGCGATGATCGATCTGGCCCACGCCGCCGGAATGGTCGTCGCGGTGCACGCCACGGGAGATCGCAGCATCGAGGCCGCGCTCGGCTCGTTGCGTCGTGGCGACCACCTCGTGCACGGCGACCTGGTGACGACGGATCAGCTGGCCCGGATGGCGTCGGCCGGTGTCGGCCTGACGACGCAGCCCGCGATCGCGGAGGCCATGCGGGGAATGCTGTCGGAAGCCCTCGGTGCCGAAGTCGGCGCCCGCGCCTGGCCGCTGGCGGAAATGCTGGATTCGGGTGTGCCGCTGACCCTGAGCAGTGACGCGCCGGTCGTCACCCCGGATTGGCGGGTGCATGTCGCCGCGGCCGCCCGGATGCTGGGCGCGTCCGATATGGACACTGTGTTGATGGCTCGCTTGCTGCGCTGCTACACGACGGCGGCCGCCGAGCAGGACGGGGCGGCGGCGTGGAAGGGATCGCTGACCGTCGGCCGGGTCGCCGACTTCTGTGTGCTGGCCGCGAATCCGCTCGAAGTCGCGTTCGCGGACCTGCCGGACGTCGGTGTCGAACTCACCGTGTCCGGCGGCCGCGTCGTGTACTCAGGTGAGCAGTTGTCCGCCGTCGACCTGCAGGCTCACCCCGGTGAGATGGCCGGCGTCGGCGGAAGCGAGGAACAGGACTGACGGCACCACGTCGGCGACGGAAGCGATGGTTCCCAGCGGGATCCTCGCTTCCCACGCCGCACGGGCCGCGGTGTCCGAGGCGAATCCGGCGGTCATCGGCGTGAGCACCGGGCCGGGTGCGACGGCGTTGACCCGGATGCCGTGCGGCGCCAGTTCCAGGGCCGCCGAGCGGGTGAGGGCCTCGACGGCGGCCTTGGTGGCCTCGTAGTGGCCGAGTCCGGGGGTCGGCTGACGGGCGCCGATGGAGGTGATGTTGACGATGGCGCCCCGGGTGCCCGCTTCGAGCATATGCGCGCCGACGGCGCGGGTCATCAGGAACGTGCCGCGGAAATTGACCCGCATGCACAGATCGAAGACGCCGATGTCGAGTCCCACCAGGGGGCCGCCACCTCCCGCGAGGCCGGCGTTGTTGACCAGGACGTCGACCGGGCCGAACCGGCCGGTGACGAGCGCCAGTGCGGCGTCGACCGATCCCGGGTCGGAGATGTCCAGTTCGACGTGCTCCGCGCCGAGTGCGCCCGCCAGGTCGTGGGCGGCGCCCGCGTCGACGTCGGCGATGACCACGCGGTCGCCCGCGGACAGGAACGCTTCGGCGACTCCGCGGCCGATGCCACTGGCGCCGCCGGTCACCACTACGAGTCTCTTGTTCATTCTACGATCGTAGACTAAAAAGGGTTTCTGTTGCCAGCGAAAGGAAATCTCGTGGACGAGAAGCAGGACGGGCTGGGCTTCGCCACGTCGGCGCTGAGCCTGGGATCATGGAACACCTGGGACCGCATGGACTTCGACGACGCCGTACGCCTGATCCGGCACGCCGTCGACGCCGGGGTCACGCTGTTCGACGTGGCCCACTACAACATGGGGCCGCATTCCGAACAGTCGCGCACGGACCTCCTCTTCGGCGCGGCCGTCCGGGCCGCCGGGATCGCACGCGACGACTACCAGCTCTGCGGGAAACTGTGGCTCTGGGACTACCCGAACACCGGCTTCGCCGAGCAACTCGCGACGTCGTTCGACCGGATCGGCGTCGACCGCGCCGAGGCCGTCGTGGTCGGCGACTACTTCGACCGCCCGGACATCCCGCGGATCGTCACCGAGGTGGCCGAGCAGATCCGCCTCGGCCGGTTCGACGTCTGGGGCGTGAACAACTGGCTCGCCGCGGATCTGGATCGCGCGCTGGAGTTCGCCGAGCAGGAAGGCCTTCCGGCGCCACGTTTCGCTCAGCTGAAGTACAGCGTGGCGCGCCGGTCCATGGCCGAAGGTCCGTTCTACGGCGCGCATTTCGAGGCCGGACGGCTGACGCTGCAGGCGTCGGACATCTTCGAGGGCGGGGTGCTGCTCGGCAAGACGCCGGAGCGGAAGATCGGCGCGGACCCCGGCGGCATCCGCGAATCGATCCGGGACGCCGCGGGCGGTGTGGCCACGGTGGCGGCGGAGTTCGGGGTGAGCGCTTCACAACTGGCGATCGCGTTCTGTCTCGCCTACGCGCCGGTCGCGAACGTGCTGTTCGGGGTGAGCCGCCTTCCGCAACTGGAGGACAACCTGGGCGCCATGCGACTGGCCGCCGAGTACGGTCCGGAGGTGCGGGACGCGCTCGAAGATCTCTGGCTGGATCGCGCCGTCGCCGCCGATGGCACGCTTTGACCGCCCTCCCGCGTGCTATGAACGGCCCGTTACTTGCAAATTTTGCAAGTAACGGGCCGTTCATAGCAGCGCGTGGGGGCACTCAGCGGCGCGAGAGGACGCGCCTGGCGAGCCACCCGGCGTAGACGGCCAGCCCGGCCGCACCCGCCTTACGCGTCGGCCGAGCCGCGATCGCCAGCCCGATAGCGAGTTCGGTGGCGCCGTTGCGGTACGTCCAGCGCCGGGTGTCGTCGGCGAAGGCCATCCGCGTCACGGGTTCGAAGGCCGCCGGGGCGGCGAAGTGGGCGAGGCCGGTCGCGGCGATGGTGAGGCCGAGTACCTGGCCAGTGCGTGCGGACATGGGTTCCTTCCTGAAAGGGGTCAGCCGAGGACGCCGGCGCGGCGCCACAGCCTCCGGCTCGGGCCCTTGATGAGCCCGATCTCGGTGAAGTGTTCGACGGCCTTGGCGGCCCAGGCCGCCTTGGTCCGCCGCCAATGGGGGTTCGTCTTGGCGGCTTGGCGGGCTTCGCGGGGATCGAGCCCGACGGAGGTGTACGCCTTGGGGTGCAACAGTTCCGAAGTCGCGACGAACGCCATGGCGGCGATCGCCCAACGGATCAGCTCGCGGCCGACGCGGCCGTGACGGGCCCACGCCCGCTCCAGTTCGTCCTTGGCGAAGCTGATGTGGCGTGCCTCTTCCAGGACGTGGATGCGGGAGATCATCCGGATCATCGGCTGCAGGCTGGCGTCGCGCATCATCTCGCGCTGCATCCCGTCGGCGAGTTCCTCGACGTAGATCGCGCCGGCGAACAGCAAAGCCGGACCGCAGACCGCGCCGAACACCTTGCCCGCCCGGTGCGCCGAGCGGCTGGGCCGCCGGACGACGCCACCGGTTTTCGCGATCGAGCGGGCGAACATGGTGCTGTGCCGGCATTCGTCGGCGATCTCGGTGAGCGCGTACTGGGCGTTGTGCGTCGTCGGGTCGCTGTTGTACACGTGGCGCACGAGGCCCTGCATGAGGATCAGTTCGAACCAGATGCCCGACGCCGCCGCGGCCGCGGCTTCCTGGCGGCTCAATTCGCCACGCTGGTCTTCGTCGAGGCGCTCCCACAACTCGGTCCCGTACAGGGAACACCGTTCCGGGGCCTTGCCGTAGGCGCCGTCGACCAGTGGAGCCTGCCAGTCGACATCGATGTCCGGGTCGTAGGAGTGCCGGGCGGACGAGCGCTGCAGGCGTTCGGCCACCCGCTCGCTTTCGGTGTTCGCGGTCATGACGACCTCCTCGAGTCGGATTCGGGCAGCGGTCCGCCGCCGTCGGGGATGACCTGGCCGGAATCGCGGTAGGCCACGGCCTCGTGGAAGCCGTCGCGTTCGGCGAACTCCCGGAACCAGCGGCCTTCCGGGGTGTGGCGGGTGATGCCGTCGAAGAACGTCGCGAGCGTCTGGGTGCCGGTGAGGCCCATGTTGTCGTAGGCCTGGTTGACCATCAGCTTCTGCATCACCAGCTGGTTCGTCGGCATCCCGGCCATCCGGTCGGCCAGTTCCTCGACGGCGGCGTCGAGCCGCCCGGGTTCCACCGCTTCGAGCGCGAGCCCCCACTCCGCCGCGGTGGTGCCGTCGATGGTGTCCCCGGTGAGGAGCATCCGTTTCGCGCGCTGGGCGCCGACGCGATAGACCCACATCGCGGTCGTCGGACAGCCCCACACCCGGGCGGGCGGATAACCGATACGCGCGTCGGAGGCCATGATCAGCACGTCGCACGAGAGCGCGATGTCGCTGCCGCCCGCGACCGCGTGCCCCTGGACCTTGCAGATCGTGGGTTTCAGCGACCGCCACAGGCTGAAGAAGTCGTCGGTGTTGCGCTTCATCACCCGGTAGTCCTTGACCGGATCCCACACCGGGCCCTGGTTCCAGCGGCCCTCGGTGTCCTCCTCGGCGAACTGCTTGAGGTCGTATCCGGCGCAGAACGACCGGCCCTCGCCTCGCACCACGATCACCCGGACGGCGTCGTCCTCGTTCGCCCGCTCGACGGCCTGCCGGATCTCGCCGGGCATGATGTCGTTGACCGCGTTGAGCCGCTCGGGGCGGTTCAACGTCAGGTAGGCCTTCCGGTCCTCGACGCGGTAGGTGAGCGTCTCAAACGTCATCGGTGCCTCCCAGCGCACGCAGGGTGAACGTGACCAGGTGGGGGATCGTGTCCGGCCCGCCGTCCCCGGCCAGTGGTCCGACCAGCATTTCCGCGCCGGCGCCGACGAGCGCCGCGGCGGTCGCCTCCGCGTCCTGGGAGGGGAGGAGTCCTCTGGCGACGCCGTCGGCGATGGTCCTGGCGAAGACGTCGCGGAACGCACGGCGGAACACCAGCCGCTCGGCTTCCACCGCAGCGTCGACGGGCTCGGCCAGCAACGCGTACGCCAGCCGTGGTGCCTTCAACGCCCGACCCGCGAACGTCTCGATCACCCTGACCACCCGCTCCCGGACGTCGCCCTGCGCCGCGGCGGCCTCGACGGCGGCCACCTCGCGCGAGACGACCTCGCGGAAGACCTCGACGACCAGATCGGCCTTGGACGGGAACTGCCGGTAGACGCTGCCGGTGCCCACGCCCGCCCGCGCCGCGACCGCGGCCATCGAGCAGCCCGCGTAACCGACCTCGGCCAGCAGCGCGATGGCGGCGGCCAGGATCTCGCCGCGCTGGAGGTCCAGCCTGGCCTGCGTCTTCGGAGTACGGCGGTACGGCATGTCAAGGAGTGAAGCACGGATTCCGCACTTCAGCAACGGGTCGGTCTTCGAGTGCGGCGGCAGCCGGAGTTCGTCGGGTCTTGGTGTTGCGAAAGCCACTTTCGCAACCTTCAACGTTGCGAAAGTGGCTTTCGCAACAGCGGTCGCGTGTAATGCGCTCGGCTGTAAAAAATCTCCTGACGTCCGCAAAAATTCCGTAAGAATACAATTGCGGTGACTTGCGTCTCAGTGGCGAAGAAATGCGAAAAGCGCTGCCGGTGGCGAGCGCACCCTGCTCGCCCCCGGCAGCGCCGGAGTCGGATACCTGCTGGTCAGCCGACCAGGAGGTGGACCAGGTTGCCGACCTGGTGAATGGCGAAGAACGCGATGTCGGCGGCCGCGTACACGATGTCGGAGATACCCATGGAGGAGTTCCCTTCGAGAGAGTGATCGAACTGGTGTTACCGCGGGTAACACCAGTCAGCATTCATTCGGAAGGGCCGATAAACCAGACTTGAAGATCATTTTGCCCCGACTGGGGGAGGAATTAATCGAGAAACTCCAGCACGGCGGTTTTGAATTCCGGGCTCCTCAGCGCCCCACCGTGATCCCCGGGCACCCGCACCAGATCCGCTCCCGGCACCAGCTCGACGAGCGTCTCGATGCCCTGGCTGATCGGGTCGTCGACGCCGGCCACGAACCGCGCCGGGACCTCGACCGCGCCCGCGACCGGAGCGAACGGCTCGGCACGCAGGTCCTCGATGCACCGTGCGAGAGCGGTGGGATTCCGTCCCGGCGCGGTGATCATGTGCGCGATCATCCCGGTCAGTGGATCGGACGGTGCCTTACCACCGTCGGCGAACGCCAGCGCCGCCGCGACGTCGACGGCACCGAACGGTTCGAACGGGCTCACCCCGCCGAGCACCAGCCGTCGGACGGGCGCCTGGGCGGGTAGTTCCCAGGAAAGGCGGGCGCCCAGCGAGTACCCGACGATGTCCACTTCGGACAGTTTCCCGACGAGACGCGAGAGTTCGGCGGTGATCGCCTTGGCGCCCAGCGAACCGGCGGGCGCCGCGCTGGATCCGTGGCCGGGCAGGTCGGGCACCAGGACTTCGCGACCGGCCGCGGTGAGCGCGGACGGCCAGCCGGTGGTGATCCAGTCGGTGTGCCCGTCGGAGGCGAACCCGTGCACCAGCAGGACCGGCGGCCCGGAGACCGTCTCGGGGGCGAAGCGGCGCACGGCCAAGGAAGTGGTGGCAGACAACGGAGTCCTTTCTCAGCTGGCGGAGGGACGGCGGGTGCGCAGGCGCTGCAGTTCGCTCAGTGTCCGCGCGCGGGCGTCGACGGCGATCCGCAGCGACGATCCGATGAGGTTCAGCAGGAAGACGCAGACCATGATCGTCACACCGGGCGCGATCACCAGCCAGGGCGCCTGGACCAGATAGGACCGGCCTTCGGCGATCATGTTGCCCCAGGTCGGGGTCGGGGGAGCGATACCGAGGCCGAGGAAGCTCATCGCGCCGTCGACCAGCATCGCCGCCGCGGACAGGATGACCACCTGCACGAGCGCCAGCGGCAGCACGTTCGGGAACACGTGCACGACGAGGATCTTCCACCGGCTCATCCCGGACACCCGGGCCGCGCCGATGTACGCCCGGCCGGCGATGCCGAGCACCCGGCTCCGGATGACGCGTGCGGTGAAGGGCGTGAAGATCACCGTCAGCGCGATCAGCTCGGTCCAGATGCTCGCGCCCAGCGAGATCGCCAGTGCCATCGCCAGGATGATCGCCGGGAACGACATCCAGGCGTCCATCAGCCGCATCAGCACCGCGTCCGCGGCCCGGAAGAAGCCGCTGATCAGCCCGATCACCAGACCGGTGAAGGCCGCGCACAAGGTGATCAGCGCGGACAGTCCGAGCGACGCCCGCCCGCCGGAGACCAGCCGGGTCAGCACGTCGCGGCCGAACGAGTCCGTGCCGAGCGGATGCGCGGCCGAAGGCGGCAGCAGCCGGTTGACCGGATCGGTCGCGCTCACACTGGGCAGGAAGAACGGCAGCACGATCACGGCCAGGACGATCAGCCCCAGCAGGACACTGGTGATGACCAGCATCCGGTTGCGGCGGAACACCTTCGCCACGCGACGTTCCGACGGCGCTTCCCGCACCGACGGCGTCTTGTCCACCAGGGCCACGCTCACGAGACACGCACCTTCGGGTCGAGCAGCGCGTACGACAGGTCCACCAGCAGGTTGACCAGGACGAACAGCACCGCGACGAACAACGTCACACCCTGGATCAGCGGGAAGTCCCGGGTGGACACCGCGCCCATCAGCAGATGGCCGAGCCCGGGCACGACGAAGATGGACTCGATGATCACGATCCCGCCGACCAGCATGGCGAAGTTGCTGCCCAGCTGGGTGATCAGGGGCATCAGCGCGTTCGGCAGGACGTGTTTGGTCATCACCTGCCGCTCGGAGAGCCCCTTGACCCGCGCGGTGCGCAGATACGCCAGCGGGAGTTCGCCGAGCAGGCTTTCGCGCAGGGTGAGCACGAACAACGCGGTCTGCCCGATGACCAGCACGGTCAGCGGGAGCACCAGGGCGGGCACCGCTGTCGCGGGATCGGTGAACAGGTTTTCGTAGCCGCTGGACGGGAACCAGCGCAGCGTCACCGAGAACACCAGCACGAGCATCAGCGAGATCCAGAAGTCCGGCATCGCCATCCCGAGCGCGGACAGCCGGTCCAGTGCCCGCGCCACCGGATTGCGCGGCGACACGGCCTGCCAGGAGGTGATCGCGACCGAGAGGAAGAAGCTGATCACCGTGGACAGCACGGCCAGGGTCAGCGTCGGCAGGATGTGGTCGGCGACCACGCCGAGCACCGGCGCGTGGTAGGTGATCGACGTCCCGAAGTCGCCCTGCAGCACGTTCCCGGCCCAGCCGAGGTACTGCTCCCACAGCGTTCCGTTGAGCCCCATGCTCTCCCGCAGCGCGTCCACATCGGACGGACGCGCCGTGGGGCCGAGGATGGCCTGCGCCGGATCGCCGGGGATCAGCCGGATGACGAAGAACATCATCGTGCCGACGATCACCAGGATGATCACCAGATCGCGCAGCCTGCGCAACAGCAGACCGGTCATGATGCCAGCCAGGTGTTCCAGAAGACGCGGTAGAAGTCGCCGTAGCCCTTGAGCTTGGGGGAGTAGGCCGCGTACAGCTTGGACTGGCTCAGCGTGATCACCGAGAGCTGCTTCCAGGTGAACGCCTGCAGCTTGTCCACCACGGCCTTCGCCTGTTCCGGTGTGGTCGAGGCGTTGAACTCCGCCATCAGGCCGTCCAGTTCGGGCGAGGACGAACCGTTCAGCGTGCCCAGGGTGAGCGCGGGCATCTGCGCGGGCGAGGTCAGCGCCGAGTCGAAGAACAGCGTGGTGATGTCCCAGCCACCCGGTTCCTTCGTCAGGGTGCCCAGCATGGTGGCGAAGTCGAAGGTGTCGATCTTGGTGTTGATGCCGATCTTCGACAGGCTGTCCTGGATCAGCACAGCCCACTTGCCGAACTCGGGGTAGGAGTTGGTGGTGACGATGCGGATCGTCGCGCCGGCGGTGATCCCGACCTCGGCGAGCAGCTGCTTGGCCTTCTCGGGATCGTGCTTCTTGTAGACCTCTTCGCCCGCCGTGGAATAGAACTGCTTGTTGTCCGGGGAGGCGAAGGCACCGGTTTCGACGGTCAGATCCTTGCTGCCGCCGGTGGCCGCGTTGATCGCGGGCTTGTCCAGCAACAGGTTCAGTGCCTCGCGGGCCCGCGGGTCGGCGAACTTCGAACCGGTGTTGAAGTTCGGGATGATCACATTGTCGTTGCCGCCGGGCAGGTTGTGCACCACCACGGCCGGGTTGTTGCGCAGGGTCTCGTACTGGTCGTTGGTGGGCATGATGTGGTCCCACTGCCCGGTCTGCAGGCCGTTGATCAGCGCGTCCTGATCGGAGACCACCTTGTAGGTCACGGTGTCCAGGTACGCGTGCTTGGCGCCCGCCTGCCCACCCCAGTCCTCTTCGGACCGCGACTTGTAGCCGGAGTACCGCTCCAGCACCAGCTCGCGGCCGATGTCCCAGCTCTTCAGCTTGTACGGCCCGGTCCCGATCGCCTTGTCCTGCGCGAAACCGGTCGGTGCGACGCCGGTGAGGTTCTTCGCCTCGTAGATCTCCGTGCCTGCCCCCGCCAGTTCGTTGATCAGCGGGTAACGCGGCTGCTTGAGCTTGATGGTCACCGTCGCCGGGTCGGCCGGCGTGATCGCCTCGATGTCGGGGGTGACCAGCTGGCCGGTGCGGTGGACCTGCTGCCAGCGCTTGAGGCTCGCCACGACGTCCTCGGACGTCAGCGCGTTCCCGTCGTGGAAGGTGACGCCCTGGCGCAGCTTGAACGTGTAGGTGAGTCTGTCCGGGCTGGTGGTGAAGTCCTCGACCAGCATGGGCCGGGCGGTGAAACCCTTGTCCACCTCGAACAGCTTCTCGTACATCATGTTGCCGATATGCGCGGTCACCTGGCCGGGGTTCGCGACCATGTCGAGCGACTGCGGGTCGGTGGGCACCGCGACGTTCAGGTTGCCGCCCGTCTTCGGGGGACCGTCGGCGGCGCCCCCGCCTGCCTGCCCTCCCATACACGAGCTGAGCAGTAGGACGGTGGCCATGCCGAGGGCGGCCGTGGTCAGGGTTCGTCTCATGGGTTCCGCACTCCAGTGTGGGGGTGGGCGGGCAGTTCGGGATTCGCCGCGAGGAGACGGCGGGTGTAGTCGTGGCGCGGCCGGAGCCGGATCTCGTCCGGATCCCCGGTTTCGATCAGTTCGCCCCGGTACATCACGCCGACGCGGTCGGCGACCGAGAGCACGAGGCTCAGGTTGTGGGTGATGAACAGGAAGCTCAGCGCGCGGGTGCGCCGCAGTTCGAGCAGCAGGTTCATCACCTGGCCCTGCACCGAGACGTCGAGGGCCGAGGTGGGTTCGTCGGCGACGATGAGGTCGGGCTCGGCGGCGATCGCACGGGCGATCGAGACGCGCTGACGCTGGCCCCCGGAAAGCTGTGAGGGCAGTTTCTTGGCGGTGTCGGAGGGAAGCCCGACCTCGTCGATCAGTTCGGTGACCCGGCGGTCGAGGTCCGCGCCGCGCAGGCCGGTGAGCTCCCGCAACGGTTCGGCGATGATCCTGGCGGCGCTGTGCCGGGGATCGAGTGAACTCTGCGGATCCTGGAAGATGAGCTGCGCGCGACGGCGGAACGCGCGCTCGTCGCCGTCGAGGCCTTTCGATGTACACCGGTGCTCGCCGAACGTGATGGTGCCCGCGGTGGGCGTCTCCAACGCGCTCACCAGACGGCCGAGCGTGGTCTTGCCCGAACCGGATTCCCCGACCAGACCGAAGAACTCGCCGGGCGCGATCTCCAGGGACACGTCCTTGACGGCGTGGACCTCCGGCTCTCGGCTCAGGGAGAACCGGCCACGGTGTCCGTACACTTTGGACACCGAGTCGATGACGAGCGCGGTGCCCTCGCCGGCCGCGGTCTTCCGGCCCGCCAGTGTCCTGGTCTCGGTCGCGACCGCCGATTCGCCGTTCATCGCGGCTTCCAGCAGTGCCTCGGAGATCGTCGGGAAGCCGTCGCGCCTGCTGACCCCGAGCTTCGGCACGCAGTCGAGCAGCGCTTTGGTGTAGGGATGCTTCGGCGCGTGCAGAATGTCCTCTTTGGACCCGAGCTCGACCAGTTCGCCGCGGTACATCACCGCGATCCGGTCGGCCACCTGCGCGGCGACGCCCATGTCGTGCGTGATGAAGACGCACGCGGTGCCGTGGTCGCGGCGGACCCGGTCGAACAGGGTGAGGATTTCCGCCTGTGTGGTCACGTCCAGTGCCGTGGTCGGCTCGTCGGCGATCAGCAGGCTCGGGTCGGCCATCAGCGCCAGCGCGATCATCACGCGCTGCTGCATCCCGCCCGACATCTGGTGCGGGTACAGCGAAAGCACCCGGTCGGTGTCGGTGAGCCCGACCTCCTTGAGCAGTCCGCGGGCTTTCGTCTCCGCCTCGCGGTGCAACGGCGTGCCCTTGCGCGCGGCTTGGCGAGGCAGGGAGCCGGGTTTGCGGTAGGCCTCGATCAGCTGCTTGCCGACCCGTTGACTCGGATTGAGCGAATCCAGTGCCTCCTGGAAGATCATCCCGATCCGCGGTCCGCGGTAGGCGCGCATCTCGTCGGCGGAAAGCCGGGTGAGATCCACGCCGTCCACGGTGATCTCACCGCGCGTGCGCACCGGCGCGACGAACTCCAGCAACCGGATGATCGACAAGGCCGTCACCGTCTTACCGCTGCCGGACTCGCCGACCACGCAGAGTGTCCGGCCTTGTTCGAGGTCGAACGAGAGTTCGCGGACCAGTTCGCGTTCGGTCTCGTCGGCGATCACGCCGACGGTCAGTTCACGTAATTCGAGCAGGGTCATGAATCCCCTTTCCCGAGCCCGCCCGAGGCGGACCGCACTGCCGGGGAACGAGCCTCCGGCGGGGGTAGTTCTACGCATGTTGACACTGGGGGAGTGCGCTGTCAATGGGTATATTCTACGAATGTAGGAAGTTGATATCCGGCGGGTTTTGCCTGGCAGTGGGCGAAAACTGACGCTGGATTCTTTTGTCTACGTCTGTAGACTCTCGGCGGAAACGAGCTAAGGAGGGCACCCGTGAGCGGGTCGACCAGAACAGCCGGTCCCGAGCGGATCGTGGACATCGCCGTGGGGTACATGGCGGCCAAGCAACTCTTCGCGGCGAGCCGGATCGGCCTGTTCACCGCACTCGGCGACGGGCCGCTGACGGCCGCGGAACTGGCGGGGAAGACCGGCAAACCGGAGAAGATCACCCGCATCCTCGGTGACGCCATGTCATCACTCGGTCTGCTGTCGCGTGTGGACGGACGATACGAACTGGCCGCGGACGCGGCGGAATACCTGGGTGGCGGGGACCTCGATCTCGCGCCGTTCCTGACCTTCCTCGACGCCATCAGCTACCCGCACTGGTTGCAGTTCGGTCACACCGCCGATTCCGGCGAGCCCGGCAAGCTGGAGATGGACGACGCGCGCTGGGGCACGTTCATGGCCGGCGTGATGACCTACAACGCCCTGCACGCCAAGATGCTGGCCGGCGCGTTCGACTACGCGCCCTACCGCAGGCTGCTCGACCTCGGCGGGCTCTCCAGCGCGTTCGCGCTCGAAGCCATGGGGGCCAACGAAGAACTGCACACGACGTTCGTCTTCGCCCCCGGCTTCACGGAGTCGGTCACCAACGCGGTCGCCGAGGCGGGACTCGCGGACCGGGCGGCCGTCGTCGGCGCGGAGACGCCCACGGCCCGGCCGGAAGGCGAGTTCGACCTGGTGATGGTCAACCACGTCGTCCACCGGTTCGACGCGAAGCAGAACGCGGAGATCCTGCGCAACGCCCGCGCGGCCGCCGCGCCGGGGGCCCGTCTGCTGCTGCTCGACTTCTTCCTCGACGACGACGCGGTCCAGCGGCCGATCGACGCGCTCCACGCGGCGGAGTACCTGGTCATCGACGGCACCGTCGTCTACCCCGAGGCCGAGGTCCACGAGTGGCTGAACGAGGCCGGCTGGCGGGTCGTCGACCGGCTCGCGCTGCCGGGCAGCCCGCGGGTGCTCGTCGCGGAAGCGGTGTAGCCGTGGCTCTCGATCCCGCGGTCAAGGAGCTGCTCGCCCGCAGCGCGCCACCCGAGGCGCCCGCTCTTCCGCCGACGGCCGCCGAGCTGCGGGCCGCGTTCGCCGCTTCGTGGCGGCGTCCGGAAACGGTCGAGCAGGTCGCTTCGGTCACCGATCACGTCCTGCCTTCCGGGGTCCGGGTGCGGCTGTACCTGCCCGAGGCTTCCGGGCCGGTGCCCGCGTTCGTCTGGATCCACGGTGGTGGCTGGACGATCGGCTCGATCGACGAGAACGAGATCGCGTCGCGTGCGGTGTGCAACGCGGCCAAGGTCGCCGTCGTCGCGGTGGACTACCGGCTCGCCCCGGAGAACCCGTTCCCGGCGGCGCCGGACGACTGCTACGCCGTCGTCGAATGGCTCGCTGCGGGCGGCGCTGGTGACGCGGTGGACCCGGGACGGATCGCCATCGGCGGCGAGAGCGCCGGCGGGAACCTGTCCACGGTGGTCTCGATGATGTCCCGGGATCGCAGCGGTCCGCCGCTGGCCGCGCAGGTGCTGATCTGCCCGGTCTACGGCCATCCCGACGACGGTTTCCGGTCGTACACGGATTTCGCCGAGGGTTTCGGCATGACGGCCGGGGCGATGCGGTTCTTCTTCGAGCAGTACGTGTCGGATCCCGCGCAGCTGAACGATCCGTACCTGCTGCCGCTGCGGGCCACCGACCTGACCGGCCTCCCGCCGGCACTGGTGCTGACGGCCGAGTACGACGTCCTGCGTGACGAGGGGGAGGAGTTCGCGCGGCGCCTCGCCGACACGGGCACCCCGGTGGAGATGACGCGGTACTCGGGGCAGATCCACGGCTTCTACGGTCTCTACACGGACCTCCCGGCCTCGCCGCGGTCCCATGGACACGTGGCGAGCTTCCTGACCCGCGTCTTCGACACCCGCGTTTAGTCCTCTGAATGCGATCGTTCGCGCCACGTACTACCGCATCCAGAGGACTGAATGCGGTAGTACGTGGCGTCAGGGGCGGCCCAGGCGCTCGAAGAACGACTCCAGGTGCTGCCGCTGCAAAGCGATCGTCGAGAACTCTCCGGCGACCAGGCTCATCACGTTCGCCCCCGCGTTGATCAGGACGACCTCGTCGACGAGCTGTTCGTCCGGGGTCGAGGTGACGATGTCGCCGTCCTCCCGGCCTTCCGTCAGGTATCGGTGGAGCAGCCCGCGCCACGACCGGATGTGTTCGAGGTACTTGTCCTGCAGCTTCGGGTTGGTCAGCGACAGCTGCCAGAAGGTGAGCAGGACGCGCCCCGCGGCGATGCGGTTCTCGTCGATCGGCATCGACGAGACGCACAGCTCCCGCAGCGCTACCAGCCCGCGCAGTTCGTCCAGCTCCACGTACTCGCGCATCATGCCGAGCGCGCGTTCGTAGGTGGCCTGGATGATGTCTTCCTTGCTCGGGAAGTACAGCTTCAGCGCCCCGTTCGCGAAACCCGCGGCGGCCGCGATCTCGCGCATGGTGGCGGCCTCGATCCCGCCTTCGGTGATCAAGTCCCAGGTGACGTCGACGATGTGACTGCGCCGCTCGTCGTGGTCGATGATCTTCGGCATCGGTGGACCTCCCGCACTGGTTCTTCTACCAGTGTAGGAGATCAGTCGCGCAGATACACGCGGTGCCCGGCGAACCACGTTTCCGTCACCTTTGTCTTGACGAGCGCCGAGGGATCGGTGGTGAACGGATCGCGGTCCAGGACGACGAAATCCGCCGATTTCCCGGGGACCAGCGAGCCGGTGACCTCGCCCAGTCCCATGGCTCGGGCGGCGGCGAGGGTGAAGACCTCGATCGCCTCGGCCAGCGTGATCGCCTGCTCCGGCCACAGCGCCCCGGGGAACGTGCCGGTCGGGTCCCGCCGGGTGACGAGGCCGTGGATGCCTTCCCAGGCGTCCGGCGACTCGCTGACCGGCCAATCCGAACCGCCGGCGACCAGCGCGCCGTCGTCCAGCAGCGACCGGTTGGGCTGCATCCGCGCGGCCCGTTCGCCGGGCAGGACCTCCGCGATGGCCGCCGGGATGACCCCGGGGACCCACAGGAACGGCGAGATGTCGGCGGCGACGCCCAGCGCGGCGAACCGCGGGATGTCGTCCGGGTGCACGAACTGGCCGTGCGCGACCTGGAAACGCGCCTCGGTGAAGCCTTCGGCCCGCACCTTTTCGACCGCGTCCAGCGTCGCGCGCACGGACGCGTCGCCGGTGCAGTGGACCTTGGCCGACAGCCCTGCGGTGGCGGCCGTCCGCAGCCAGCCCTCGAGTTCGTCGCCGGGCATCGTGGTGGCGCCGTGGTGACAGGCCCCGTGGGCGTCGTCCGGGAGGTACGGCTCCAGGAACGCGGCGGTGCGCGTGGGCGGCACGCCGTCGAGGAAGATCTTCACGAAGTCGGGCCGGTGGTGCTCGCTGCGGTACTTCCCGGCCACCTCCAGCAGAGGTGCGCCGATCGGGTCGAAACCGAAGATCGGGTCGTTGATCAGCAGCGACGAAACGACCCACGCGTGCAGTTCGCCCGCGTCGTCGAGCGACTTCAGCGCCCGCAGGATGTCCGCGGAGACGCCGGCGTCCTGGAACGCCGTGACGCCGAACGAGTGCAGGGTCCCGATGCCGTGCCGCGACGCGGCCGCGTGCTGCTCGTCGGTGAGCGTCCGCGTCTCACGCAGTGCGTGTTCCACCAGGACACCGGCCGCTTCCAGCAGGACGCCGCACGGCTCGCCGGACTCCGGGTCCCGGACGATCTCCCCGCCCGCCGGATTCGCGGAAGCCGCCGTCACGCCCGCCAGTTCCAAGGCGCGGCTGCTCACCCAGCGGTTGTGCCTGCTGTCGTCGGACAGCGAGACCGGGCGGCCGCCCGCCGCCTCGTCGAGCGCGTGCCGGGCCGAAGACCGCGAGAGCGCACTGACCAAAGTGGACGCCCAGGCCCCGCCGACGATCCACTCGTCCGGTCCGAGCCCTTCGGCGCGGGAGCGGACCGCCGCCAAGATGTCGTCGAGCCCCGCGTCCAGTCCGAAGTTCAGCTCGAACAGGGCGGCGCGTCCGGCGAGGGCGTGGTGGTTGTGCACGTCGACCAGGCCGGGCATGACGAACGCGCCGCCGAGGTCGACGATCTCGGTGTTCGGTCCGCGTTCGAGGTCCTCCAGGGACAGCACCCGGCCGTCCTTGATCGCCAATGACGACGCCCAGGGCCGGGTACCGTCCACTGTGTACACCGTGGCGTTGGTGAGGATGAGGTCGGCGGTCAAGGCTCAGCTCCCGGCGGGATCGTATGCCTCGGGGTGCACGGTGGTGCTCAGCAGCTTTCCGTGCGCGCCGAAGGTGAAGTGGGTCGGGGTGTTCCCGGTGGCGTCCAGTCCGAAAAGGACACCGTGCGAGCGCAACCGCTTGGCGTCACGGTGATCGGCGACGGTCACCGAGGCGCACGGGATCACCTTCTCCCGCCAGGCGAACACGTAGATACCCGGGCGCAGTTCGTAGACCGAGTTCTCGTCGGTGTCGGCGAGGCCCTTCTCCGGCCCGGCCAGGCACTGCCAGGTGTACCAGTGCGGGCTGAGGTACACGTGCTCGTAGGCGTGCGCGGTGCTGTACACCCACAGCACCCGCCGTCCGACCAGCGACGTGGTGGGCGCCAGCGACTCGCCGCTCGGTTCGATGCCGCCGATGGTGGCGGCGAGGAAGGTCTGCGTGACCCGGGGAGCGGTGTCGCCGATCCGGCTCAGCACCAGCAGCGCTCGGCCGCGGCGCAGGTCGAGCAGCAGCGTGACCGCCTCTTCCTGGCGTGCCCGCGGATGGAACTGGACGTAGTACAGGTCGTCGTCGACCAGGAACGTCTCGCACCGGTCGGAACCCGAGCCGTGGTACGTCCATTCGATCCGCGTACCGGTGAACGCCGCGGTGAAGGTGGTGCCGTCCTCGCACGCGAGCTCGAAGGTGCGGCCGTGCAGGTCGCCGACCGTGGGTGCCTTGTTCGCGTCGAATCCGGGGGCGAGGCCGTCCAGCGGCAGCCAGGTGGAGGTGTCGGACAGGGTCAATTCGGGCATCGGGGAAGTCCTAGTGCTCGTGAGCGGAACAGTGGTCGTCGGTGGCGCCGGACGGCAGGTCGAGGGCCGGGTTGCGGTCCAGGAAGCCATAGGGACGCAGGGAGAATCCGGAGTAGTCGACCGGCATCACCGGCCAGTCCTCGGGACGCGGGATGTGGGTCGGGCCGAACACGTGCCACAGCACGAGGTCGGTGTCGGTGAGGTCCCGGTCGGCGGCGGTCCAGGCGGGCAGGCCCGCGCCGCCCGGATGCGCGTTCGGCCGGTCGCCGGCGGGGAAGCGTTCGTCGGCGCGGTACGGCGTGGCCCACAGGTGCCTGGTGGCGAACGTCGCTCGTTTGTGGACACTCGATTCGGGCTGCGCCATCAGCGTCGCGGACGGCCGGGGGACCAGCTGGTACGCCGTCGGAGTGCCGAGCCGGTTGGTCCGCTCCGAACTGCGGATCTCCCATACCCGCGCCTTGGCCGGGTCCGCGAGCCGCTGTGCTTCCTGCTCGGTCCGGAGCGGGGTTTCCTTCCAGGTGAAGGCGTTCCCGTACGGGTTCCGCTCGCCGGCCGGCACCCCTTCGACGTCGATCTCGACGAGCGAGTTGCGCTCGCCGTCGATCGCGACGTCCAGCCGCGCGCAGAACAGGTGCTGGTGGACCGGCGCGAACAGGCCGGGGGCGATCTCGTTGGCGTGCGGGTGTTTCGTCCCGGTGTGCGCGGCGCCGGCGAACACGATGCCGGTGGCCTTCGCCTCGAGTTCGACGGTGCCGTCGAGGTAGAGGTACCAGAAGAAGCCGTAGTCGTAGTTGCCGATGGTGGAGATCGACGAGATCACCAGGCGCCGTGAGCGGCGGACCTCGGCACGGCCGTCGAGATCCGTGTGCTTCCACAGGATCCCGTAGTCCTCCTCGTGCATGCAGATCGCGCGCGGGATCTCGACGGGATGGCCGTGGTCGTCGGCGACGAAGGCGGGGAAGTAGTGGATGACACCGAGGCAGTCGCAGCCCAGCCGCAGGTCGTTGCCGTTCTTGCCGAGCAGGTATTCGCCCGCGTCGAAGTAGCTGATCCAGAACCGGCCGGGCGCGGTGTCGCCGTAGGGCACCACCATCTCCGGCACCGACGCCCGGTGGAGTACCGAGCGGTCCTGGAACGAGATCTGGTGCAGCGTCAACCCCTCACGGGCGTTGAAGCCGACCCGCAGGTTCCAGCCTTCCCAGGTGACCTCGTTGCCGTCGACGGTGAAGCTGGGCCCCTCGGGCTGGGTGATCTCGATCGGCTTGAGCGTGGTGCGCGCCGGGACGTCGCCGTAGCGGCCGTGTTCCGGCGGCACGGGCACGTCACCCTCGTCCTCGACGCGGAGCACGCGCTGCTCGGTGAGGTCGATGTGCACGATCAGGCCCTCGACCGGATGCGCCCAGGGGCTGTCGGACTCGTCGTCGCGCAGGAACGTCAGGGAGCGGATGACCCGGCCGGTCTCGTCCGGCCTGCCGAAGAAGCCGGGAGCCAGGGGAGCGCAGAAGGCGTACTCGATGCGGTCGCCGAGCCCGCGCCGCTCCATCGCGGCCTGCCATTCCGGCGACGCCTTGGTGATCGTCGCGGCGAGGTCGTACTCCTCGAACAGGTACGCGGGCTGGCCGTCACCGCAGTCCTCGCTGGAGATCAACTCGCGTTTCGTCAGCGAAACGACGACGTCGCGGGCTTGCCCGGTCGCGGTGTCCAGCAGCGTGTACTGGACGCGGCGGTCCGGCGCGGCCTCGGCCTTGTCCGGCTCCACCGGCAGTACCGACGGAAACCGCGTCGTGTCGGTCAGCACGCCTTCGGCGGCCAGGATCGCGCGGCCTGCGGCGAGTTCGTCGGCGGTCAGCGGGTCGAGGGGATGCGGCCTGGTCATACTTCGCAGTCTTGCGGGTCCGCTCGCGTGGGGAAAGACCGCGAAGGCGTCATGCGGCCGCGGACAAGAAGGATGCACTGACGGCCAACCTCCGCCGGAGGCCCGGACCGCAGGATGGCGCCATGCGACTGGATCTCGCGGGCAAGGCCGTGCTGGTGACCGGCGCGGCATCCGGTATCGGCCTCGCCTGCGTCCAGGCGTTCCTGGTCGAGGGCGCCCGAGTCGGCGCCCTCGACCGGGCTTCCTCACCGGCGCTCGGCGACGACGTCCTGGCGGTCCACGCCGACGTGACCGACGAGCGTGCGGTGGCCGCCGCGGTCGATGCGGTGGCAGACCGGTTCGGCGGACTCGACGTCGTCGTCGGCTGCGCCGGGATCTCCGGACCGGTCGGGACTCCGGTCACCGAAACGTCGGTCGCGGACTTCGCCGCGGTGATGGCGGTCAACGTCACCGGCCAGTTCCTCGTGGTCAAACACGCCGCGCCGTGGCTCACCGCGGCGGGCGGCTCGGTCGTCCTGCTCGCCAGTGACTCGGCGTTCACCAGTGCGCCGGGCATGGTGCCCTACGGTGCCTCGAAGGGGGCCGTGGTCGCGATGACCAGGGCGCTCGCGGTCGATCTGCCCGGTGTCCGGGTGAACTGCGTCTGCCCGTCGGTGGTGGACACCCCGATGGCGCGGGGCGATCTCGGCGACGTCCTCGACGATCCCGCGTTCCCGGTACAGACGCCCGAAGACGTCGCTTGGCAGGTGCTCCACCTGGCCTCGCCGCGCTCGCGGACGGTCAACGGCCAGGCCGTGCTCGCCGACTTCGGCGTCTCGGCTCACTCCGGTTTTCCCGCTTAGAAAGGACTTTCTCTGTGAACAAGGTTGTCGCTATCACGGGTGGCGGTACCGGCATCGGCGCGGCGGTAGCCCGCCGGTACGCCGACGAGGGCGCGCAGGTGGTGGTGCTCGGGCGGCGACGCGAACCGCTGGAGAAGGTGGCCGCGGAAACCGGTGCGCACGTCATCACCTGTGACGCCAGCGAACGCTCGGCCGCCGAAACGGCGGTGGCGGAGATCATCGGCAAGTTCGGGCGGCTCGACGTCGTGGTGGCCAACGCGGGCGGGCACGGCCTGTCCTCGGTGGTCGACACCGGCGACGAGGAATGGGAACTCGCCCTGCGCTCGAACCTGTCCAGCGCGTTCGTGTTCTGCCGCGCCACGCTGCCCTCGCTGATCGAAACCGGCGGTCAGGTGGTGATCGTGTCGTCCCTGGCCGGGCTGTTCGCCGGGCCGAACGTCGCCGGCTACACCGTCGCCAAACACGCGCTGATCGGGCTGACCCGCTCGATCGCGCGCGACTACGGCCCGAAGGGCGTCCGCGCGAACGCGGTCTGCCCCGGTTGGGTGCGCACGCCGATGGCGGACGGTGAGATGGACCAGTTCGCCGAGGCCGCGGGCTTCACCGGCGGGCACGACGAGGGCTACCGCCGTGTCACCGCCGAGGTCCCGCTGCGCAGGCCCGCCGAGCCCGAGGAGATCGCGTCGATCGTGCGGTTCCTCGGCTCGGCGGAGTCCTCCTACATCACCGGTTCGGTGATCGTGGCCGACGGCGGCGCGCACGCCGTCGACCTGCCGACTCTCGCTTTCGAACGCGCCGGCATGGGCTCGTAGTCGTAGACGCCGGGCCGAAGTCCGTGAAGGCCTCCTTGAGGGACTCTGGGTCCCTCAAGGAGGCCTTCACGGACTTCTATTCACCCAGGTAGGCCGAGTGCAGCGTGCCGGGGGAGTCGAGCAGCCCCTGAGCGGAACCCGCGTAGGTGACACGCCCCGAAGACACCACCAGCGCTTCGCTCGCCACCCCGAGCGCCAGATGCGTGAACTGCTCGACCAGCAGGATCGCCGCGCCCTCCTCGGCGAACCGGGTCACCATCGGCAGCAGCCGGGTGAACACCACCGGCGCGAGGCCGAGTGACATCTCGTCGATCAGCAGGAACGACGGCCGGGCCGCGAACGCGCGGGCCAGCACCACCATCTGCTGCTCGCCGCCGCTGAGCAACGCCGCCGGTGAATCGCGGCGTTTCTCCAGTTCGGGGAACAGTTCGAACAACTCGTCCGCCCGCGCCCGGGTCCGCGCGGTCAGCATCAGGTTCTCCAGCACCGTGAGCCCGCCGAACACCGCGCGGCCCTGCTCGATATGCGCGAGGCCCCGCCGGGCCCGGGAGACCCGGGACTGCTTGGTGATCTCGTCCGATCCGATGTGGACGGTGCCGGACGAGGCCGGGACCACGCCGGACACGGCCTCCAGCAGACTGGTCTTCCCGGCCCCGTTGGGCCCGACGAGCGCGGTGATCCGGCCCGGTTCGAGGGTCAGGTCGACGCCGGAGATCACCGGACCCGCGCCGCGCGTGACCGTCAGCCCCGCTATCCGCAAAGCGTTCACAGCAGCTCCGTTTCACCCATGTACGCCTTGAGCACGGCCGGATCGGCCAGCACTTCGGCCTGCGGGCCGGAGGCCAGCACCCGGCCGAAGTCGAGGACGGTGATCGTGTCGCAGACCGAGCGCACGAGGTCGAGGTCGTGCTCGATGAGCAGCACCGACACCCCGAATCGCGCCGGAACCTGCCGTAGCCGCTCCCCGAACGCGACGTGCTCTTCGTGCGGCAGTCCGGCGGCCGGCTCGTCCAGCAGCAGGACCCGCGGTTCGGCCAGCAGATGCCCGACGACCTCGACCAGCCTGCGTGCGCCGACGTCCACTTGCGACAGCGGGGTGCGGGCCGCCGGACAGCCGAAGAAGTCCAAAGCATCACCGACCTCGTCGGCGGTGACCCGTCGCCGGGCGAGGAACTTGACGTACGCCCCGACGGTCAGCCCCGGCGGGACCCGGTCCTGTTGGAACGTCCGGCGCAGTCCCGCACGGGCCCGGTTCGACGGCGACCCGGTCAGCGGCCTGCCGCCCAGTTCCACCGAGCCGTCGGCGTTCGGCAGGAATCCGCTGATCGCGTCGACCAGCGTCGACTTACCCGCGCCGTTCGGCCCGATCACGCCCAGCACCCCGTGCTCCGGGACCGCGATGTCCACTGAGGACAGTGCGGCCACATGACCGAAGTTCACGCTCAGCCCGCGCACGGTGAGCACCGGTGGGCCGGGGGAGACCGGCTCGACCTCCGAGGTTCCCGCGACCAGGTCGAGTTTCGCCGGTTCCTTGCGCGACCGCCGGTACCAGAGCTGTCGCACCGTGGTCCCCAGGTTGCCGCCACCGGCCAGCGCCTGGACGCCGAGCACACCGAAGACCACGAAACCCCAGTCCTGCGGGATTCCCCAGCGTTTCAGCAGTTCCGGGACACCGACCCAGAGCACCGCGCCGAACACCGCCATGTCGATCAGATGCGCGCCGGACATGATCGCCAGGACGTACAGCGCCAGCGACTGGATCGCGGTGAAACTCGCCGGGAACGCGAGACCGACCTGCCCGGTGAGCAGGCCGCCGCTGATCCCGCCGAGGGTGGCGCTCACCGCGAACGCGGTCAGCTTCGACGTCCGCACGCTCGTGCCGGCCGCCGCCGTACCGCGTTCGGAGAACGCCACCGCCTGCCACGCGCTGCCCCAGCGCCCGCGGCGCAGGAAGTACACGGCCAGGCAGCAGAGCACCAGCACGACCACGGCGAGCTGGAAGTACGACCGGTCGTCGGAGAAGGCGTCCGGCCGTTCGACCGTGAGGCCGCCGGAGACGCCGGGGAACTGCAGTTGCACCAGGGCCAGGTCGGCCGCGGCGGCGAGCCCCAGCGTCACGACGGCGAGGTTGATCCCGCGCAGCCGCAACGCCGGGAGCCCGACGAGGATCCCGACCACCCCGGCGGCGAGCCCGCCGAGCAGCAGCCAGACCAGGAACCCGCCGGGTGCCTCCGCCTCGTTCAGCGCCGACACCACCCAGGCGCCGACGGCGCCGAAGGTCAGCTGGCACAACGAGATCATCCCCGCGCTGCCGGTGACCACACCGAGCCCGAGCAGCGAGATCCCGGCGACGACGGCGCTCATGCCCAGGTACACGAAGTACCCGTCGAGCCCGACGCTCAGCCCGTAGCCGACCGCGATCGCCACCAGGGCGACCACGAACGGGATCCCGGTGCGTACCCCGCGTCGTTCAGCGAGCCGCATCCCACACCTCCTTGCGCTGCGACCACAGCAGCAGCGCGACGATCACGACGAACGGCAGGAAGTACCGCACCACGGACAGGCCGTCGACCTGCGCGGCCGCGCCCTGGACCAGGCCGAGCAACAGCCCGCCCCCGACCGCGAGGTCCAGCCGGCGGAAGCCGCCGAGCAGGGCCGCCGCGGCCGCGGGGACCACCAGCATCGCCAGTGACGTCGCGTCGTTGGACTGCGACGGCGCCACGATCGAGATGACCAGGGTGCTGACCACGCCGGTGACCGCCCAGACCGCGACGCTGAGCCGTTTCGCCGGGATACCCAGCAACTCGGCCGTGGTCGGACGTTCGGACAGCGCCCGGAGCTGGACGCCGGCCGGGGTGCGGCTCAGCACGATCCGGCTGGCCAGCGCGACCAGGACCGCCAGAGCGACGGTGACCACGGTGACCTGGCTGATCACGACGCCGCCGACGGTGAGCGCCGGACCGTCCAGGATCGGGTGGAACGGCTGCGGTTTGTTGCCGAACAGGATGAACGACAACGAGATCAGCAGGAGCAGCACCGCGACGGTGACCGCCGAGCGGGTGCCGGTATCCGCCTCGGCGAGCCAGGTGGACACGATCCAGCCGAGCAGGGCGCTGAGCAGCCCGCCGAGCAGGATCCCGGCGATGGTGGCGAGCCACGTCGGCAGGCCCGCGTCGACGGACAGGAACACCGCCACGTAACAGCCGAACATCCCAGTGGCCGATTGGGCGAAGTTGACCACCCGCACCAGCCGCGACATCAGCGTCAGGCAGACCGCCAGCACCGCGTACAGTCCGCCGGCGGCCAGGCCGGCCAGCGCTCCCTGCAGCATCGAGTCCTCCTATTTCTTCGGGATGCGCAGCCAGTCGTTCGCGACCAGCTCCCATTTGTTGGTGCCGGAGGCGAGCTTGATCGGCCAGCCCGCGGTGTTGTCGTGGTGGGTCTGGCCGGGTCCGAAGACGTACGGCGTGCCGACCATCGGATCGGTGACCGGCTTCATCTCGCGCAATGCCTTGGTCACCGATTCGCGGGTGATGTCGCCGCTGATCCCGCGGACGACGTCGAGGAAGTACTTCGCCGCCAGGTAGCCGCCCTGACTGAACGAGGTCAGCGGGATGCCGTTCTTCGTCATCAGTTCACGCCAGTCCTTGTTCTGCGGGCTGGTCGCGTCGGTGAAGGGGTAGAACTCGGCGGGCACGTACACCCCGGCGCCGGCGTTGGTGATGGCCTTGGCGTAGTTCTCGCTGTAGACGCTGGTGAGCAGCAGCCACGTGACGTCGTTCCAGCCCTGGGCCGCGGCGGCCTTGAGCTGCCCGATGGAGTCCGGCTCGACCGGGTTCACCGTGATCGCCTTGCAGCCCGCGTTGCGCGCCTTGACGATGTAGGAGGTGTAGTCGGACCCGCCGTAGGGCACGGTCGCGTCGAGGTACTTGAGCTTCTTGCCGGTGATGGCCGACCACTCGTCGATGGCCGCCTGGTACGACGGCAGCGTGTTGCCCGCGATCTCCAGCAGCGCGCAGATGTCGTTCAGCTTCAGCGTTTCCGAGCCGTAGAGCAGGGTCAGCGTCATGTCGTGGTACGGGCCGACGTTGACCGGGGCGATGTTGGGGCTGGAGAAACACGCGGGGTCGACGCCGATGCCCTGCATCGACAGGATCTTCTGCTGCTCGTAGTACTTGTTGTTGATCTCGCATTCGATGAGGCTGGACGAACCGACCAGCGCCACCGCCTCGTCACGGCCGACGACCTCGCGGGCGGCCGCGGCGGCGGCCGCCGGGTCGCCCTTGTCGTCGAGTGCCTTGTACTCGATCTTTCTCCCGTTCACACCGCCGCCGTCGTTGGCCGCGTCGAAGACCGCCTTGGCCGCCTGGGAGGCCTCGGGGAAGGTGGCCGAGCCGCTGAGCGCGTTGACCGAGCCGACCACGATCGGTCCGCTCGCACCGCTTTCGGCTCCGGCGCAGCCTGCCGTGGCGAGGAGGACGGCCGCGGAGAGGGCGACCAGGCGCCGCGCCGGCCTCATCGGTCTTCCGCCGCGTCGACGACGGGCACGGAGTCGACGATCTGCTCGAACGACACGACCTTGCCGCCGTCGAACTTCCACACATGTGCGACACGGGCGGTGAACGAGCGACCGGTCTTGCGGTGCTTGCCCTGGTAGGTGCCGATGCCGATCACCGTGTCGCCCGCGTCGGCGAGTTCACCGAGGGCGAAGCCGTAGCCGTCCCAGTCGTTCGCGATCGCGCCGAAGACGTGCTCCTTGACCTCTTCCGGTCCGGTGTACGTTCCCGCGTAAGGGAAACCGGCCGCCTCCGTCCAGGTGGTCTCCGGCTCGAGCGGGGCCAGCATGCCCGCCAGGTCGCCCCGGTCGCTCGCGGCGTAATGCGCGGCGATGACGTCTAAATTGGACACTCGAACTCCTTCAGACCGGTTGCGCGTCGGGGTAGGCGACGGCGCCGAGTGGGTAGATGTGCCCGCCCGCGCGGGAATGTTCCGACCGGCCGTCGCCGGTCAGGCCGAGGAAGACGCCGGTGGTCTTCAGTGCGTAGCCGAGGTCGTGCAGCCACACACTGGCCACGGCGATGCGGAACTCGCGGAAGCAGAACAGGTAGAGCCCGTCCTGGAACTTCCACACCGTAGACAGGTCCATGTCGCCGTGACCGCGCTGCACGCCTTCGAGGCATTGCCAGGCATAGCGTTGCGAAGACACGTACACGTGCTCGTAGAGGTGTTCCGGGCTGTAGCGGTAGATGTTGCGCTTGCCGATCAGGTCGCGCGACGGCCCCGGCTCGTCACCGGACGGAGTGCCCGCGTCGGTGGTGCCGGCCCAGAACGTCTGCGAGACACGGGGAACGCCCTCGACGTCCTCGGCGCCGATCACCGAACGCACGGCCAGCGCGCGATGCGTCGTCGTGGAGAAGACGACGGTGAGCGCTTCGCCTTCCACACTGGTGTGGGGGAGATTGACGAAGAAGACGTCGTCTCGGACGGCGACCGCGTCGTAAGGATCCTTGATGCCGTTGCAGGTGACGGTTTCAGCGTTCTCGAACCGCAGCGCGAGCGTCGTGCCGTCGTCGAGGGTGACGGTGAGCTCGCGTCCCGTCAGATCCGCGTTCGGCAGTCGGTAGGTGGCAATTCCGGCGGCGAACTCGTCATAGGTGCGCCACTGTTCCTCGGGTGCTTCGGACATGCGGTCATCGTCGAGGCGCCCGCCCGGCCGAGGCCAGCCGTCACGCGCTGGGCGGCAACAACCGGTCGCTCACGGTCAAGCCGCGCCGGACCTCGCTCGGTGAGCAGCCGAATTCCGTCTTGAACACCCGGCTGAAATGCGGCGCGTCGACGAAACCCCACTTCGCCGCGATGGCCGCGACGGGCCGTGAAGCGTGCACAGGATCGAGTAGTTCGCGCCGGCAGTGTTCGAGGCGCCGGGTGCGGATCCAGCCCGAGACGGTCGTTCCCTGTTCGTGGAACAGCCCGTGCAGATGCCGGGTGGAGATGTAGTGCTCGGCGGCGATCTGCGCCGGGCCGAGGTCGGTGGAGGAGAGGTTCGCGTCGATGTAGGCGAGCACCCGGCGCATCAGTTCGTGGTGCGGCCCCGCGGTCGCGCGGGCGAGGTCGAGTTCGCTGGCGAACAGCGTGGCGAGCAGATCGACCGCGGTATGCGCGAGCCGGACGCCCGCCGGTCCGCCGAGCTGGTCGAGATTGCTGCCGAGTTGCGCCAGGAACGGCACCACGACGTTGCCCATCCCGCGTTTACCCGACATCGGGACCGCGGTCAGCTGGCCGACCAGGTCGCGGGGGAGATCGATGAGCCGCTGCGGGAACATCACCACCAGCGTCCGGAAATCCTCTTCGAACGCCAGGGAATACGGCCGGTGCGTGTCGTACAACGCCACGTCACCGGGGCGCAGCATCGCCTCCCGGTTGTCCTGCACCAGCAGACCGGTCCCGGACAGGATCAGGCTCAGTTTGTAGTAGTGCCTGTCCGCCCTGGCGATGAGCTCGGGCGTCCGTTCGACGACGTGCGCCGAGGCGGTCACCTCGGTCAGCTGGACGTCGTCGGCGCCGCACGAGCGGATGCGGCCGCGGAAGTGGTCGCGGTGCTCGCTCGTCACGTGCAACGGCACGAAGGAATGCGACACCACCGTGCGGAAATCGGTGAAATCTCGCGCGACCGTGGTGGTGGTCGGGTCGGCGGTGGCGGTGGTCAAGACGTCACCTCGCAGCATCGGGAGGGTGAATTTCATATACGATAAGCGATACGATGCTGCCGGGCAATGATCGTGGCGAGGTCAGTCGGCGAGGCGGAACAGGAAGGTCCGCGGGTCCACGTCGACGGGTACCAGCGTGCCCTTTTCGAAGCGCCCGACCTCCTCGGTGACGAGCCGTGCGCTGAACGTCAGCACACCTTCGCCGGTGACGACGAGGTCGACGTCGTCGGCGGGAGTGCTCACCTCGCCGACCCAGATCCGCTTGCTGGCAACGACCTCGGCGGTCGCGCGGACGCCCTTCCGGTCGAGCGCGCGGTGGGCCTCCCTGGCCTTGGCGTTCTGCCACAGGTGCGAGCCGACGGCCGCCAGGGCACCGATCGTGAACACGGTGCCCATGGCGATGACGACCAGGCGATCGTCATCGCCGGGATCGAAGTGGGTGCTGATCCAGAGCAAGGCCGGGCCGATCAGGGCCATCACGGTCATGAAGAACCCCATCAGGCATCCGAACCCGGTGAAGGCGGGTCGTTCCGGGGCTTCCTTGCCTTCGAGGTCCCTCGTCACCGGCGAGACGTTACTGACCGGTTTTCGCTGCCGGTCCGGTAAAAATGCCCGCTAGGGGCTCAGGGTGTACGGCGTCCGATCACGCGAGCGCGGCCGGGAGCGTTTCGAATCCTCGCAGGATCCGCGTCCGCCGTCGTCGCGCCCCGCCCAGGAGCCGAAGGTCGGGGAACCGTTCGAAGATCGACCGCAGTCCGATCTCCCCTTCCATCCTCGCCAGTGAGGCGCCCAGGCAGTAGTGCCGCCCGGCGCCGAAGGAGACGTGGTCGCGCGCGTTCGCCCGGGTGACGTCGAAAGCGGCCGGGTCGTCGAAGATCTCCGGGTCCCGGTTGGCGCCGGCGAGCACCGTGCTGACGATCGCGCCGCGCCGGACGGGCACGCCGCTCACCTCGGTGTCGCGGGCGCACAGCCGTCCGGTGAGCAGGACCGGCGGGTCGTAGCGGAGGATCTCGTCGACGGCGTTGCTCCAGGTTTCGGGGCTCTCACGGAGTTTCCCGAGTTGATCGGGATGCCGGGTGAGCAGGGCGATGCCGTTGCCGAGAAGGTTGACGGTCGTTTCGAAACCGGCCGCCAGGACCAGTCCCGCGGTGGCCTTCAGTTCGCGTTCGGTCAGGCCGACGCCGTCTTCGCGGGCGGCGATCAGTTTGCTCAGCAGGTTGTCGCCGGGGTTCTCCCGCAGTTTCTCCAGGTGGGTGGTGAGCCAGGAGTCGAACTCGGCCAGAGTCGCTTCGACCGTCCGGAAGGTTCGCCAGGGCAGACCGAGGTCGAGACTGGGCGCCGCCGCACCGCCGAGGGCCAGCACCTTGTCGCGTTCCTCGGGCGGGACACCGAGGATCTGGCTGATGACGGTGACGGGGAGCAGCCCGCAGTAGGACTCGATCAGATCGACGGGGTCCGCCGGGTCGAGGCCGTCGAGCAGTGCGTCGGTGATCGCCTGGGTGCGGTGCCGCAGTTGTTCCACCGCACGGGCGGTGAAGACCCGGGTGACCAGTTTGCGGTAGCGGGTGTGGTCGGGCGGTTCGCTGGCGAGCAGCGACGGCGGTTCGATCGGGTGGATCAGCCCGGACGCCGACCAGGCGGTGAGCCGGTTGAGCAGTGGGTTGTCCGGGACGAATCGCACGGACTTGAACGCGTCGCCGGTCAGGATCTCCTTGCACGCCGAGTGCCGCGTCGTCACGTGCCCGACCTTGGTGGTGGCGATGGCGCCGTGCGAGCGGATCTCGTCGAACAACCCGGTCAGGTCCGTGCCGGCGCTCGCTTCGACGGACAGCCTGCCTTGGAGGTCGCCACGGCGGGCGGCGGCCTGGAGCGCGACGCGGGGGATCGCGTGGCCGATGGTCCAGCGAGTGACCGGTTTGGCGATTTCCTCCGCCCGGCGCAGGAAGGTCCGAGCGGGAGCGGTCTTGAGTGCGAACATCAGGACTCCGTCCGTGCTGGTCCTTCGAAGGTATCGGAACGACGTGTCAGTAGCGACCCGCTCCGACATCTGCGGACCGGTATCCCCCTGGGTAGAGTTCTGCTCTTCCGGCGGGCCGGGGGAGTGTTTGTGGGCGGCTACGGGTTCGACATCGCGCTCGTCGCGGTGCTGGTGGTGCTCAACGCGGTGTTCGCGGGTAGCGAGATGGCGCTGATCTCGCTGCGCGAAGGGCAGTTGCGGGCCCTGGAACGGGACGGCCGGGCCAGCGCCCGGACGCTGGTCCGGCTCGCGCGCGACCCGAACCGTTTCCTGGCGACGATCCAGATCGGCATCACGCTCGCCGGGTTCCTCGCGTCGGCGACGGCGGCGGTTTCGCTGGCCGAGCCGGTGGTGCCGCTGCTGAGCTTCCTCGGCAACGCCGCCGGCGCGGTGGCCGTCGCGTTGGTGACGATGGTGCTGACGTTCCTCACGCTGGTACTCGGCGAACTGGCGCCGAAGCGGCTGGCGATGCAGAACGCGTTGCGGTGGGCGCTGCTGGTGGCGCGTCCGCTGAACCTGCTGTCGGCGATTTCGAGGCCCGCGGTGTGGGCGCTGAGCGTGTCGACGAACTTCGTCGTGCGGGTGCTGGGCGGACGATCCGAAGCGGACCCGGATCAGATGTCGCCGGAGGAACTGCGCGAACTGGTGTCGGCGCAACGCGGCCTCAACGCCGAACAGCGCATGATCATCAACGGTGCCCTGGAGATCCACGAACGCCGTCTGCGGGAGGTACTCGTCCCGAGACGGGCGGTGCTGACACTGTCGGCGGAGCAGGACATCGAGTCGGCTCGGCGGCAGCTGGCGGAGTCGGGGCATTCCCGTGCGCCGGTCGCCCGCGGCGGACATCTGGACGACGTCGTCGGCGTGGTGAGCCTGCGCGATCTGCTCGAAGACCACGAGGATCTCGCCGCGGCGGTCCGGCCGGCGGTGGTGTTCCCCGATTCGCTGCGGGTCTCGGACGCGCTGCGGGGTTTCAAGGCAGAGCGGGAACAGATGGCGCTGGTGGTGGACGAGCACGGTGCCGTCGCGGGCATGGTCACGCTGGAGGACCTGCTGGAGGAGATCGTCGGCGAGATCTACGACGAGACCGACCGCGACGTGCTGGCCGTGCGTGACGGCCAGGACGGCTCCCTGATCCTGCCCGGCACCTTCCCGGTGCACGACCTCGTCGACGTCGGGGTGGAACTGCCCGACGCGCCGGCGGGGGAGTACGCGACGATCGCCGGCCTGATCCTGGTGATCCTGGGCCGGATTCCGGAGAAGCCGGGCGACCGGGTGGTCGTCTCCGGCTGGACGGCCGAAGTGCTCGGCGTGGAGCATCACGCGATCACGCGGGTGGCGCTGCACCGTGGTGCCAAACAAGAGCACTGAAGCACAAGAGTTGCGCCCGGCGCCCGCGGTTGGCAGCGTGCCCGGTGTCCCACCACGAAGGAAAGGTGTCCCGATGCCGGAGGACCAGCCGGATTTGAAGCCCCGCTCCCGCGACGTCACCGACGGTCTGGAGCGCGCGGCGGCCCGCGGGATGCTCCGCGCGGTCGGGATGGACGACGACGACTTCGCCAAACCGCAGATCGGGGTGGCGTCCTCGTGGAACGAGATCACGCCGTGCAATCTGTCGCTGGACCGGCTGGCCAAGGCGGTCAAGAACGGGGTGCACGCGGGCGGCGGTTACCCGCTCGAATTCGGCACGATCTCGGTGTCCGACGGCATCTCCATGGGACATGAGGGCATGCACTTCTCGCTGGTTTCGCGGGAGGTCATCGCCGACTCCGTGGAGACGGTGATGATGGCCGAGCGGCTGGACGGCTCCGTGCTGCTGGCCGGCTGCGACAAGTCGCTGCCGGGCATGCTCATGGCCGCGGCCAGGCTCGATCTCGCCTCCGTCTTCCTTTACGCGGGTTCGATCATGCCCGGTCAGGTCGATGGCCGGGACGTCACGATCATCGACGCCTTCGAGGCCGTCGGCGCCTGTCTGGCGGGCAAGATCACCCGCGCCGAAGTGGACAAGATCGAGCGTGCGATCTGCCCGGGCGAAGGCGCCTGCGGAGGTATGTACACCGCCAACACGATGGCGTCGGTGGCGGAGGCGCTCGGTATGTCGCTGCCCGGTTCGGCCGCGCCGCCCGCCGTCGACCGGCGCCGCGACGGTTTCGCCCACCGATCGGGGGAGGCCGTGGTCGGCATGCTCCGGCAGGGCATCACCGCCCGGCAGATCATGACCATGGAGGCGTTCGAGAACGCCATCGCCGTCGTGATGGCGCTGGGCGGTTCGACCAACGCCGTCCTCCATCTGCTCGCGATCGCGCGGGAGGCCGAGGTCGACCTGCGCATCGACGACTTCAACCGGATCGGCGACAAGGTCCCGCATCTCGGCGACCTCAAGCCGTTCGGGAAGTACGTGATGAACGACGTCGACAAGGTCGGCGGGATCCCCGTGGTGATGAAGGCGCTGCTCGACGCCGGGCTCATGCACGGCGACGTGCTCACCGTGACCGGCAAGACCATGGCCGAGAACCTCGAAGGCATCGCTCCCGCCGGTATCGACGGCGAGATCATCCGCCCGCTCGACCGCCCCATCCACAAGACCGGCGGGCTGACCATCCTCAAGGGATCGCTGGCGCCCGAAGGCGCGGTCGTGAAGTCCGCCGGCTTCGACGAGTCGACGTTCACCGGCACCGCCCGGGTGTTCGACGGCGAGCGGGCCGCCCTCGACGCGCTCGCCGAGGGCCGCATCGTCGCCGGCGACGTCGTCGTCATCCGGTACGAGGGGCCGAAGGGCGGCCCGGGTATGCGCGAGATGCTCGCCATCACCGGCGCGATCAAGGGCGCCGGACTCGGGAAGGACGTCCTGCTCATCACCGACGGCCGGTTCAGCGGCGGCACGACCGGACTCTGCGTCGGCCACATCGCGCCCGAAGCCGTCGACGCCGGTCCGATCGCGTTCGTGCGTGACGGCGACCCGATCACCCTCGATGTCGCGAACCGGACCCTGGAGGTCGAGATCGACGACATCGAGGCACGTCGCGAGGGCTGGAAGCCGAAGGCTCCGGCGTACACGCGCGGTGTCCTCGGCAAGTACGCGAAGGTCGTCCAGAGTGCCGCGCACGGAGCTGTTTGCGAGTAAGCCGACCAACGGTGGTTTCGTGTTGAATCAAGTCGTGAATTAATAACAGGCGCTGGTACGTGTCGGGAACTACCGAACGGATGATGCGCATGCGACGGTTCACGTCGGTCGTCATGGGAACTCTGGTCGCCCTGCTCTTCGCGACAGGAACGGCCTACGCGGAACCGCCGCAGGCCCTGGACTGGTCGGCGCCCGGGGCCGACCGGACCTACGAACCCGCCTTCGACTACGACGGCGACGGTTGCTACCCGACCCCGGCGATCGGCCGGGACGGCACCCTCGCGCCGGGACTCGCGCTGGGCGGCGACGTCAACGGGCAGTGCCGCGACCTGTCCGATCTCGACAACACCAACGCGTACTCACGGGTGAAGTGCAACAACGGATGGTGCGCCTACCTCTACGCGCTCTACTTCGAAAAGGACCAGGCCGCGCTGGGCCCGGGCAGCGCCGGGCACCGGCACGACTGGGAGCACGTCGTCGTCTGGGTGCAGGGCGATTGGGGCATGTACGTGTCCACGTCGGCGCACGGCAAGTACACGACGAAGCACCGCGACCAGGTCCCGTGGGACGAGACGGGCAAGCACGCGAAGGTCGTCTATCACAAGGACGGCATCAGCACGCACTGCTTCCGGCACGCGGGCTTCGGCGAGGAACCGGAGAACCACAAGAAGCAGTGGCAGTACCCGCCGCTGGTCGGCTGGGACGGCTACCCGGCCGGCCTGCGCGACAAGCTGACCGGACACGACTTCGGCAGCGCCCAGCTGGGCATCCGGGACTCGTCGTTCAACGGAGAACTCGCGAAGGCGAAGCCGGCGGGGATCCCGTTCGATCCGAACGCCTGACGCGGACCACTCGCTTTCGGGCCGGTTCGCGTGACTGGGCGGACGGCACCCGTGATCCAGCGGACGGCACGCGTGATCCGACGGACGGCACTCGTGATCCAGCGGACGGCACCCGTGCCGTCCGTCTAAACACGCGCGCCGTCCGTCTGATCACGAGTGCCGTCCCTCTGGACACGCGTGCCGTCCCTTCGCGCACCGGCAAGGACGCGGCGGCCTTTGCGGCTCCTTGGGCCGAATGCCACGAACGGGTGATCCATAGGGCCGAGAGGCCCGAGTACGTAATTCACCCGATGTGCCCCGCTACTGCTCGGTAGCAGACTCGGCGACCCGACGATTCCCGCTGCTCCGGAGGTCGACGATGACCGTGTCCCACGCTCCTGCCCGTTCCGCCGCCGCCGTGATCGCCCGGGCGGTCGTCGACGGTGTCCGGCACGCTCTGCCCGAGCACGCGCCGCTGTTCGACGCGCGTGCCGCGGAGTTCGTCGCCTCGGTCCTGGAGCACGACGGGCCGGCCGTCGCGCCGGGGATCGCCGTCGGGGCGGACGCCTTCCGGGAGGTGGGGGTCGCCGAGTACGCCGCGGGCAAGGAGCTCGACCGGCTCTCGCGCGTCTATCACTCCGCGGGCCGGTCCGCGTTGCCGGTGCTGGCCTCGCTGTCGCGGCAGCCGGGCGCCGGAGCGGCCCTGATGGACACCGGCGTCGAGGCGCTGCTTCGCTGCGTCGACGTCCTTGTCCGGCTCTCCACCGCCGCTTACCGGGCCGCTCACACGCCTTCGGTGACCGAGTTACGCCGCGATCTGCTGCGGGAGATCTTGAGCGGCCGCCCGCCCGCGAAATGGACCGTGCTCGCGGCGGAAGCCGGGTGGGTGCCGCCCGCGCGGGTCGTCGCCGTCGCGGCGGAGCCCGGCGCGGTCCGGGCTTCGTTCGGTCCGGAGGTGCTGGCCGACCTCACCGGTGAGTATCCGCACCTCCTGGTCCCCGACGACGTCGAGATCGGCGGCGTGCTCGCGGGGGCACGGGCGGCGGTCGGACCCGCGGTGGCGCCCGCCGACGCGGCGACGTCGATGCGCTGGGCCCGCCGGACCCTGGAACTGGTCCGGCGGGAGGTGATCGAGGACGGTCCGCTCGTGCGCTGGTCGGACCATCTGACCACGCATTGGCTGTTCGCCGACGAGGTGCTCACCGCCGCGCTCGTCACGCGCAGCCTCGCGCCCATCGACGGTCTCCCGCCGAACGAACGCACCAAACTCGCCGAGACCCTCGACGCGATGCTCGCCGCCCGCGGCGGAGCACCCGAGATCGCGGACAACCTGGGCGTGCACCCACAGACCGTCCGCAATCGCCTCCGTCGTCTTCGGACGTTGTTCGGCGACGCCCTCGACGATCCTTACGAGCGGCTGGACCTGCGGATCGCCTTGCGCGCCGAACTGCTCGCGCCGGAGCCTGCCCGGCCCGTCACCCCGATCAGGGCGGCCTGAGCGTCAGGCCGGGTCCCCGGACCGCGTCACCCAGGTGGCGACCTGCACGCGGTTGGAATAGCCGAGTTTGGTCAGGATGTGGTCGATATGCGTGTCCACGGTGCGCCGGGCGATACCGAGCCGGTCGGCGATCTCCTGGTTCGTCAGCCCCTCGGCGATCACGTGCGCGATCTCGGTCTCGCGTTTCGTGAGCACCTGCGCGGTCTGCTTCTTGGGCTCGGGAGACCGTTCTTCGAGGGCGTACGCGATGGCGTCGCCGGTGGTCATCGCGGCGCCCTCGGTGAAGTCCTTGACCGCGACCTCCCAGCCCAGCGCCGCGGTGACGACGTCGGTGTCGGCCTGCAGCGGTTCGGAGAACGCCTCGTACCGCGTCGGCCAGGCGCCCACCGTGCGCCAGACGTTCATCGCGGCGCCCTGCAGGATCGCGGCCCGGTCGGGACGGCCGGTGCGGGCCGCGCAGCCGGCCAGGACGGTGAGCGTGAACCCGACGACGACCCGGTCGTCCACCCGGGAGTGCAGGCGCAGGATCTGTTCGCAGCAGCGGCTCGCCACGGAGAGATCGCCTTGGAGGTATTCGGCGGCGGCGCGCGACCACAGCGCCCAGCCCCGCCAGAAGACCTCGCCCCGCCGCTCGCAGCGTTCGACGGATTCGGCGAGTACCGCCCGGCCTCGTTCGATGTCGCCGTCCAGCCAGACGGCCAGCCCGTAGTTGTAGCCGGCCCAGAGTTCACCGCCCTCGTCGCCGTGGACGCGGAACAGGGTGATGGCCGCGCCGAACAACCGTGCGGCCTCGGGCATGTCGTCGCCGATCAGCGCGGCGTAGGCGCGGACGTGGAGCACGTACGCGGCGGCGAGTTCGTCGCCGGCCGCGGCTTCGTCGTCCGCTCTGTCCATCATGGACCGGTACGCGTCCATGTCTCCCTGCACCAGGGCCAGGAAACCGGACAGCCAGAGTCCGTGTGCCCGCTCCGGGACACCCGGTGTCGCGGCTTCGTCCAGCCTGCGGACCCACATCCGGCCTTCGGTGTTCAGTCCGCGGACGATCCAGAACTCCTTGACGTCGCGCAACATCCGTAGACCGACCACGGCGTCTTCGGGCGCCTCGGTGCAGTAGTCGAGCGCGACGCGCAGGTTCGGGTGCTCGCGGCGCAACCGGCCGATCCAGCCGAGCTGATCGGTGTCGAGCCATTCCGTCGCGTACCGGCAGGCGAGTTCGGCGAACCAGTCCCGGTGCCGTTTCCGGAATCCGGCCGTGTCGCCGGCCTCGCTCAGCCTGTCGGCGCCGTACTCCCGCACCGATTCCAGCATGCGGTACCGCACACCGCCCGGGTATTCCTCGCGGAGCAGAAGGGACTTGTCGAGCAGCCCGTCGACGACTTCGAGGACACGTTCACAGGGCAGTTCACCGCTGGAACAGACCTGCTCGGCGGCGTCGAGGTCGAAACTGCCGGAGAACACCGACGCACGCGCCCACAGCAGCCTTTCCGGGCCGGTGCACAGTTCGTGGCTCCAGTCGATCAGTGCGCGCATGGTCTCGTGGCGTTCCGGCCGGCCGCGCCGGTCCTTCGAGAGCACGGAGAATCGCTGGTCGAGGCGGTCGGCCAGCTGGCGAAGGGACAACGCTCGCGCGCGGACGGCGGCGAGTTCGATGGCCAGCGGCAACCCGTCGAGCCGGCGGCACAGCCGGATGAGCGGCTCCGTGTCCTCTTCGGTGAGCCGGAACGACGGCGCGACCGCGGTGGCACGGTCCACGAACAGCCGCACGGATTCGTGGTTCACCGCGCGTTCGAAGGTGTCGCCCTGCTCCGGTACCCCCAGCGGCGGCACCGGCAGGACGCGTTCGCCCGCCACCCCGAGCGACTGCCTGCTCGTGGCCAGCACTTTCACGCCTGGGCATTGCCTGGTGATGGTGTCGGCGAGCCAGGCACAGCTGTCGACCAGATGCTCGCAGTTGTCCAGGACCAACAGCAACCGGCTGTCCTGCAGCGCTTCGACGACGACCTCGATGGCCGGTTTCGCGGAGCGGTCGCCGAAACCGAGCACGTTCGCCACGGTCGGGACCAGCAGGGCGGGTTCCCGTAGTTCGGCCAGCGAAACGAAGGTGACCTCGTCGGCTGTCGCCTCGCGATGGGCCGTCGCGATCCGCGAGGCCAGCCGGGTCTTGCCCACGCCGCCCGGTCCGGTCAGCGTGACCAGTGACGCGACCTCCAGCAGACGGCGCGCTTCGCCGGTCTCGGCGTCCCGGCCGACGTAGCTGGTCGCTTCGGTGGGCTCCGCCGACCACCCCGCGAGCGAGCCGACCCCGTCCGCCATGCACCCTCTCCCGCGATAGATCAGGCCCGCGACTCCGTCCGATGTAGACCGGAATCGCCCGGCTGGCGATCCTAGCGGACACTCGCGTCGGCCTCGGGTCGCGAACCGTGTCCGACCAAAGTCGGTGCCGGGCGCGCCCGAGGTCGAAGACGGGTTCATCCCGTGTCCCGCTGCGCCGGTCCGGCCGGATCGACGAAGATGGGCCGGTGATCGCAGAGCCCGGCGCCGAGCCACGCCGTCGGCCGTGGCAGCACGTCTGGCGCCTGCTGGCGGCGGCTCTGGTGGGCGTGGTGCTCTGGATGCTCACGGCGGGTCAGGTTCCGCCGGGGCATGGCGGCCCGAGGGTCGCGTGGCTGATCACCGGCGATCCGCTGCTGGCGGTCGCCTGCCTGATCGCGCTGCTCTGGCGCCGTCGCTTCCCGCTCGTGATCGCGAGCGCCGTCGTCGTGGTCTCGACGGCATCGGTGCTGGCGGGCGGAGCCTCCATGCTGGCCCTCGGTTCGCTGGCGACCCGGCGTCGCCCGGTGGAGACCGCGGCCGTGGCGGTGCTGAGCGTGGTCAGCGCACTGGTCGCGGCCGACTTCTACCCGCGTCGTGACCAGCTGGAGCCACTGTGGCTCCTGCTCACGGTCCCCGTTCTGCTGGCGGGCATCGTGGTGGCCGTGGGAGCCGCCGTCGGGGCACGGCGGGAGGAAGTGCGCTCGCTACGGGAGCGGGCCGAGAGCGCGGAGCGTGAGCAGGCCGCCCGCGCGGCCGAGGCCCGCATCCTGGAGCGGCACCGGATCGCCCGCGAGATGCACGACGTCCTCGCGCACCGCGTCTCGCTGGTCGCCATGCAGGCGGGCGTACTCGGACACCGCGCGGACCTGCCTCCCGAGCAGGTCGCCGAGCTGGCCCGGGGGATCGCCGATGGTTCCCACCAGGCGCTGGAAGAACTGCGGGACGTCCTCGGTGTGCTCAGGGCGAGCCCGGATGGGCTGGAACCGCCGCAACCTTCGCTCGCCGACCTTCCCGCGCTGATCGCCGACGCGCGGGCCCTGGGCGTGGACGTCACGTATACGGGCACTACCTCCGGAGAGCCGCCCGACGCGATCGCGAGGACCGTCTACCGGATCGTGCAGGAGGGGCTGACCAACGCGGGCAAGCACGCGCCCGGGGCGCGGGTGACGGTCACCGTCGAGGGAGAAGCGGGTGACGGCCTGCGGGTGGCGGTCCGCGATTCCGGCGCCTCGCGGTCGGTCGCCGGCCCGCCCGCCTCCGGATTCGGCCTGCTCGGCCTCGCCGAACGGGTCACGCTGGCCGGCGGCGAACTGGACCACCACCCGGAACCCGGCGGCGGTTTCGTGCTCGGAGCGCGGCTGCCGTGGCCGGTCCGTGAAGGGAGCGAGTGAATGGGCACCGAGCGGGTACGGGTCGTCCTCGTCGACGACGAGCACCTGGTGCGGATGGCGCTGCGGCTCATCGTCGACGGCGAGCCCGACCTGGTCGTGGTCGGGGAGGCCGCCGAAGGGGACACCGCGATCACCGTGGTGAAGGAACACCGGCCCGACGTCGTCCTGATGGACGTCCGGATGCCCGGGCGGGACGGGTTGAGCGCGACCGAGGAGATCCTGGCCCTTCCCGAGCCGCCGCGGGTCCTGGTGCTCACGACGTTCGACTCGGACGAGATGGTGCTGGGCGCGCTGCGCGTCGGCGCGCTCGGCTTCGTCCTCAAGGACACGCCGCCGCCTCGGATCCTCGAAGCCGTCCGGACGGTCGCCGCCGGCGAACCCGCCCTCTCGCCCGCCGCCACCGCCAGGCTGATCGCCGCGGCCACCGGACCGCATTCGTCCGACGCGCGACGGACGTCGCGCGACACCGCGCGCGGTCTGCTGGCCACCCTCACCGACCGCGAACGGCAGACCGCGCAGGCCATCGCCGAGGGACTGTCCAACACCGACGTCGCCCGGCGGCTGGACGTCACCGTCGCCACGGTGAAGGCGCACACCAGCAGCATGCTGGCGAAACTCGGCGTCGAGAACCGGGTCCAGATCGCGCTCCTGGTCCGCGACGCGGAAGGCTGAAATCTTTTTCCGGCGCCGTGTCGAATCCGCCGGTCTCCGCTCGACGCAGTGACGAAAGCAGTTCCGGAACGACCAAGGAGAACCAGATGCGCACCCTGATCGCCACCGCGTTCGTCTCCCTCGACGGCGTCGTCGAGGGCCCCGGCGGGGAGCCCGGCTACCGCAACTCGGGCTGGACCTTCGATGGCATCGAGTTCGACGAAGCGGCCTACGAGCTCAAGGGACGCGAGCAAGGCGAGGCCACGGCGATGATGATGGGCCGCGTCAGCTACGAGGGGTTCGCCCCGGTGTGGCCCGGTATGACCGTGGAGTTCGCCGGGTACAACGCGATGCCGAAGTACGTCGTCTCGACGACGCTGCAGGAAAAGGACCTGGCCGGCAACTGGGGCGAGACCACCATCCTGCGTTCGCTGGACGACGTCGCGAAGCTCAAGGAGACCGAGGGCGGGCCGATCATCATCCACGGCAGCGCGGAGCTGAACCGGAACCTCGCCGACGCCGGCCTGATCGACCGCTACCACCTGCTGCTGTTCCCGGTCCTGCTCGGCGCGGGCAAGAGGCTGTTCAGCGATGCCGACAAGGACAAGCGGAACCTCAAGCTCGTGGAGAGCGAGTCCTACGGGAACGGCGTCCAGAAGCTGATCTACGACGTCATCCGATGATCGGACCCCGGGCGGGATCTGCGCTCATGAACCGCGATCAGGTCTCGTCCACCGCGTTTAGAGGACTAATTGCGGTGACCGAGCGGGCACCTGACTGACTACTGGCGCGCTCGCGGAACGTCATCTTGTAGACGCCCGTCACTCCTCGGGGTTGCTTTCGGGGGATCAACATCATCTTCACGCATCTTCTCGGGGCCCGTGGGCATCTTTCCCAGTGAGATCGATCAACGTGAATCGATCACCGAGCGGGAGGAGATGTCATGAACGTCGGGGTGAAGCGGACGGCCGTAGCGGTGACCGTCGGGGGAGTGGTCGCCGGTGGGCTCCTGGTCGCGGGCGGCGCCGCCGGCGCGATGCCGAGTGACAAGCTTTGCGGCGCTTCCGATGTGCGGGTGACCGTGACGCCGGATCCGACGCACGCGGCCGGCCATGAGGCCTACGTCCTGACCTACACGGCGGCCGAGCCGACCACCAACTGCAAGCTGCAGGGCGCGCCGACCGCGATGTCGTTCGTCGACGACGGGGAGCTGATCGGGGGTGTCGCCGCCGTACCGGACGCCACCGCGAACCCGGCGCCGGTGAACCTGCGCGAAGGGCATCCGGCCGTCTCCCGCATCGTCCAGGCCTCGGCCGCCGCTCCGAACCCGGCCACGCCGACGACGATCACGTTCGACCTGCCGACCGGACCGGGCGGGGTGCCCGTCGTCGCCGACTGGCCCGCCGGTGGGCCGCTGAAGGGCGCCACCGTCCAGCTCACCCCCGTCAGCAACTGAAGTCCGCCGAGTCAGGGAGGAAGATCATGTCCGGCAAGCAGATCAGGCGTGTTTCCCTGGGGGTCGCCGCGTTGACCGGGACGCTCGCCCTGACGGCGTGCGCCCAGGCCGAGGCCGCCACCGGCGCCTCGCCGCGGTGCGCGACGGCGGACCTCGCGGTTTCGCTGGGGGAGCCCAAACAACTCGAAGAAGCGACCGGCCAGTACGACGTTCCGTTGACGTTCAAGAACATCTCGTCCCACGCGTGCGGTCTGCACGGTGCGCCGGGCGTCGACCTCGTCGGCCCGCCCGACCCGAACGGGCCCGTCTATCACTTGCCGCGTGTGGACAACGGCGTGCGCGTCAACGAGGTCCCGGCGGGGAAGACCGCCACCGCGACCGTCACCGTGCTGACCCGGACGAACGGGTCGGTCGGCAGCGGCGGCTCCACCTCGTGGACGCCGACGAAGCTGGTCACCATCCCGCCGGGGCAGACCGAGGCGCTGACCGCGGACTGGCCGCCGACACTTCCGGTGCTCCGGCAGGACGCCGCCACGCATCCGGGCAGCTGGGTGAACGGAATCCTCGCGGACCCGCTCTGATCCGCAGGGAAATGGGCCGTCAGAGGGCCGGGCAGGGCCACGAAAGCCGGACGATGGTGCCCGTGGGCGTGCTCGTCACGGACGACTCCGGCGCGAAGGCGCGGATGATCGGCAGGCCGCGTCCGCCGTCCGGACGTCGTCCGTCACGCCAGCGGCCCTCGTCGGCGACGGTGATCGTGACGGTGCCGCAGTCGTGGGCGGCGGTGATCGTCATGATGTTTCCGTCGGTGTCGTCGGGGTAGGCGTGCTTGACGACGTTGGTCATCGCCTCGTACGCGGTGAGCTTGAGGTCCTCGGCCAGTTCCGGGGGAAGACCTCGTTCGAGGGCCCAGCTCGCCAGCACGTCCCGCAACGCGGCGGCCTGTGCGGGCACGGCGGCGACCTCGCGGACGAGTTCTTCGGTACTGCCGCGAACCGGCTCGTCGATCGGCATCACGGAGCTTCTCCTAGTCGCCCGCCGCGGTCCATGACCGACGGATCCTCCGACAAGGCTAAGGCACCCCGCCGAACCGGGTGCGAGTGCCGCGCGGGCGGGCACCCGCCGTCATCGGATATCTTCGGGACTCTCGGTGTTCGGACGGTGAGGGAGTGTGACGGTGACGAGCGGAGACGGTCACGACCGGGAGGTTCCGTTCTCGGCGACGGTCACCCGGCCCGATGGCGCCCAGGTCGTCCTCGGCGTGGCGGGAGAGATCGACCTGACCACGTCCGAAGACCTCAAGGAGAGCTTCGAGGAGGCCCTGGATCCCGTGCCGGGCCGCCTCGTCGTCGACCTCGAGGGCGTGGAGTTCTGTGATTCGACCGGTCTCGCGACCCTGGTCGGGATCAACCATCGGTGCACCACCGAAGGAGTCGAACTCAGTTTCCTGCCTTCGCCGACGATCCGGCGGCTGGCGCTGAAGACAGGACTCTCCACCTTGCTGCCGCTGGCCGGCACGTGAATCAGCTCGGCGCGGGCAGTTCCTTGGGCATTTCGCGGACGGCGTCGGTCAGGAACCGGTAGACCGGGATCCGGACCTCGACCCCGAACAGGTGCAGCAGTCGCAGCACCGGCCGGGTGTCGGCGACGACCCCGGTCCGGCGGCACTCGACGTGGGCGCGGGCCGCGGCGGATTCGATGACCCGGAGCCCGGCGACACCGAGGAAGGTGACGTCGGTGAGGTCGAGCACCGTGGTGGCGGGGAGATCGCCCAGCAGCGCGGATTCGAGCTGCCCGGCCGTGGCGAGATCGATCTCGCCTTCGGCGGAGACGACGAGAAGGTCTTCACTCCACCAGGTGCGGCGAACGCGCAGAAGCTGTTCGGCCGGCGATCGCGGCGACGGAAGGGTCGCGGGGATGACGGTGTGGAGGACGGGGCCGTCGCGGCCTCCTCCGATGTACGGACGTCGGTCGGTCATGATGCTGTCTCCCGGGATAGCCGGGGACGAGACGGACAACGGGTAAGCCTGCACAACGGCTGCGCAAGTGAACTCGCCGCCGCGTCGCCCTGGAAAAGAGCTGGGCCGCGGACATGCGGGTCGTTCGCGCGGGCTGGTGGACTCAACCTCACGTAGACCCCACGGTACGCCGTCCGAAGCGTCTCGCGATACAGGCATGGCGAATCAGTGAAGGATTCACCGCATCGCATGGTTACTCGTTAAGTGTCTTCTCCCAGGCCAGGCCCCAGTTTTCCAAGGGGTGAAGGGCGTTCAGGAGATCTTCGCCAAGGGGCGTCAGGTGGTAGCCGTCGTCGGTGGCGTCGACGATGCGGGCTTCGGTGAGCTCGCCGAGTCGCGTGCTGAGCACGCTCGACGACATGCGTTCGCAGCGCCGCTGGAGTTCGCGGAAGCCGACCCGGCCCTGGCGCAGCTCCCAGATGACCCGCAGGGTCCACCGGCGCCCCAGCAGGTCCAGGGCGGCCATGAGCGGACGGCCGGTTTCCGAGCCGCGGACAGGAATTCCCGGACGAGGGATCGGATCTTCGGGCATGGCATCCCCTTGTGCTTCGGCTTTCGAAGCAGCATAGTGGTTCGAAAAGAGAAGCACTGGAGTGGTCATGGCACGGATCGCACCGCTCGCTCCGCCTTACGAGGCGGAGGTCGAGCAATCCCTTCGCAAATGGATGCCGCCTGGTGTGGCGCACGAACCACTGGCGCTCTTCCGCTTGCTGCAGCGCCATCCGGAGCTGGCCTCGCGGATGCGGGTTCTCGGCGCGGGGCTGCTGGCGCACGGCGAATTGCCCGCGCTGGACAGGGAGATCGTCATCGCCCGGGTGACAGCGCGCAGCGGCTGCGACTACGAATGGGGTGTCCACGCCGCGGTCTTCGCGCCGCTTGTCGGGTTGACCTCCGAGCAACTCGAAGCGACCGTTTCCGGCGATCCCGGGCATCCGGTGTGGTCGGGGCGGCAGCGCGCGCTGATCCGCGCGATCGACGAACTCCATGACACGGCAACGGTTTCCGGCGACGGCTGGGCCGCGCTGGCCGGGCACTATTCCGCCGGGCAGCTCCTGGAACTCCTCGTGCTCGCGGGCTGGTACCGGACGATCGCGTACGTGGCCAACGGCGTCGCCCTGGAGAACGAGCCTTGGGCCACCCCTTACCCCGGTCTTCCCGGAAAGCCCTAGGTCCGGCGCTCGAGTTCCCTGATGGCGTCCTTCCGTCGTGTGGAGGCCTTCCAGGCGGCGAAAGCGCAGAGGAGCGCCGCCAAGAAGCCCGCCGCGGTAAGGGTTCCGGCCCAGACGGCACCGGTGCTGGCGAGTAGGTAGAGCTGGATCACGGCGGTGCACGTGTAGACGACCGCCAGTCCCAGCCACAGCCGTTGCGTCATATCTCCCGTCTCCGTTCCCCCGGTACGGGGTCAATCGCAGCGAGCGGGGATCTGGTTACAGGGTGTTCGAAAGCGGTGCGTTCGTGACCGCAGACCGGACGTTGTCAGGGGAGATCGCGGCTGAGCCGGTGAATACGCAAGGCCATCTGGACGTCCAGCGCCCGGTCGTCGTCCTGCCATCCCGCGCCGAGGAGCGCGGTGATCCGTTCCAGTCGCTGGTACAGCGTGTTGGGGTGGATGGTGAGCTCTTCGGCGGTGGCCGCCTTACGCCGGCCCGACCGCAGGAAGACCTCGGCGGTCCGCGTGAGATCCGTGCCGCGTTCGGCGTCGTGGGTCAGCAGCGGGGCGAGGACGCGGTCGACGTGGGCGCTCGCTTCCTCTCGCCCGGACCGGCTGAACAGCTGCCGGTACAGGCCGAGGTCCGTGGGAGACGCGGTGGAACCGGTGCGGCCCAAGGCTTCTAGTACCCGGACGCAGGCTGATGCGTCGTCGTAGGCGGCGGCGAGGTCGGTCGTTCCGATCGCCGGGCCCGCCAAGCCGGTGGTGCCCGGGCGCAGCGTCGCGCGGGCCGTTTCCTCGTCCGCGCGGACGAACGCGACGGCCTCGCCGTTCACTTCGGCGGCCAGACCGCCGTGGAGGGCGGTGAACTCCCGGAGACGGCCCAAACCGTCCGGCCGGGTGACCACGACCAGAGAGGGACGGCGCGGATCGAGTCCGAGCGGCCGCGCGCGGCGCACGAACGCCTGCTCGTCGCGCACCCGGCGGGTCACGACCTGCTCCAGGAGTTCGCCCGCGCTCCGGCGTTCGGCGTCCAGCACCGCGCGTTCGACCGACGCCACCAGCGCGACGGTCACCGCCGACCGTTCCAGCAACCGGATGCCGGCGTCGTCCAGTGGCTCGTCCGGAATGACCTGCAACGCCCCGAAATACGCACTCGCCGACGCGACGGGCACGGTCACCGCGCCCGCGTCCTGCCGGGTACGGCGCTCGGCCGGATTCGCGAACCGTGCCGACGGCGTCCCGTCGAGTACGGCTTCAGGCACCGGAACGCCACCCCGGGCGGCGGCGCGGACCTCGTCGTGCTCGTCGGTGACCAGCACCAGCCCGGGAACGAGTTCGGACAGCGGCACCACGACCTCCTCGGCACCGCCGCCGCGCAGAGCGACCTCCAGCAGCCTGTCGTGCATTCGCGCGGCCCGCCGCAAGCGGTCGTTCGTCGCGGCGAGTTCGTCGGCCGCCCGCCGGTGGGCGGTCACCAGCTTGGCGTTCTCGATGGCTATCGCGGCGAAGGACCCGAGCGAGGTCAACAAGGACGACTCGGCGGCGGTGAACCGCCGCACCGCGCGCTGGGCGACCATCAGCACTCCGGCCACCTTGCCGCGCAGCCGCAGCGGGACACCGAGGATCGTGCGCAGGCCCTCGACCTCCGCGACCTGGTCGACCGGGCCGAGGTGGGCCAGCCGGGTGTCGCCGAGATAGTCGGAGCTCTGCACCGGTTCGCCGGTGTCGGCCACCTGCCCGGCCAGTCCGCCGTGCGGCGGCAGGACGACCCCGCGCAGCCGCGGCCCGAGCGAACCGTCGGTGACCCGGATGACCAGCGAGCCGTCCGGTTCGGCCAGCGCGAGGTAGGCGACGTCGACGCCGAGGAGACGGCGTGCGTGCTCCACAACCTCCTGCACCAGGGCGTCGAGGTCGTGGACCGAGGACAGCCGCAGGACGAGGTCGTAGAGTTCCCGCAGCCCGTGGGCGTCCATCAGCCCGCGGCACCCGCGCGGAACGTGGTGTCCTCGCCGTCGTACTCGGGCCAGCCGGGGGAACCGGTGGCGGCGAAGCGCGTCCACGCGCTGTTGAGCTCGCGGGCCAGATCCGCCGGCGGGTTGTCGCCGACCAGGCTCGTCGCCGTCGACAATGAGTCGAACACGAACGGCAGTTCCAGGCCGTGGCAGGCGCCGAGCGCGGGCGAACGCCACTCGAACTCGTAACGGAACGTCCGGCCTCGGTGGTTCTCCGCCAAAGCCCGGGCGGAGTCGCGGAAGACGAGGTCGGTCAACGCCTCCACGAGGACAGCGCCCGCCGGGCGATCGCCGTGCAGACCGTAGCGTTCGAGCACGTTCGCCGCGTCCGGATGCGAAGCCGACAGCATCGCGACGGCCTGTTCGGCGGTCAGGGCGTCGAGCATCCCGGTCGGCGCGAAGTAGAGCATCATCTCTTCGAGGCAGGTGCCGACGACCAGATCGACGCGCGCACCCGCGCCGTCCCGGATCGCCTCGCTCGGGTGCACGGGCAGTACGTCGTCGCCGACCATCGGCAGGAACGGACTGATCCCGTGGCTGCGGTCGTGGCCGTCGTCGCCGCGCATCTCCGGCGCGCCACCTGGCTGCAAGACGGCGTCCTGTGCGTCGAGCAGCTGCTCGGTGCTCAGTTCGCGGAACGCCTCGGCGGACGACGCGACGCCTAGTCCGGCGGCGATCGCCTTGGCGAGCCGCTCGGCTTCGGACCGGCCGCGGACGAGATCCGGGTGTCCGCTTTGGACGATCGCGCGCTGGAAGAGCCCTTGCGAGAGCGGGGAACCGAGCAGGCAGGCGACGCTGACCGCGCCCGCGGATTCACCGAACAACGTGACATTGCCGGGATCTCCGCCGAACGCGGCGATGTTCTCGCGGACCCAGCGCAGGGCGGCGAGCTGGTCGCGCAGGCCGAGGTTGGTGCCGCCGCCTTCGAGGGGAAGGAAACCGTCGACGCCGAGCCGGTATTGGACGGTCACCAGGATCGCGCCGCCGCGCGCGAACGCCGTCCCGTCGTAGACCGGCGCGGAGCCGGTACCGCCGACGAACGCGCCACCGTGGACGAACACCAGCACCGGCAGGCCGTTCGCGCCCGGGTCCGGCGTCCAGACGTCCACGGTCAGGTACTCGCCGCCGGTGCGCCCGACGGTGCCGACGATGGGGGAGAGGTCGAGTCCCGGGATCCGGCGATGCCGTTGCGGCGCTTGAGGTCCGGCTTCCCGCGCATCGCGGACGCCGTCCCACGCGGGAGCCGGTGCCGCTTCGGTGAACCGCAGTGCGCCCTCAGGCGCGGCGGCGTAAGGGATGCCTCGGAACCGGGTGACCCCGGCCGTGACGACCTCCCCGCGGACCTGGCCGGAAGCGGTGCGGACGACGGGGTCGGTCATGCGGGGTTCCCTTCGTGGAAGACCTTGCCGGGATTGAGAATCCCGTGCGGGTCGAGTGCCTTTTTGATCGCGCGGTGCATTTCCAGTACTTCGGGGCCGAGTTCCCGGGTGAGGCCGGCCTGTTTGAGCAGCCCGACGCCGTGCTCGCCGGTGACGGTGCCGCCGAGGTCGAGCGCGTCGGAGATGATGTCCTCGAAAGCCGCCTGCGCGGCCTTGCGCGCGGTGTCGTCGCCGGGAGGGGTGACGAGCAGCGGATGCAGGTTGCCGTCGCCGATATGCGCGACGTTGGCGATCACGACGTCGTGGCGCCGGGCCGCCGCGTCTATCCGCGCGAGCATTTCGGGCACCTGCTGAGTCGGCACGCAGACGTCTTCGGTGAGTACCGGCCCCAGGCGTTCGAGCGCCGGGTACGCCAGCCGTCGGGCCGCGAAGAGCGCGTCGGCCTCGGCTTGGTCGGAGGACTGGGCGGCCCAGGTCGCTCCGGCGTTTTCGAAGCACCGCAACAGGACTGCCGCCTCGTGCTCGCCCAGTGCGCCCGGCGCGTCGGTGCGGCCGAGCAGCACGACGTCCGCGTCCGCGCTCAGGCCCATGTTCTTCCACGCGTCCACCGCCGCGAGACAGTGCCTGTCGACCAGCTCGAGCGCCGAGGGCAGCACACCCGCCGCCGCGACCGCCGCCGCTGCTTCCCCGGCGGCGACCGTGGTGTCGAAGTACCCCGCGACGGTCCGCTCCGCCGCCCGCGCGGGCCGCAGGCGGACGGTGACCTTGGTGATCACGCCCAGCGTGCCCTCGGAGCCGACCATGAGCCCGGCGAGGTCGTAGCCCGCGACACCCTTCGCCGTCCGGCGGCCGAGGCGGACGAGCTCACCGGTGCCCGTGACGACCTGCAGGCCGAGCACGTAATCACGGGTGACGCCGTATTTCACACAGCACACGCCGCCGGCGTTGGTCGCCACGTTGCCGCCGATCGTCGACCACGGCGAACTCGCGGGATCCGGCGGATACCAAAGGCCCCGTTCCGCGCAGGCGGCGCGAAGGTCGTCGTTGACCACCCCTGGCTCGACGACCGCGAACCGCTCCCGTTCGTCGATCTCCTTGATGGCGACGAGCTTGTCGGTGACCAGGACGACACAGCCGTCGACCGCGTTCGCTCCGCCGGAAAGTCCGGTGCCCGCGCCGCGCGTGACCACCGGCGTGCGATTCCGCAGGCAGACTCGCACGACGGCCTGGACCTCGTCGGCGTCGTGTGGCCGGACCACCGCGGCGGGCAGGCCGTGAGGCGCCCATTCGGCTTCGTCGTGGGCGAAGCTCCTGAGGACGTCCGGGTCGCGGACCAGCCGGTCCGCCGGAACCGCGGCGGCCAGATCGTCGAGCACGCTCATGGCCCTCACGCTAGGGCCGTGGCGGCGGATCGGCCATGGAGGAAGTCTCCATAGGGTGGCCCGGAGGGTGTGAAGAGTCTCCAGGGTGCGAGCAAGTAGTCGGCTACTTGCGGGTCGCTGCGATACTGACGCCTCGATCGGACCGACTTCGACGGGGGCTGCGGGCGAAATGGGGAGCGAGGGAGCGGGACCGGTGGTGCCCGCCGAGCGCGAAACGGTGCGCTACACCGTGCTGTCGCCCAAGGCGATCTGGACCGCGGCGGCGGTGATCGTGCTCGTGGGCATCGGCGTCGCGATCTGGCTGCTGTTCGCGTACGGCAAGGGCGACGCCCAGCAGCGGAACCAGCTCGAAGCGATCAAGACGGCCGGGACGATCGTCGTCGGCACGGGCGGTGCGGCGGCGCTCCTGCTCGCCGCCCGGCGGCAACGCAGCGCGGAGATCGCGTTGAAACAGAAGGAGCTCGACCAGGAGGCCGTCGCCAGGACGCACTCGCTGCAGGAACAGGTCGCCGAGGATTCGCGGTACGACGCCGCCGAACGCCGGGTCACCGAGTCCTACACGAAGGCCGTCGAGCAGCTGGGCTCCGACAAGCCCCCGGTCCAGCTGGGCGGCCTGTACGCGTTGGAACGGCTGGGGCAGGGCAACCTCGACCAGCGCCAGACCATCGTCAACGTCTTGTGCGCCTACCTGCGCATGTTCGCCGACGCGGCGGACGACATGGTCCTCGACCGGACCAGGGAACAGGAACGCCGTGTCCGCCGGGCGGCCCAGTCCGTGCTGGCGGCGCACTTGCGGCCCGGCGCCCCAGACGGCAAATACTGGCCCGAAACGGAAATCGACCTGTCCGGAGCCAGTCTGCTCGACTTCGATCTAAGCGGGTGTAGGGTCCGATCGGCGTCCTTCGCCGATGCCACGTTCGTCGGTGACGCCCGGTTCGGGCGACTGGAATGCACCGGGGACGCGAGCTTCGAAGCCGCGCGATTCTCCGGTTCGGCAGACTTTTCGCAGGTGTCGTTCGGCGGGTCGGCGACTTTCGATTCGGCGGCGTTCACCGGAATCGCCCACTTCACTTCGGCGAAATTCGCAGGCGAGCCCCGCTTCAGGTCGGTCACCTTCGCCGAGCGGGCCAAGTTCGGGGATTCGGTCTTTTCGACTCATGACAAACCGGAAGGCATGGCGTTCGACCAGTTGCCGTCCGAAGTGCGCGACGAACTCCGCTCTCTGCCGCTGAAGTTGTCCTCTTCGGAGCTGCCGCGGGCGGACGGGCCGGTCCCGGTGGGCTTGGCGGCGAAAAGCCGCGAGCCGGTCACGCTGGATTTCGCCGCGGACTCGCATTTCATGGCTTTCCTGGGTGCGGGCTCCGGGAAAACGAATCTTCTGCGCGGGGTGATCCGCGGCCTGAGCGACCAGTACACCCCGGAAGAAGCGGCGATCATCGTCGTCGATTTCAAGCGGACCCTGGTCGATCTGAGCGGTGCTCCGCATCTGCTCGCCTACGTTGTGTCCACCCATCAGCTGGCCAACGTCATGGTCGAGGTGGAGGCATCACTGCGCAAACGGCTCCCCGGCCCGGACGTCACCTTGGACCAGCTCAGGAACCGCAGTTGGTGGACCGGCCCGGAGCTGTACCTGGTCGTCGACGACTACCACCTGCTCGCTCATCGTGACACTTATCCTCTGGAACCCCTGCGAGAACTGCTGCCGCAGGCCAGGGACGTCGGCCTGCACCTGGTGATCGCGCACGGCACCGAGAACGCGGGCGCACCCAGCGGGGACCGCGTCCTCGACGAGCTCCGCATCTTGCGAACTCCGGGACTGGTCGGACACGGCAATCCCGGCGAGGGGGCGTTGGTCGGCGACGTCGCGCCCGCGAGGCTGCTCCCCGGACGGGCCACCGAGTTCAACCGGCGGTATGGCCGGCGGCTCGTCCAGATCGCCTTGTTCGGGGAGGAATCAGACCGGCCTCAGGAGTCGGCGGTCCGGAAGAAGTCGACCAAACCGTCCCACGACTGAGAACTCCGCCGCCGCTCCCACCAGGTCCGGAACGGCGTCGAGGCCATCGCGTGCCGTGTGTACGACGTCATCACCGCTCGGTAGACGTTCTCCGTCTGGTCCCAGGTCAGCCGTTCCTTGCGCCACGCCAGCACGAGCCGCATCCGCATCGGGTCGTCCTTCAGCGGCCGGACGACCATGCCGGGCAGTTCGGGCGCGGTCGGCTCCACCAGTTGCACGGCCTGCCCGGCGGCGATCAGATGCCGTCCGCCGCCGTTCGGGTATTCGAAGCGGATCCGCGGTGTGAAGCCGGCGCGATGGGTCGCCGCGCGCAGCGACGTCAGCGAGCCGTCTTCGGGACCCGGCGGGCCGATCCAGGCTTCATCGGCGAGGTCGGCGAGGTCGACTTCCAGCGAGCCGGCCAGCGGGTGGCGCGCTGGGAGCCCCACGAACACGGGGATCCACGAGAACAGCACGCGGTGTCCCAGATGTTTCGCCAGCGGCACTTCCTGGTCGTCCGACATGGCGATGACGGCGATGTCGAGGGTCGCGCGGGCCAGCGCCTGGGCCAATACCGCGCTGGACGGCTCGACGTGGACGGTCACGTCGAGTCCCGGCAGGGCGTCGTCCAGCCGTTCGACGAAGGTGGGCAGACAGTCCATCTGGGACGATCCGAGCCGGAGCGGGCCGTCGCCGAGGGCGCCGAGCAGGTCGCTTTCGAACCGGTCGAACTCCACGAGCAGCGTCAGCGCCCGGCGCAGCGTCTGCTCGCCGACCGGGGTCGGGGTCACGCCGGTGTGACTCCGCACGAACAGTGGGGCGCCGATCTGCCGTTCGAGCCGCTGGAGCAGGGAGGTCAGCGACGGCTGGGACATGCCCAGCGCGGCGGCCGCCTGCGAGAGGCTGCCCGCTTCGGCGATGGCGCAGATCGCCCGCAGGTGCCGGATCTCCAGGGCCATAGGCGGAGTCTATCGCCGCCGCTCATTACGGCCGGGGCCTTCGCGGTGTGAGGGTGCGGTCAGACCTCCGACTACCTGAAAGGGGAGCCGATGACCGGCGACCGTACCCGGCCGGATCTGCGCGCGCTGCTGGCCGCGAAGGGATTCCGGAACTGGATCCAGGACGGCTGGGAGCCCGCCGACGACGTGGTCGAGGTGCCCCTGGGCACCGCCGAAGCCGCGGCCGCTCACCGCGCCAGGCTGTCCGCGGAACTCCCCGGGCAGCGGATCGCGCTCGCGGCGGGCCGTCCGGTGGTGCGCTCCAACGACACCTTCCACGGCTTCCGGGCCGACAGCGACTTCGTCTGGCTCACCGGCTGCCAGCGCGAAGGCGCGATCCTCGTGCTCACCCCGGCGGGCGACGGCCATCACGCGACGCTGTACGTCCCGCGCCCGGCCGAGTCGCACGAACCCGACTTCGTGGGCGACGCGGACACCAGTCCGCTGTGGGTCGGGTCCGCCGCCGGACCCGCCGCGTACGGCAAGGCGCTCGGCATCGAATGCCGCCCGCTCGAAGACCTTCCGCACGGCCTGCGCGGACGAAACCCGGGCGTGCTGGTCGGCGCCGGAATCGATCCGAGTCTCGACGCTTTCGGCTACGGCCACAGCGAACGGCTGCGCACGGTCCTCGCGGAGCTGCGCCGGATCAAGGACGACTGGGAGATCGGCCAGCTGCGTGACGCCGTCGACGCGACCGCCCGCGGGTTCGCCGACGTGCTGGCCGCGTTGCCGGAGGCGGTCCGCGGCGGCGGGGAACGCTGGCTGCAGGGCACCTTCGACCGGCGTGCCCGGACCGAGGGCGTCGGCCCGGGGTACACCTCGATCGTCGCGGCCGGGCCGCACGCGCCGATCCTGCACTGGACACGCTGCGACGGCCAGGTGACCGAGGACAGCCTCCTGCTGCTGGACGCCGGGGTCGAGCTGGATTCCTTGTACACCGCCGACATCACCCGCACCTTCCCGGTCGGCGGCGAGTACACGAAGGCCCAGCGCGACGTCTACGACCTGGTGCACAAGGCGCACGTCGCCGCGCTGGCCGAGGTCCGGCCCGGCCAGGACTACGGCGCGTTCCAGGCGACGGCGTTGCGCGTGCTCGCGGAGGGCTTGCACGACTGGGGCCTCCTTCCGGTGTCGGTCGACGAAGCGTTGTCGGGGGACGGGCAGCAGCACCGGCGGTACATCGTCTGCGGGACCGGCCATTTCCTCGGGCTGGACGTCCACGACTGCGCCGCCGCCCACCCCTCCACCTACCGGGAGGGCACGCTGGCCGAGGGGATGGCGCTGGCGGTGGAACCCGGTCTCTACTTCCACGCCGGCGACCGCACGGTTCCGCCGGAGCTGCGCGGCATCGGCATCCGTATCGAGGACGACGTCGTGGTCACCGAAGACGGCCACGACCTGCTTTCCGGCGGTTTCCCCTCGACCGCCGACGAGGTCACCGCCTGGGTCCGGGCGGCCAGGGGGTGAACCACCGGAGGGCCGGGTCACGGCCCGGCCCTCCGGTCTCCCGGTCAGTAGGAAATGGTGTGCCCGGCGAGGATCCGCTGGGCCGCGCCGGTCGTGGACAGGCCCGCCGCCGGCCGGTCCTGGGTGAAGTACTCGCGGAAGTCCTGGCTGAAGTACCGGGTCATGAGCGCGATCGTGCGGTTCCAGTTCCCGCCGTCCGGCCCGTTCGACGCCCAGAGGTCCAGCAGGGACGAGCCGACGCGGCCCTGCACGGTGTCACCGTCGTCCCACCCCGCGGTCGGGCCGTTGTTCTGGAAGCTCACCGAGGTCCCGTTGTCGTAGACGTAGCGGTAGTCGCCGAGGGCGTACGCGGCGACGGCGTCGGCGAAGCCTTCGGTCCACGCGCACGACTTCGAGCTGTGCTTCTGGATGTAGTGCGGGTTGCAGCCGTCCACCACGGGGAAGCCGCGCCCGTAGAGCTGCCACTGCAGCCAGTGCCCGGCTTCGTGCAGCACGAGGTGCTTCGAGTCGGGCATCGTGTTGCCGAGGAAGACGTAGTTCGTGTTCGGGTAGTCCCAGTAGCCGCCGTCGGCGACCTTCGGGTCCCAGACGAAGGTGATCTGGTCGCAGCGGCCGTCGGCCTGGCGGGCCGTCCAGCACGACGACGACGGATTCGCGCGCTTCCAGTACAGGACGTTGAGCGTGTCCACGACCTTCCACGCGCGCTGCAGCGTCGAGGGGACCTTCACCGTGCCGAGGTCCTGAGTGCCGGACACGTTCGTACGGCGCGCCGAGTCGAAGGTGTAGTCGGTCGTGTTGTTCGCGGCCTTCACGACCCGCCACATCGACGTGCTGCTCGACCGGAATCGCACGTACGCCTCGGCCAGCGAAGCGGTGTGACAGGCGGTGAACCTGCCGTCGGACGCTCCGGTGATCCCGGAGGCGAGACGGCTCGCGGAGCCGGAACCGGAGCGGCCCCACAGCTCCCAGTTCGCGTTGCGCGCCACCTGCGTCCGTACGGGTTTGCTCGGACCGGCTTCGGCGTCGAGGTGATCGAAGGCGAGTGTGCCGGTCAGGCAGGCGTTCGCGGCCGCCGTCGCCGGTGCGGTGGTCACGGCCGCGGTCAGGCCGAGGGTCGTGATGAGCACCGCGCCGAACGCGCGAAGCCGTCTTCCGGCCGATGAGGATCTACGTATCAGCTGCACGGGAATCTCCTCGCTCGAGGGATACGACGGTGTGGCCCGTGACCCTGTGTCGACGGTGACACACCGGTTGGTGAGGAAGTTTCACCGCGCCGGCGGCCGCTCACCATCGCGTCGGCCCATCGGCCGCGGCTATGCCCTCCCGGTGAAAGGCGTGTCATGATGTCCGCGAACTCGATCGGCAAAGCGAACGTTCGCCCGTCCGGTCGTACGGTTTGACGAACGACAGGGGAGAAGTGGTGGAGGACGAGACGCCCTCGATCCGGGACATGCTGGCGGTCAACCTGCGCGCGGCCCGGGCGGCGAGGGGGATTTCGCTGTCGGAGCTGTCCCGCCGGTCGGGCATCGGCAAGGCGACGTTGTCGCAGCTGGAGTCCGGGGGCGGCAATCCGACCATCGAAACCGTGTTCAGCCTGTCGCGGGTGCTGGAGGTGGCGATCTCCGACCTGCTCGACCATCGCGCGGGTGGCGCGCTCACCGTGGTGCGGGGCGCCGATGTCGAGGTGCTCAGCGGCGAGGGCGTCGACCTGAGGCCGCTGCGCCGGATCGAGACCGGTGACGGCGTTTTCGAGGTGTACGACCAGGTCGTGCGCGGTGACGCGCCGCAACGTTCCCAGGGGCACGTCGGGATCGAGCACACCGTCGTCCAGTCCGGTGCGCTCCGCGTCGAGGTGGCGGGCCGGACGGTCGACGTCGGCCCGGGGGATTACGTCGCCTTCGATGCCCGCGAGCCGCATTGCTACACCGCGATCGAAGCCCCGGTGCATTCGGTCCTGCTGCTGCAGTACCGCGCGGACGAGCGGCTCGACGGCAGGCCGCACCCCGTCTTGAAGGGCTGAACGCGGCTCAGGTGTTGACACCCTTCCGGGGAAGAACCTACTCTCCGATCGTTCGCTTTACCGAACGCTGGAGGGTCGATGAACCGAACGCGTGTCGTCGTACTCGGCGCAGGCATCATCGGCGCCGCGTGTGCCCGGGAGCTGAGCCTGGCGGGCTTCGACGTCGTGGTCGTCGACCGCGGCCGCCCCGCCGGCGGCACCACGTCGCACGGTGAAGGCAACGTGCTCGTGTCCGACAAGGGACCGGGCGCCGAACTCGAACTCGCCAGACTGTCGGTGCGGCTGTGGCCGCAGGTGGTCGCCGAGATCGCCGACGAGGACGCGCGTACGGCGTCGGCGATCGAGTACGACCCCAAGGGCGGCATCGTGGTCGCCACCACCGAAGACGGCGCCCGAGCGCTGACGGCGTTCGCCGGAACGCAGCTCGGAGTCCGCGCGGAACCGTTGTCGCTCAAGGAACTCATGACCGCCGAGCCCGCGCTGACCCGCGACGTGACCGCCGCCTTCCACTATCCGGAAGACGCTCAAGTCCAGCCCGCGGGCGCGGCACTCGCCCTGCTGACTTCCGCGCTGCGCCACGGCGCCCGGTTGCGGGCCGACACCGAGGTCGTCGGCGCGTCCGTCCACAGTGGCCGGATCACCGGCGTTCGCGTACCGGGCGAGGTGATCGAGGCCGACGTCGTCGTGAACGCGGCGGGCCCGTGGGCCGGGCAGGTATCGGCACTGCTCGGCGCCCCGATCGCGGTCCGCCCGCGTCGCGGCGAGGTTCTGGTGACCACGCCGATGCCCGGCGTCGTGCGGCACAAGGTCTACGACGCCGATTACGTCGGCGCGGTCGGCGCCGATTCGGGTGACCTGCAGACCTCCGCCGTCGTCGAGTCGACCTGGGGCGGCACCGTCCTGATCGGCTCGTCGCGCCGCCGCGTCGGGTTCGACGACACGATCCGCCCCGGCGTGCTCGGTGCCATCGCGGCCAAGGCCCTGCGGCTGTTCCCGGCGCTCGCCGACGCCGCGATCATGCGGGCCTACGGCGGTTTCCGGCCCTATGTGGACGATCACCTGCCCGTACTCGGCGAGGATCCGCGGCTGGGGAACCTGTGGCACGCCACCGGCCACGAAGGCGCCGGTATCGGGCTGAGTGTGGGCACCGCGCGTTTGCTGCGAGAACTGCTCACCGGCGCCGAGACCGCGATGCCCGTCGACGAGTTCACCGTGGACCGTCCCGCGGTGCTGGCCGAGGTGGCCGCATGAGCGCGCGGTTGTTCCCCCGCGACCGGGATCCGGCCGGCCGCACCGACTCGCCGATCCGGATCACCGTCGACGGCGAACCCGTGTCCGGCGTCGCGGGCCAGAGTGTGGCGGGCGTGCTGCTCGCAGCCGGCCGTACGTCGTGGCGCACCACGCGTTCCGGCGCTCCCCGAGGCGTCTTCTGCGGGATCGGCGCGTGTTTCGACTGCCTGCTCACGGTCAACGACGTGCCGGACGTCCGCGCGTGCCGGCGCCCGGCCGCCGACGGTGACGAAATCCGTACCCAGTCCCGGGAGGAGGGCGTATGAGCAGGCACGTGGTGATCGTCGGAGCCGGGCCCGCGGGGCTCGCGGCGGCCGAGCACGCACTGCGGGCCGGGGCCCGCGTCACGGTGCTGGACCAGGCCGACACTCCCGGCGGCCAGTACCACCGGATGCTGCCGGAGGCCTTCAAGGCGCGACACCCGGACCGGATCCAGCACGGCTGGGCGGAGTTCGCCCGGCGTCGTCGTGTACTCGACCATCCTCGTTGCCGGTGGTGGCCCGCTTCCACGGTCTGGGCGCTGGACCGCACGGATAAGACTCTCCACGTGCTGCGCGGGCAGGCCGACGGCGGCGGACGTCGTCGGATCACCCTCGACCCGGACGCGCTGATCCTGGCGACCGGCGCCCACGACCGCACCCTGCCGTTCCCCGGCTGGGAACTGCCCGGCGTGTACACCGCGGGTGCGGCGCAGGCGCTGGCCAAAGGGGAGCGGGTGGCGATCGGCAGCCGGGTGCTCGTCGCCGGCGCCGGGCCGTTCCTCCTGCCCGTGGCGGAATCCCTGCTGGGTGTGGGGGCCGAGGTCGTCGCCGTGCTGGAGGCGAATCCGTTCGCGACCGTCGGCAAAGGATGGTCGTCGCGGCCGTGGCGGCTCGCCGCCCACGCGGGCAAGGCCGGAGAGCTCGCGCGGTATGCCGCAGCCCTGGCCAGGCAGCGCGTTCCGTACCGGTTCGGTAGGGCGGTCGTCGAAGCGCGCGGGGCCGACCGCGTCCGCGAGGTCGTCACCGCCAAGGTCCGCGCGGACTGGTCGGTCGTCGCCGGAACCGAGCGGACCTACGAGGTCGACGCGGTCTGCGTCGGACACGGATTCGTCCCGCAGCCGGAACTCGCCGTCGCCGCGGGCTGCCTGCTCGACAACGGTTTCGTCCAGGTCGACGGTGACCAGCGCACCACGGTGGAAGGTGTCTTCGCCGCGGGCGAGATCACCGGTATCGGCGGTGCGGTCACCTCAGCGGCCGAGGGCGTGGTGGCCGGGTGCGTCGCCGCGGGCGGTACACCGGACCGGGCCTTGGTCCGTGAACGCGACCGGGCCCTGGCGTTCGCCGGACGGCTCGCAGCCGCACATCCGATCGGCTCTGCCTGGCGCGGCTGGCTGGACGAGGACACGATCGTCTGCCGCTGCGAGGAAACGACCTACGGCGAACTCACCCGCGCTGTCCAAGCCCCGTCCTGTCCGGGCTCACACGCGCTGAAACTCGGCACCCGGGCCGGACTCGGCCCGTGCCAGGGCCGGATGTGCGGCCCGACCGTGTCCGAACTCCGCGGCGGAGCCGAACGGCACCACCGCCCTATCGCCCAGCCGATCCGGCTGGGTGAACTCGCCGAACCGAAGGAGACCTCAGCATGAGCACCCCCGACCTCGGTGGCGTCGTCGTCGCGACCGCCCTCCCGTACCGGGCGGACGACTCGGCGCCCGCCGGTCTGGCCGTGGATTACGACGCCTACGCCGCGCACTGCCGCTGGCTGATCGACAACGGCTGCCGGGGTGTCGGCCCGAACGGCTCGCTCGGCGAGTACTCGTCGCTCACCGACGAGGAGCGCCGCCGTGCCGCGCGCACCGCGATCGAGACCGTCGGCAAGGATGGGATCGTCGTCGTCGGCGTGCACGGCCCCGGATCGCATCAGGCCAAGCACTGGGCCGAGGTCGCGGCCGAGGACGGCGCCGACGGCCTCCTGTGCCTGCCGCCGACGATGTACCGCGCGAACCGCGGCGAGGTCCTCGCCCACTTCGAGGCGGTGGCGTCGGTCGGGCTGCCGGTGATGGTCTACAACAACCCCATCGACACGAAGGTCGACCTCACCCCGGATCTGCTCGCCGAGATCGCGGCGATCGACAACGTGGTGGCGGTGAAGGAGTTCTCCGGCGACGTCCGGCGCGTGCTGGAGATCCGCGAGCGGGCCCCGGGGCTGGACGTGATCAGCGGAGCCGACGACGTCGTGCTGGAAAGCCTGCTGATGGGCGCGACGGGCTGGTTCGCCGGCTTCCCCAACGTGTTCCCGGCCGAATCGGTGCGCCTGTTCGAACTGGCGACCGCCGGCAAGCTCGAAGAGGCCCGCGCGCTGTACGAACCGCTGGTCGCCGCGTTCCGCTGGGACTCGCGCGTCGAGTTCGTCCAGGCCATCAAGCTCGGTATGGACCTCGTCGGCCGCTACGGCGGACCGTGCCGTCCGCCGCGCGGGCCGCTGACCGGCGAGCACCGCGAGCAGGTCACCGCCGACATGCGCCGCGCGCTCGCCTCGCTGGGGGTGGAGTAGGTGCGCTCGATCCGGTCGATCACCGCCGTCGACTCGCATACCGAGGGCATGCCGACCCGGGTGGTGACCGGCGGGGTCGGCGTCATCCCGGGTGACACGATGGCCGAGCGGCGCCGGTACTTCATGGCGAACATGGACCACCTGCGGCAGTTCCTGATGAACGAGCCGCGTGGCCATTCCGCGATGAGCGGCGCGATCCTGCAGCCGCCGTGCCATCCGGACGCCGACTGGGGCGTGGTCTACATCGAGGTGTCGGGCTGCCTGCCGATGTGCGGGCACGGCACGATCGGCGTCGCGACCGTGCTGGTGGAGACCGGCATGGTCGAGGTGACCGAACCGAAGACCGTGGTACGCCTGGACACCCCGGCCGGGCTCGTGCACGCCGAGGTCGACGTCCGCGACGGCCGGGCGGAACGGGTCAAGCTCCGCAACGTCGCGTCGTTCCTCGCCGAACGCGACGCCGTCGTCGAGGTGCCAGGACTCGGTGAGGTGCGGTACGACCTGGCCTACGGCGGCAACTTCTACGCCATCCTCGAACTGTCCCAAGTGGACATACCTTTCGAACGTGCGGAGAAGGACCGGATCCTCGCGGCGGGCCTGGACATCATGGCGGCGATCAACGACCAGCGTCCGCCGAAGCATCCGGCCGATCCGCTGATCGACGGCTGCAAGCACGTCCAGTTCCTCGCCCCCGGTTCGGACGCCCGCGCGTCGCAGAACGCCATGGCCATCCACCCGGGCTGGTTCGACCGGTCGCCGTGCGGCACCGGGACCTCGGCCCGGATGGCGCAACTGCACGCCCGCGGTGAGCTGCCGCTGAACACGCCGTTCGAGAACAGGTCGTTCATCGGCACCGCGTTCACCGGCGAGCTGGTCGCCGAGACGACGGTCGGCGGCCTTCCCGCTGTCGTGCCGGAGTTCTCCGGACGCGCGTGGATCACCGGGAACGCCACCTACCTGCTCGACCCGGACGACCCGTTCCCCGCGGGGTTTGTCCTCTAGCCGGTTTGGTCTTCGCGGGGACGACGGCGTTGCGAAGCCACTTTCGCAACCTTCAACGTTGCGAAAGTGGCTTTCGCAACACCCGCCCTGAGAACTGACCCGGACCGGAAGGAGACCGGAGTATGAAAGAGATCGACGCCGCGGCCGGTATCGCCGCGAAGTGGGCGGCGACCGACCCGAAGACCCGGGCGGCGGTGATCACGGGAGTGGCGGACGCACTGGACGCGGCCGGACCGTCCCTGATCGAGGTCGCCGACGCCGAAACCCATCTGGGCACGAAACGCCTGACCGGCGAATTGGCCAGGACGACGTTCCAGCTGCGGCTCCTCGCGGACGAGGCGGCGAGCGGCTCGCCCTACGACGTCCGGATCGACCACGCGGATCCTTCGTGGCCGCCCGGTCCCCGGCCCGATCTACGCCGGTATCGCACCGCCGTCGGTCCGGTGCTGGTGTTCGCCGCGAGCAACTTCCCGTTCGCGTTCAGCGTCGCCGGTGGTGATACGGCTTCGGCGTGGGCGGCGGGCTGCCCGGTGGTGGTCAAGGCGCATCCTGGACATCCGGAGTTGTCCCGGATGGTGACCGACGTCGTCGTCGAGGCACTCGGCCCATGGGGAGCGCTCTTGGGATTGGCGGAAGGCGAAGCGGCCGGTGTCGAGGCCTTGAAGCATCCGGTGATCTCCGCCGCGGCCTTCACCGGGTCGGTGGCCGGAGGCCTGGCACTGGCGCGGATCGCGGCCGAACGGCCGGTGCCGATCCCGTTCCACGGCGAGCTGGGCAGCGTCAACCCGGTGATCGTCCTGCCCGGCGCCGCGCAGGCGCGCGCCGAAGAACTGGCCGAGGGTTACGCCGGTTCGCTGACCATGGGCAACGGACAGTTCTGCACGAATCCCGGTCTCCTGTTCGTGCCCTCGGACGGGTCCTTTGTGGACCTCGTCGCGGAACGGCTGCGGCGGATCCCGGCCGGGAGGTTCCTGAACGACCGCATCGCCGCGGGGTTCTCCGCCGGCGCTTCACGGCTGGCCGAGATCCCGGGAATGCGCCGCATCGTCGGGGAAGACGGACCCCAGCTGCTCGAGATCGACCTGGACGACTTCGTACCCGAAGCGGCCGAGGAGTGCTTCGGTCCGTTGGGCGTCGTCGTGCGCTACGAGCGGCTGTCCGACGTCGTGCCTGTCTTGGCGGCATTACCGGGACAGCTCACGACGACCGTGCACGCCCTGCCGGAGGAGGCGTCGGACGTGGAGGCGCTGCGGCCGGTGCTGGCCGACCGCAGCGGTCGCGTCCTGTGGGGTGGCTGGCCGACGGGCGTCGCGGTGACCGCCGCGATGCAGCACGGCGGCCCGTTCCCGGCGACGACGTCACCCGCGTCGACGTCGGTCGGGACCGCCGCCGTCGAACGCTTCCTGCGCCCGGTGTCCTATCAGGACTGGCCGTCGCATCTGCTGCCCGAACCGCTCCGCGACGACAACCCCTGGAACGTCCCCCAACGCGTCTCCTGATCCCGCGTCAGACGATCGTCCCGCCCTGGACGATGTGCCGGAAGTGCTTCGGCTCGGCCAGGACGCCGATGTCCTCCAGCGGATCCCGGTCGACGACGAGCAGATCCGCGTACGCGCCGGGGGCGAGTGTGCCGATCTCGCCGGTCAGGTTCAGCAGGTCCGCCGCGCCCGACGTCGCCGAGCGGAGGACGTCGAGTGCGGGCTGGACCTCGCCGCGCAGCCGGAACTCGTGGTTCTGGTGGCGGTGCATACCCCCGAGCAGGTCGGTGCCGTAGACCAGCTTCACCCCGCCTCGCGCGGCGCGTTCCAGCGCGGCCATGCCCGCGCCGAGGACCTCGTCGACCTTGCGCCAGCTGGATTCCGGGAGCCCGTGCTCGCGCCCTTCCTCCTTCAAGGCCCAGTAAGTGACCAAGGTGGGCACGAGGAACGCGTCGTGACGCAGGAACAGTTCGACGCTGAGGTCGTCGATCAGGTTGCCGTGCTCGATCGACCGGACACCCAGTTCCAGCGCGCGGTTCACCGCGCGGGCGGTGTAGGCGTGCGCGGCCACATAACGGTTCGCGGCCTCCGCCTCCTCGACGATCGCGCGGAGCTCCTCGGCGGAGTACTGCGTCGAGTCGATGCGGTCGGTGGGGGAGGCGACGCCGCCGGAGGCCATCACCTTGATGTGGTGCGCGCCCTTGCGGAGTTCGTCGCGTGCCGCCGCGCGGACCGCGTCGACGGCGCATCTCGGGTCGCTCCCGGCGTCGTCGCCGTCCTACGTGGCCGCGCACAGCGCCCGAACCATGAGCGCCATGCTGGACCGCGGGTTCACCACGGTCCGGGACGCGTCGGGCGCCGACTACG
>NZ_JACBXD010000037.1 GCF_013870525.1 Amycolatopsis pittospori
CGTAGTCGGCGCCCGACGCGTCCCGGACCGTGGTGAACCCGCGGTCCAGCATGGCGCTCATGGTGCGGGCGCTGTGCGCGGCCACGTAGGACGGCGACGACGCCGGGAGCGACCCGAGATCCGCCGTCGACGCGGTCACGTGCACATGCGCGTCGACGAGACCTGGCAGCACGACGGCGCCGCGCAGGTCCTCGGTCCGCACCTCACCCGCGGTGAGGCCCGTGCCGATCTCGACGATGCGGCCGTCCTCGCATCGCAGGTCACCCTCGGTGTACTCGCCCTCGACCGGGTCGAGCAGCCGGGCGTTGCGCAGCAGCAGTGATCCGTTCACCAGGTCTCCTTCAGTTCGCGCAGGGCCGGGACCGCCAACGGTGCCAGAGAACGGGCCGCCTCGACGGAGGCGTCGTCGTAGCTGCCTTCGGCGTCGAGGATGTTGAGGACGCCGAGCGTGCGGCCGTCGTCCACCACCGGCACGTTGATCACGGCGCCGCAGCCGAGTCCGGCGATCAGGTCGTGGTCGGCGAAGATCTCCCGCACCGCCGCCCTGTCCGGCCCGAAGTACGGCTCCTGGCCGGTGATGCATCGCGCCAGCCAGCCCGCCGCCACCTCGACGGTCTTCTCGCCGCCCACCGGGTATTCGCGCGGATGGCTGCTGTGCACCCGCCGCAACGCCTTTCGTTCGGGCACCCACGCCAGTACGGTGAACAGCCGCACGCCGATCGTGGCGCGGGTCTTGTCCTCCACAGTGGACAGTGAGACGGTCATTTCGTCATCTCCTTCGCGGTGGCCGCGGGGGCACCGTGTTCGGTCAGTTCTTCCAGCGACCGGCCGGCGGTGGAGAGGCCGAACACGACCACGCACACCACCCCGGCCGCCAGGACGGCGGTGGTCAGGCCGAAGACGCCGGCGAAGCCGAGGCTCGCCGCCGACAGGCCGATGATCGTCGGGGCCAGGATGCTGCCGACCCGGCCGAACGCGCTGGACAGCCCGGTCCCGCTGGCGCGGATCCAGGTCGGGAACACCTCGGGGGTGTAGGAGTACACGCCGGCGTAGGTGCCGTTGAGGAAGAACGACAGCACCGCCCCGGCGAGGGTGATCGACCACGGCGCGTCCATCTGGCTCAGCCAGAACGCGCTCACCGCCGAACCCGCGAGGTACAGCGCGATGGTGTGCTTGCGGTCGAGTCGTTCGGAAAGCCAGGCCGCGGAGAAGTACCCGGGGATCTGCGCCAGGTAGATGATGATCGAGAACTCGAAGCTCTTGGTCACCGTGATCCCGCGTTCGACGAGCAGCGTCGGGATCCAGGAGAAGAAACCGTAGTAGGAGAAAGTGATCACGAACCAGACGGTCCAGATCACCGCGGTGCGGCGGGCCATCGCCGGGCTCCACAGGAACTTCAGCGCGCTGAGGAGGTTGACCTTCGGCGTCTCGGTCGCGGGTTTGACGTCGGTCTCGGCGACCGGCGGAAGTGTTTCCCCCGTCGCCTTTTCGACGTCCCGCTCCAGCTTCGCGACGATCTTCTCGGCTTCGTCGTGACGACCGTTCGCGACCAGGAACCGTGGTGACTCGGGCAGGGACCGGCGCCACCACAGCAGCATGACGATCGGCAGCGCGGTGATCAACTGTGCGACGCGCCAGCCCTCCGGCACCGTCGGGACGATGAACCGGCCGATCAGCGCCGCCATGACGAAGCCGAACGAGAAGAACCCGGCGAGCGCGCCGACGAACCAGCCGCGCCGTTTGGCGGGGACGAACTCGGACAGGAACGGCGCGATGATCGCGCTTTCGGCGCCCGCGCCCGCTCCGGCCAGCACGCGGGCGCCCAGGAAGACCTCGTAGTTGGGGGAGAACGCGGCGATCACCGAGAACACCGCGTAGAAGGCCAGCGCGTACATCATGACCTTCTTGCGGCCGATGCGGTCGCCCAGCAGGCCGGCGGCGATCGCGCCGAAGAGGAATCCGAACGGCGTCGCCGAACCGATCAGCCCGAGCTGTCCGTTGTCGAGCCCCCAGGCCGCTTTCGCGCTCGGCAGGAGGAAGGCGACGACGGCGGAGTCCATCCCGTCGAAGGTGTAGCCGAGCCCGCCGATGAACAGCAGTTTGTAATGGGGACGGCTCAGCGGGAGCCGGTCCAGTCGTGCCAGAAGCGTCATGGGGAACGCCTTCCGTGGTTCGGGCGACGAGGAGTGCCGACAACGTATACTGCGTTTCAGTAAAACTGCAATGGTTGTTGCACGTGGTCCGGCCGGCACGATGCGTTACCGTGACGCGGTCGAGGGAGGGCGTGCGTGACAGAGACGGGGATCGACGACGGTTTCGAGGCGTGGCTTCGGGATCGGACACCGGAACGCGGGCTGCGACCGAAATCGGCCGCGGTACTCGAAGTGCTGGTCTCGCAGCCGCGGCGGGCCTCGTTCGGTTCGACGGCCGAGCTCGCCCAGCTCGCCGGCGTCAACGTCGCCACCGTCACCCGGACCGCGCAAGCGCTCGGGTTCGCCGGTTGGCCCGCCCTGCAACAGGAACTGCGGGCGCGGTACATGTCGTCGCTCAGCGCGCCGCAGGTCGCCGAGGAACACCGGGACGTCGACTCGCCGGGTTCGGCTTCGCTGCGCCGCGACCTCGACGGTCTTGCACTGCTCAACCGGCGCTTCGACGAAGACGAGATCCGGAACGTCGCCCACGCCGTCGCGGCCGCGCGCCGCACCGTGGTCATCGCCGACGGCAGCTACGCCGCTGTCGGGATCGCCTTCGCGCACAACGCGCGGCTGGCCGGCTACGACGTCCACGCGATCACCGCCGGTGACGCCGAACTCGCCAACGCGACGGCGAAACTCACCGCAGAGGACGTGCTGATCGCGATCAGTTTCTGGCGGCTGTACGAAAGCACCGTGCTCGCCGCGAACGAGGCGAAGGCCAGGGGAGCGCGTGCCTTCGCGATCACCGACGCGGCCAGCCCCGCGCTGGCGGGCGCCGTCGAACAGGTGCTCATGGTGCCTGCCGAGGGTGTGACCTTCTTCCCGTCCCTCACCGCGGGGATGAGCCTGGTGCAGGCGATCGTCGCGCAGCTCGCCGCCGTCGATCCCGCCCGCACCAGCGAATCCATCGAAGCCGCCGAGGCGATGTGGTCGCGGTTCGATCTGCTGCACCGCCGCCCGTCGGGCAAGCGGGTCTGAGTCGAGGTCGGCCGAACGGTCAGTGCCGAAAAGGCCGACCGGTCGAGGTGTCTCCGCCGGATGACCGATCCGCCGGGCCCCCTCGCCGGGCGATTCTGGTTCCAGGCCGCCGGAAAGGCGCGGCACGGGATCGAGGAGGCCGAAATGACGATCATCGCGACCATGGGTGCTTACGCCGGGCTCGCCCTTCTGGCGCTGATGGCGGTGACCCCGCTGCTGGTCGACCTCGACCAGCGTTTCCCGGTCGCCCGCCGGGTGAAGGCGGCCGAACGGGAACGTCCGATGCCCGCCAACCTCGCCTCGGCGTGACGCAGAGCACAGATTTCCGCGTGGGGCTACCTCACGTGAGTGATTCCAGCTTCATCGAGTCGTAACTTTATGTCGCGTTATGAAACGCTGAGTGACGTGACCGTGGAGTGCTGCACCAACGCAAAGCCCGTCGACGCCTTCGCGGAATTCCGCCGGAACGTCGACGAACTGACCCAGGCGTACATCGACGCCTGCCGTCAGGGGCGCAGCCCCGGCGACGCGACCCTCGATCTCTTGCAGCGGGTACACCGCGAAGACCGCAACTGGGTCGTCGTCCATCTGACGTTCGCGATCGCCGCGCTCGCGCATCAGCGGGCTCTGGCCCCGGTCGACGCCGTCACCCGGCCAGGTGGCGTAACGGGTGCGCCGGAGCGACCGTTGTTAGCTTCCGCGAGTGACTGATCCGACCATCTCCGCGGTCATCGCGGTGTTCGCGGGCTTCGCGCTCGCGATCCTGCTGGCCATTCCCTACATCGCCGCGAGCTACCGGCGCCGTGGCGAGGTCGGGCTCTGGCGGGTGCTGCTGGTCTTCGGGTTCCTGGTCTACGCGATGTCCTTGTGGACCTACACCTTGCTGCCCATCCCGCAGACGACGGCGGCGTGGTGCGCCGAAAACGCCTCCAGTCACCTGCAACTCCGGCCGTTCCAGTTCGTCGCCGACATCGGCCGCGAACAGATCGGCACCGGTCTCCGGGCGTTCCTGCGCAATCCCGCTCTCCAGCAGGCTGTCTTCAACGTCGCGCTGTTCGTACCGCTGGGGATGTTCCTCCGGCACCTCTTCCGGCGGAATTTCGTGAGCACGGTGGCGCTCGGTTTCGCGGTCTCGCTGTTCATCGAATGCACTCAGCTCACCGGCGTCTGGTTCCTGTTCGAATGCCCGTACCGGCTGGCCGACGTCGACGACCTGCTGACCAACACCCTCGGCGCCGCGGTCGGTTTCGGGCTCGCGCCTCTGCTGAGGCTGCTGCCCGGTAGGGAGCCGTCGGTGTCGCCGGGAACTCCCCGGCCGGTCACCGCTCGCCGCCGGCTTCTCGGGATGGCGGTCGATTTCCTTTCCGTGGTGCTGCTCGGCACCACGGTCGGGATCGTGACGACTTTGCTGGCAGGCGAACCGGATACGGTCGTCTCGGCCCTGATCGGCACGCTGCTGCCCGCGATCCTGCTGCTGTTCGTCGTTCCGCTCGCGGGCAACGGAGCCAGTTTCGGACAGCGGGTCGTGCTGCTGCGTCCTGTCGGGCCTTCGGGGCACAAACCCGCCGTGTGGCGGATGATCCTGCGCTTCCTGGCCGGTTCCGGCGGCTATTTCACCTTGCTGGCACTGGCTTCCCTGGTCAACGGCGGTTTCGAGCCATTGGCGAATCTGCTGTTCTTCGTCAGCGGCATCCTCGCGATCCGGCCGCAAGGCCACAAGGGACTGTCCGGTCTCGTGGCCGGCCTGCGCGTGATCGACGCTCGAGCGCTCGACGACTCGGAGGAGCCCGCCGCCGTCGCCGAAGGGCTCCGCTAGCGCGGAGGCTTGTCCTGGTAGTCGCGGTAACAGGATCCGCACGACCTGGTTGCGGCCCGGCCTTCACACCAGGCTCGGCCACATCAGCGATCAGGGAGGACGCGCGATGCGCTTTCGACGAAGTTTGGTTCTGCCGGTGATCCTGGCCGCGGCGATCGCCGGGATCGGCCCGTCACCGGCGGCGGCGACGGGCGGGGGAGAAGCGGTGGAGGTCACCGCGCCGTCGCTGTACCCGGAGGGGGTCGCCTGGGATCCGACGCGCCAGGCCACGCTCGTGGGATCCGTCCGGTTCGGCACGGTCGCGGTGGTCCAGCGCGACCGGACCGTCCGGACACTGGTGAACGACCCGGCCATCGTGTCGGTGTTCGGCCTCACCGTCGACGCGGCACGGGGCCGGATCCTGGTCACCTACGGGGATTTGGGGCTCGGTGAACGCTCGGCGCCGGAGACGGTCGACCGGCAATCGGGGCTCGGCATCTTCGATCTGCGCACCGGCGCGCGGATCGCGCTGGTCGACCTCGCCGTCGGGGAAGGCGGGCACGCCGCCAACGACGTCGCGGTCGACCCGCGCGGGAACGCGTACGTCACCGACACCGTCGGAGACGCGCTCTTCCGGGTCGACCCGCGCGGCCGGATCACCGCGCACGTCACCGGGCCCGAGTTCGCGAGCGAGGGATTCGGGCTCAACGGCGTCGTCTGGCATCCGGACGGTTTCGTGCTCACCGTCCTGTACAGCTCGGGACGGCTGTTCAAAGTGGACATGGATTCGGGGAGGATCGGCACGGTGAAGCTGGAACGGCCGCTGGTCGGCGGTGATGGGCTGGTCCTGCGCCACGACGGTTCGCTCGTCTCGGTCACCAACGACCTCGGCACACCGGGGCTGAACGCGGTCCGCTTGCTCTCGTCCGCCGACCACTGGCGGACGTCGCGGGAACGCCGGATCACCACGCGGTGGCCGGACGGGAAACCGACCACCGCGACCGCGACCCCGTTCGGGACCGTCGTGCTGACGGGGCATCTCGACGCGTTGCTCGCGGGCGACACGTCGGTTCGCACCTTCGCGCTGCGCCGGTTCTGACGAAGGATGGGCTCTCTAGCCGAGGAGGGCCTGGGTGATCTGGCGGGTGGTCTGCGCGGCGATGTGGGGGTTGACGGCGGCGTAGCCGACATAGGCGTTCAATCCGGTCGCCAGGGCCCAGCCGCGACCACGAGTCCAGGTGGCATCGTCCACGTCGAGCGCGGCGCGGAAAGTGGCTCGTGTCCCGGCCGACAGGAGGGTGAAGGCGATCATCAGGTCGCGAGCGGGATCGCCCATGCCGAGTTCACCGAAGTCGATGACCGCGCTGAGACGACCCCTGGTCGTCAGCAGGTTGCCGGTGTGGAAATCGCCGTGGAACCAGACCGGTGGACGGTCCCACGCCGGGGCGGCGAGAGCGGCGTCCCACAGTTCGCTCATCGCCCCGGTGTCGAAGGTGTCGCCGACTTTCGTGATGGCGGCTCGCGTCGCCGCGTCCCTCGTGGCCAGCGGCCGGCCGGCGAGATCGCCGGTCTTCGCGAAGCCGAACCCGTGCAGCGCGGTCAGGAATCCGGCCAGCGTGCCGGCGGCCTCGTGCGAGCCGGACAGCGCATCGACGGTCGCCACCTCACCGTCCAGCCAGCGCGACACCGCCCACGGCCACGGATAGCCGAAGTCCGGTTCTCCCACCTCCACCACCACGGGCACGGCGAGCGGAAGGTGCGGGGCGAGCCGGGGCAGCCACTCGGCTTCCTTGCCCGCCTGCTCGATCGCGCCGTCATGGCGAGGCAGCCGAACCGCCAGCTCCTCACCCAGCCGGTAGATCACATGATCCGAGCCGGCCGGGGCGTGCGGACGCAACGGTGACCCCGCCCAGCGCGGGAACTGCGTATCGATCAGACGCCTCGCCAGCGCGGCATCGATCACGGGGGTCGATTCGACGGTCAAGGACGGCTCCCACGGGTAGGCCGTGGCAGTGTGTCAAGGCCTCCGCGGGGTGATCAACCGGTTTGTGCGACTCGTGCGCTGTCCGCCTCCTCGCCGGGCCGACGCCACCCGATCGGGTCTATCCTTCCGCTCGCGCGAGTCATTCCGCCTGGCAGCGGGCTCGGAGCGGAACACTCTTCGCGGTGAACGTGGAGTCGATGGACGACGTGGCCGACTGCCTGCTTTCGGTGGCCTGGAACATTTTCCCGCTGATGGGGAAACCTCCCGCGCGTCCGGGGAACCGGGCCGAGGAGATCCGGTCCTTCCTCGTCGACGCCTGCCACGACGCCGGTCTGCGTGCCCGTGAATGGGCGGCCGAGCACGGAGCGGGAACCGAGGAGGAGCATCGTCCGTTCCTGCGGCTCGCCGAGGTCGCCGCGGACGCGAACCTGGTCCTGAGCATGGTCTCCGGGACGCTGGTCGCCGACCACGAACGCGTCCGGCGCCGGTGGACCGAGACCGAAGCCCTGGTCCACGAGGCACGGGGCCTGGCCGAACGGGTGGCCGAATTCCTCGACAGCCAGGCGGCTTTGCCCTGTCCTTAGCCCGACACGGACGCCCGGACCGCGAGATCCGGGCGTCCCTGTGCCGGCGGCTCAGTCCGTGACGAGGGTCAGGTCGTAGCGGTTGAGCACCTCCCTGACGGGCTGGAAGAAGGTGGTGCCGCCCTCGGTGCAGTCACCCGATCCACCCGAGGTCATACCCTGCGCCTGCACCAGTTTCGTGCCGGAACCGGACTCCGGACGACTGACGAACGAGCCGCCGGAGTCACCCGGTTCGGCACAGGCGCTGGTCTGCGTGAGGCCCTTCACGATGTTCCCGTTGCCGTAGTTCACCGTCTGGTCCAGCGCTTCGACGCGCCCGCAGTGCCAATGGGTGGTGATCCCGGACCGGCAGATCCTGCCGCCGACCCCGACGACGTCGGAGCCTTCGATCCGCACGTCCGTCCCGTCCTCGTACCGGTCGACCCGCGGCGGCGTCGAGACATCGCTGTGGGTCACCTTGACCGTGCCGTAGTCGTTGCCGGGGAACGACGACTTCGCGACCCTGCCGATGGTGCCGTCGACGCCCTGCACCGTGCCGCCGAGTTCGGTGCAGTGGCCCGCTGTGATGACGTAGTGGTCATCGTCGTCGTAGGCAGTGAACCCGACCGAACAGGCGCCGCCGTTGAAATAGAGCCCTTGTCCGCCGATCACGCTCCAGAGCGGCCTGGGAGCGCTCTTCACCTGTTCCACCCGGACAGGAACGCCCGCGGAGGTGGCCCAGGCCCGGCCGGCTGAGTCGCCGCCCACCACACTGACCACGACCTCGTTCGACGGCACGTCGACGTACCAGCCCGCGACCGAGGCGGGTACGCCCGCGGTTCTGTTGTCCAATGTGGACTGGATACTCTTCAGTTCCGCGATGCTGTGCCGCACCACCTTCGGGGTGGCGCCCGCTGCCCGGATCTGTGCCGCGCGGCTCGCGTCGGTGGTGCCGACGATCAGTTCGCCGGTCGTCGTGTCCAGCCAGGAATCGGCGTACGCGGAACCGAGGGAACCACCGAATTTCTGGTGCGCGGCGGCCAGGGCGACCGGTCCGGCCGCTTCGTTCAGGACGGGCGTGGCCGCCGCCGCGGGGGTGGCGAAAGCGGTCACCGCCGCGGCGGCACCGACCACGGCCGTTATGGTGCGCAGAGGACGTCGAATCACGAAAACCTCCATGGAGTGCGGAATGCTCAGCGGGGTGTGTGCTGGAGAAGTGCTCCTCGATCGACGTTACGACAGTGATGATCCGATCGAATGCCGCCATTTGAGTAGCACTGACAATTCCCCTTTACGGCTCAATGAAACGGCCGTTGCCCCGGCATTGCTCACTCGTGTGAGTGGATCATGCTCGATTTACCGTCCCCGAATTGTTGACCGACTCACGACAATCCGCGACTTTCATGCGGCATTCGGGAAAGGGCCGTGCTCGCCCGAGAACGGGCCGTCACCTGATGGTGTCCTTGCCGAACCCGAACGTCGGCATTGATGACGAACGGGTCTCGGCCGGGTCGGCCGCCGATCCGGCCGGCTCCGGCTCCGCTGCGCCGAACGTGCGACTTGTGTAACGCGGCGCGCACACCCGATGACTGATCTCTCGGTGACCTGGCGAGCAGACGGAGGCCGTGGATGAAGATCGACCTGTTCAACGAGATCCAGAACCCGCGGCCATGGCCCGAAGGACACGAGGGACTCAGATTCGCCCAGGCGATAGAGCAGGCCGTGCTCGCCGACGAACTGGGCTACGGATGCTGGTGGCAGGTCGAACACCACGGTGCGGAGGAGTTCAGCCTGTCGTCCGCGCCGGAACTGATGCTGGCCGCGCTTTCGCAGCGGACGAGCCGGATCCGGCTCGGTCATTCCGCGGTGCTCGCCCCGGGGCGGTTCAACCACCCGATCCGCGTCGCCGAGCGCGCCGCGACACTCGACCATCTCAGCGGTGGCCGGGTGGAACTCGGGCTGACGAGGTCGACCATCCCGGAATGGCGCCTGTTCGGCATCGAACCGGATGAAGCGAGGGCGCAGACACAGCAGGCGTTCGAAATGGTCCCGCGGATGTGGACCTCCGAACGCTTTTCCTATGAAAGCGACACCTACCGTATCGACGACGTCCCGATTTCGCCCAAACCGCTGCAGCGGCCGCATCCGCCGCTCTGGCAGGCGGCGGCGAGCCCGGCTTCGTTCGAGGAGGCCGGCCGTCGTGGTGTGGGTGTCCTCGGGACGACGATGTGGGAATCGCTGGAACGCGCGGGCAGGCTGATCAACCTGTACCGGGCCGCGGCGGAACACTGTACGGAACCGGTCGGCGCGTTCGTCAACAATCAGGTCGGGTTCTTCACCTTCGTCCATTGCGCGGACACCGACGAGGAGGCGGTGCGCAACGGCGCCGCCGCCGCGGCCGCCTGGTACACCGTGACCGCGCTGACGTTCTTCGAAGCCGCGAGCGAGTTCGTCCGGCTGAACGCCCGCCAGGAGGAACTCGTGGCCGCGCCCGACGGCGGTGGCCTCACCGGCGCCTTCCTGCGCGGTGAGGCGGAGAACGTCCCCACGGAGGCGAACCTGCTGATCGCCCGGATCCTGCAGGGCGAGGCCGTGCCGGACGACGAGATCTTCACGGTGCTGAGCGCGCAGGACTCGCTGATCGTGGGCAGCCCGGAGACGTGCCGCAAGAAACTGCGGGCGTACGCGGATCTCGGTATCGACCGGATGATGTGCCTGCAGCAGATCGGCGGCATCCCGCACGACAAGGTGCTGAAGAGTATCCGCCTGATCGGTGAACTGATCCCGGACCTGGGCTGACGCGGAAGGCCATCACCGGGGCGGATCGCGGTGATGGCCTTCCGCGGTCTCAAAGCACCGTCTTCCAGTAATCCCAGAACCTCTGCAGGACGGCGGCGCCGATGGCCGAGTACCACAGCACGAGCACCACGCTGTGGTAACCGATCGCCGTCCGGGAGCCGTTGCCGAGGTTGCGCAAGGTCGTGTACCAGAACACCGCGATGGTGACCGCCCAGACGACCAGGCAATAGGGACACAGCGCGCCGATGACGTACAGGCTCTGGTAGATCAGCCAATGCACGAACACGACGCCGAGCCCCGAGCCCGCCTGCAGACCCAGCCAGTACCAGCGGGGGAGCGTGGCACCGCCGAGCACCGCGACCCCGGTCGTCACGACCACGCTGAAGCCGACGATCCCCAGCAACGGGTTCGGGAACCCCAACAGTTCCGCCTGCGGTGTCTTCATGATCGACCCGCAGCTGAGGACGGGGTTGAGGCTGCAGGTCGGGATATAGGAGGAATCCTTGAGCAGCGCGATCTTCTCGACGGTCAGCACCAGTGCCGCCGCCAGTCCGATCACGCCGCCGATCAGCAGCACCCACGGTGTCACGCGGACCGTGAACGGCGCGCGCTCCGCCGTCACTTCGCCAGTTCCCGGTCGATGGCGGCCTTGAGTTCCTGATACGACGGCGCTCGCGTGAACTTGACGCCGTTGACGAAGAACGTCGGCGTGCCCTCGACGCCGATGTTCGCGCCGTCGGTGCGGTCGGCCAGCACCCGGCCGAGCGTGACCGGATCGTCCAGCGCGGCTTCGAAGGCAGGCAGGTCCAGGCCGAGCTCGCGCGCGAAGCCGAGGAAGGTGTCGCGGTGGGAGACCTGCTGGTCGCCCCACTCCGGCTGCTTCTCGAACAACAGGCGGTACATCGGTTCGAGCTTGCCCTGCTTACCCGCCGCCTCGACCGCGCGCGCGGCGAGTTCGGCGTTCTGGTGGCTGGGGATCGGGAAGTAACGCAGCACGAAGGTGACCCGGTCGCCGTATTCGGCGCGGAGCCGCTCCACACCGGGAAACGCGGCGCCGCACGCTTCGCATTCGAGGTCGAGGAATTCCACGACCGTCACCTTGCTGCCGGCGGGATCCGACAGGCGATGGCTGTCCGGCCGCACGAGAATCGAGGCGGGCACGGCCTGGGCCGCGCTGCCCGCTCGGGCGTCTTCGCCGGAGTCGGTGAAGATGAGCAACGCGGCCACCACCGCGATCACGACGGTCACGACCGTCAGGGAAACCTTGGCGTTCTTGGTCATCGCACTGTCCTTTGTGCTCGGTTCGGGCATCTGAAGGCGGCATGGCACGACCGGTCCGCCCTCGTCAGGAGAGCGAATCGGTGGTGGCCGGGCTGTCGATCAGGTGCGCGAAACGCAGAGCTGGACCAGACGAGGCGTCGTCGTCGACGCGGAGCGTGGGCAAGACGGAGACGGCGGCACGCTCGGCGGCGCAGTGGTCTCCCGGTGCGGCCTCAGCCGGATGAGCAGGAAGAGGGTGGCCAGCAGAGCGGCGCAGATCCCGGCGACGTCGTCGAGATGGCCCGCCGGGTTCATCTGGGGTGCGGGTGGTTCGCAGTCGTCGACCGGTGACGCCACTGGTTGTGCCACGACGACCTGTTCGGCGGCGAACAGCGGAGCGCACGGTGCTCCCGCCGCTGCCGCGCCGTTACCGCACAGAGCGCCCTGCAGGAGTGCGAGCACGGTGAAGGCGGCCAGCACGGCGATCAGCCGCGCGGCCGTCGTCGAGGTCTTTCCGCCGGGCACGAACCGAGAGTAAAGGAGTCTTTGTAAAGCCGCCGCTAGCGCGGTGGACTTCCCGTTCGCCTGGTTCTCCGCAGTGTGCGGCGACGGCGAGCTGAGCTGGCAGCACGTCTCGACCGGCACAACCCGCACACGTCACAGAATCCGTGTTCGCCGGGCGTCAGCGGTGCGGCGGGTACGCCATCGGCTGGATCGACGGCTTCGCCTTCGCCAGCGTGACGATGCCGATGATCCCGGCGACGACGAGCGCGACGAACACGAACAGTGCGGCCACGACGTAGACCACGCGGAACCCGATGGCGTCCGAGACCAGCCCGCCGAGGAAGGGGGCGATCGCCAAGGCAAGGACACCGAGGCCGGCCATCACCCCGGCCGCCACGCCGCGACCGGTGTGGAGCCGCCGGATCAGGGCGACGGTCACGCCGATGGCCGCGCCCGCGCCGAGTCCGTTGAGTACTCGCCCGACAACGAACAGTCCGCTGCTGGGCGTGAAGGCGACCAGCACTACCCCGAGCAGCATCAGGCAGATCGCGGGTACGGTCACCGACGTCGGGAAACGCGCGCCGAGCACCAAACCGACCGGGGACGCGATCGCGGCCGCGACCAGGTACGCGACGAGTCCGCCCAGCAGCAGGGTCTGTTCGGCCATGCCCAGTTCGATCTGCAGGGTCGCCCGGCCGTCGAAGCGGTAGACCACGGTGAGCAGGAACAAGCCGATGAGTGAAGCGAACCCGGGTCCGACGAGCAGCCACCAGGGCGGTGCGGCGGTCGGGTGCGGGGCGCTCTGCATCGGCTGCGGCACGTACATGCGCACAACCTATAGCGCCCAGGTGGTGTCGGGCTTGTTCATGAAGGAATCGGGACGCTCGATGTCCCGATTCCTTCATGGACGCCACTTACGACGGGATCGGGTCTCGGACACGGTGTGGTCCGTTCGACCGACAGTGCGCGAACCCGCTTGTGGATATCTTCAGCTCGACCCCCCCACAGCACCCAGAGGAGAACCATGACGACCACCCGGCGCGTTCTCGCCGTTCTGGCCACCGCAGGTCTGGTCATCTCGGTCTTCGGCGCAGGTTCCGCCTCCGCCGCGACCAAGGGCAAGATCTACATCTCCAACAACTGCGGAAAAGCCGTCGCCACCACGATCCACCGCACCAACGGCTCGATGATCGCGGGCACCGGCGCCGCCCCGGCGGGCAGCTACTTCGGCTACCCGGTCGACCCCGGCACCTATCAGGTTCGCGTGCCCGCCGGTAACCGGGACGTGAAGATCCTCGACCTCGGCAGCAAGGCGCACTCGGTCATCGTCAGGGCCTGCTGACCGCTGAAGTACCCGTAGACGCTCCGCTTCGATGAGGCGGAGCGTTTTCTTTTGGGTTCCGCTCCTCCGGACCGAGGTTCGAGGAATAAAGTGAACCCGGAACAGTCGAAATGGAAGGCGTGGTGCATGACGAGTCGGTTCGAATGGGTGGCCATCGACAGCGTGAATCCGCGGCGGCTGGCGGATTTCTGGTGCGGCGTTCTGGGTTACGTCGTTTATGACGACAAGAACGGCGCCGCGGTCGAGATCGGGCCCGATCCGGAGGAGCCGGACGAACAGCGGCTGGCCGCGTTGCGTCGCGGGCCCGCCGTGCCGAGTATCATCTTCGTCCGTGTTCCCGAGGCCAAGACCCTCGCCAAGAACCGGCTGCACTTCGAGATCTGCCCGATCGACAGCGACCAGCAGACCGAACTGGAGCGGTTACTCGCGCTCGGCGCGTCCAAGACGGATGTGGGACAGGGAGACGGCCGGTCCTGGGTGGTACTGGCCGACCCGGAAGGAAACGAGTTCTGCCTGGCCCGCAGCCTCGCGCCGGGGGAGTTCGACCTGTAGTCCGGAACCGCCGGCGCGCTGTCCGGGTGGCACAGGGGAGTTTCTCGTTATTTACGGTAAAACGAAAAATCCGCCTGACCTGGACTCTCGTCCAAATCAAGCGGCTCTTCGTTCCGGTCGGGCTGACAGGATTCGAACCTGCGACCCCTTGACCCCCAGTCAAGTGCGCTACCAAACTGCGCCACAGCCCGGACCCGTACTCCGTGGAGTGCGATGTGAGTACTTTAGCGGGTCCGGAAACCGGGCTTGCAACCAGGGGTCACTGTATGTCTGACCTGCGAAAACAGACCGTGAGGGCCGCCTTGCCGCAATCAGGCGGCCCTCACGGAGTCACTGTGGGTTGTCGGCGTGTGTGAGGGTCTGCCAGGAGACGAACAGGTTGTTCGTGCCTGCCGGGCGCTGACGGAGGGTGAGGGCCTCGGTGTTGGTCATGGTGTTGCCGAGGCGCGTGTGGAGGTGGTTGTAGCCGACTTCGGTGATCGGGCCGAGGCCGAGTTTCAGGCTGCCGCCGCACAGCCACGACGGGACGGCGGTGCCCATCTGGTACTTCGAGTGGAAGCCGAGGCCTTCGCGGAGGCGGTCGGCGATCTCCGGATAGAGGTCCTGGCCCTGGATGCGGGTGGTCTCGGCGAAGTTCGCGATGGCGGCGAGGCCGTAGCCGGTGTGGGTGAAGTCGCGGCAGGTCTCCTGTGAGAGGCCGTTGACGAACGTCGTCTGACCTTGCCAGTACTTCACGATCTTGTCGCGGGTGTCCAGGCCGCTGCCGGCCGCGGTCTTCGGCAGCGCGCCGTCACTGGTCAGGTAGATGTAGGCGGGGACGCGGGAACGGAACTTCGCGACGGCCTTGTCGTAGCTGGACTTGTCGTCGAGGAACACCGCGATGCCGAGCGCGGCCTCGGTCATGCTGAGTTCCCAGTTTCCGTTGCTGTGGCTGCCGTTGATCACCTCGGGCAGGTACACGTTCCGCAGCATGGTGCCGAAGCGGCCGGAATTCGGCCAGCTCGTGTAGGTGTGCTTGATGATCTCCGCGGCGCGCGGCCACGAGGAGGCCGACCACGCCGACTGCAAGGGAGCGTTGCTGTTCGTATGGTCCTTCACTACCGCGGACCAGGCGTCCATGATCTCGATCGCCTTCGTCGCGTATTTCGCCTCGCGGGTGATGTACCAGGCGAGGGAAAGGGTATACGCGGCGATCGCGTCTTGCCGTTCATCGGTACACCCGATGTTCGGATTCGAATAGGAACCGCATTCGACGACGGCGCGCGGTTTCGGTGACCGGGACAGGGACGCGTACGAACTCGACATCATCGCGTCGTAAGCCTGTTTCCACGGTTGTGCGCCGGCTTGGACCTTCGTGCGCACCAGGTCCAGTTGCGGGCGGCTGACCAGCACCCCGGGATGGGTGAAGGTCGCGGGCGCGGCCTGCGCCGGGGCGCTGAAAAGGCCTAGCGCCAACGGAACGAGCGTGGTCAGGGCGAGCAGTTTCCTCGGTAGGGACATGGTTCTCCTCGGGCGGGTGTGAGCCAGGTCACCGGCGGCGTGCGATTCAGTGTCATGGTCTGAACCAGTTGCGTCAAGACCTTAATTCGCCTCGAAAAGAAAGAAGTGCCGTCGTGTTCAGCGGGCTGAACTGAACTGTTCAGCCCGCTGAACGGATCAACGTCGCCAGGGTGCCACGAAAGCGGGGCTTCCGATCGGATAAGTGCCGATCAGGCGCCAGTCCGCGAGCTCGTAGGCCTGCACCACGTCACCGCTTTGCGACGCGACATAACAATGCTCGCCGACGATGGAGAAATGCCGCGGCCATTCTCCGGCCGAGTGGTCGGCGACGGCCTTCGGCAGGACGCCGTCGAGCTTGAACTCCGTGATCGCCTCGGGTCCCCGGTTCGACAGGAACAGCCGGTCTCCCAGCAGTTCGAGTTGCGCCGGTTGGTTCTCACGGCCGGGATTCAGGGTCGCGGGGACCGAGCTCTCGACGGTGAAGGTGCCCGGCGGTTCCTCGCGGACGGTCAATACCGAGGCAGAGAGTTCCCCCGCGACGTACGCGTGGTTCGTGCCGGGACGCCGGACGAGTTGTCTCGGGCCGGTGCCGGCGGGCAGCGTCGAGACCGCGAGGGGGATCAGTTCGCCTTCCTCGCCGAGGCGGTAGCTGCGGATCTCGTCCGTGCCGAGGTCGACAGCGCTGACCAGTGTGCCGGTCTCGTCCACTACGGCCATGTGCACATGCGCGGCTTCCTGCCGCTCCCTGTCGGGCCCGGCGCCCTCGTGATAGACCAGCGCGGTCCGCACCGTGGGCACCCCGTCGGGACCGAGCGCGAACGCGGCCAGGCTTCCGCCGCTGTAGTTGGCGCACAACAGATACCTGCCGTCCGGGGTGATCGCCAGATGGCACGGATCGGCCCCGCCGGTCGGCAGCGAGTTCAACGCCTCCAGCGTGCCGTCCGCCCCGATCGCCACGGCGGTGATCGCGCCTTCGGCCGTCTCGTTGACGGCGTACAGCACCGGCAACGTGGGATGAGGCGTCAACCAGCTCGGCGAGTCCAGTTCGAGCGAGCCCGCCGGGGTCAGTTCCCCCGTCCGCCCGTCGCGCCAGTAGGTGCCGATGCCCTCGCCGTTGCCGTTGCCGGCGGCGGTGTAGGAGCCGACGAAGATCAGGATCCGGTCGTCGTTCGCAGGAGTCACGAGGCACACTGTGCAGCAAGCCGAGGTGGAGGTGAATACCTTTTGACCACATCCTGCGCGATCGTTTCGGGAGCGGCGTCCGGTATCGGCGCGGCGACCGTTTCGCGGCTGACCGCGGCCGGCCACACCGTCGTCGGCATCGACATCACCGAGCAACCGGGGCTGAGACGCACCGTCGTCGGCGATGTGTCCGACGAGGACACCTGGCAGCGGGCCGTGAGTCTCGCCGACGAACTCTGCGGCGGGGTCGACGTCCTGGTCAGCAACGCTTTCACCGCTGTGACGGCACCGCTGCACGAACTGGACCGGAAGGACTGGGACCGCCAGCTCGACGTCAACCTCGCGGGCGCGTACCTCGGAGCGAAGGCGTGCCTGCCGTCGTTGCGGGAGCGGCGCGGATCGATCGTGCTGGTCTCGTCGGTGCACGCGCTGGTCGGGCTCCCCGGCCGCCCGGCGTACGCGGCGAGCAAGGGAGCTTTGGTATCGCTCGGCCGCCAGCTGGCCGTCGAGTACGCGCCCGACGTCCGCGTGAACTCCGTGCTGCCCGGCCCCATCCAGACCCCGGTCTGGGACCGCGTTTCCGAGGCCGACCACGCCCGCGCCGTCCACGCCACCCCGGCCGGACGGCTCGGTGATCCGGCAGAGGTCGCGGAGGTGATCGCCTTCCTGGCCTCGCCCGCGGCCTCTTACGTCACGGGGACGCAGCTGGTGGTCGACGGCGGCTGGTCCGCGACCAAGGATTCGATCTAGGAGACGGCTTGAAGATCACCGGTATCGAGACCTTCCCGGTCGCCCCGCGCTGGCTCTTCCTCAAGGTTTCCACCGACGAGGGGATCAGCGGCTGGGGCGAACCGGTCGTGGAGGGCCGCGCGGACACCGTCCGCGCCGCGGTGCACGAACTCGCGGAACTGCTCATCGGCCGCGACCCCCTCCTGATCGAGGATCACTGGCAGGTCCTGCGCCGTGGCGGGTTCTACCGCGGCGGACCGGTGCTCTCCAGCGCACTGGCCGGCTACGACCAGGCTCTGTGGGACATCGCGGGCAAGGCGCGTTCGGCGCCGGTGCACGAACTGCTCGGCGGACCGGTCCGCGACCGTGTCCGGGTGTACTCGTGGGTCGGCGGCGACCGGCCGTCCGGGATCCGCGAGGCGGTTTCGGCGCAGGTCGAGGCCGGGTTCACCGCGATCAAGATGAACGTCGCCGGGCCGCTGACCCCGATCGCGACCCAGTCCGAAGCGACCGCCGCGTTACGGCGTGCGGAAGAGGCCAGGGAGGTCCTCGGCCCGGATCGCGACCTCGCCATCGACTTCCACGGCCGGGTCTCCCCGGCGATGGCGCGACGGCTCGTCCGGATGCTCGAAGACGTCCAGCCGCTGTTCGTCGAGGAGCCCGTCCTTCCCGAGACGCCCCCCGAGGTACTCGCGTCGGTGGTCGCGGCGAGCACGGTCCCGATCGCGACGGGGGAGCGGGCGTATTCGCGCTGGGACTTCAAACCGCTGCTGGACGCCGGGATCGCCGTCGTGCAGCCCGACGCCTCGCACGCGGGCGGGATCTCCGAGGTCCGGCGGATCGCGGCGCTGGCCGAGATCTACGGCGCCACCCTCGCACCGCACTGTCCGCTCGGGCCGATCGCGCTGGCGTCCTGCCTGCAACTGGCCTTCGCGACGCCGAATTTCCTGATCCAGGAACAAAGTCTGCGGATGCACTACAACGGCGACGCCGAACTCGTGCACTATCTGACCGACCCTGGCGTGTTCGACTTCTCGGGCGGCTACGCCCGACGCCCGACCGGCCCGGGGCTCGGGATCGAGATCGACGAAACCGCCGTCCGTGACGCCGCGAAGAACCCGCACACGTGGCGGAATCCTGTGTGGCGCACGGACGACGGCGCGTTCGCCGAGTGGTAACGGCCCTTACTTGAGCGAGTTGTCCACTGTGGTCATCAAGGCCCCGGTGTCACCCGACATCTCCCAGGCCATGACTCCCAGCAGTCCTCTGGTCTTGAGCCAGGCGACCTTCTGCTGGATGGACCAGGCGTCGTCGAAGGTCCACCATTGCCCTCCGTTGCCCGTGTAACACGCCGTGGCCACGGCCGCGGTGTCGTGCTGGACGGTGCAGTTCGGGACACTGGCCAAGAGATTCGCGTAGCCACGAGTACCTGCTTCCTCGGGGAACTGGCCTGGCGCGGCTCCGGTCGCGCTCTGCCATTCACCCTTCTTGCCGCCGTCCGCGACCCCCTGCCATCCTCGCCCGTAGAAGGCGAGCCCGAGGGTCAGTTTCCGTGGATTGGCCCCGGCGTTGGTGTAGGCGTTGATCGCCGACTCCACACTGAACTTGAAGTTGTACGGATCGTCCGCGTCGGCGTAGAGGTTGCCCTGGTGGCCGGTGCGGTTCGGCTCCCACGAGTTGTCGCTGCCCGAGCCGTGGAAGTCGTAGCCCTGCACGTTCGCGACGTCGAGGTAGTCGAAGATCTTCGGGATTTCCCAGCCACCGCTCACCTTCGCCGGGTCGGCGGGGGTGAACGCCTGCAGTTCGTACCGCTTGCCGGTGGTCGCGCCATAGGCGTCCATCTGCGTGCGGAACTCGGCGAGCAGGGCGGTCAGGTTCGTCTTGTCGTTGGCGCTCCAGTGGTTCCCGGGGTGCCCGTCGGGGCTGCCCGGCCATTCCCAGTCGATGTCGATGCCGTCGAAGATGCCCGCGGCCGTTCCCGGGCCACCGGCTCCGCCGTACGCCTTGACGTTCCCCTTGAGGTACGTGTCGATGCACGACGCGACGAACTTCTGCCGGGACGCGGCGGTCGCCGCGACGTCCGAGAAGTACTTGGAATAGGTCCAGCCGCCCAACGAGATGAGGATCTTCAGGTTGGGATACTTGACCTTGAGCTTCTTCAGCTGGTTGTAGTTGCCGCGCAACGTCTCCCAGCCGGTGTCGCCGACGCCGTCGACGGACTGGGACGCGGACATCGGCCGCGAGTAGTCGGCTTCCGCGTCGCCCGCGCCGTCACCCTGGTTCGGATCCTGCGGATTCGACGTCGTTCCCTTGGTGACGCCGGAAAGACAGGTGTGGTTGACCGGGTCGATGTTCCCGAAGGCGTACAGCAGATGGGTCAGCTTGGCGGCCGATCCGTTGGTCACCATGTTCTTGACGAAGAACTGGCGGCCGTAGATGCCCCACTGGACGAAGTAGCCGACCCGCGCGTATCCGTTCACGATGTCGCCGGTGCGAGCGCTGACGGCCGCGCTCGCCGCGGAGACGTTGTCGTAGCCGTCACGGGCTTTGACCGTGAAAGAGTACGAAGTGGACGGTGAGAGACCACTGACCGTCGCGGTCGTACCGGTGACCGTGGTGGCGAGGGTCGTGCCGCGATAGACGTCGTAGGAGACGACACCGGTGTTGTCGGTGGACGCGTTCCAGGCCAGGGCGACGGTGCTCGACGTGACCGCCGTCGAGCGGAGGTTCGACGGCGCTGTCGGCGCCTGGGTGTCGTCACCCGGGTTGTTGGTGGTCACCGCCAGCGCGGAACTCGCCGGGGACTTGGCGTCCTTCCGGTCCTTGGCGACGACGGTGAAGCTGTAGGCCGTGTTCGGCGTCAGCCCGGTGATCGTCGTTTCGGTGCCGGTGCCGGTGACGGTGGCCGCGAGCGTGGTCCCGTTGTAGACCTCGTAGGCGGCGACGGGCAGCGAGCCCGGTGCGGAAGCGTTCCAGGCCAATGCGGCGGTCGTGGTCGTCTTCGCCACGAGACGCAGATTGGCCGGGGCCGACGGCGGGGTGTCGCCCGATCCGTCGCAGTTGGCGTCATCGATCCGGCACGTCGTCGGATTGACGGCGGAACTGAGCCGGAAGGACGGGCTGTATGGGTAGGTGGAGCGGCCCGGCGCGAGGGACGCGATGTAGAACGCCGGGGTGAGGGTGACCTGGTTGCCCGCCTGGGTGACCGTGGCGTTGGAGCCACTGGTGGCGGTCACGCCGGCGGGGAGGGTGAAGGTGATGGACCAGTTGGCCACGGTTTCGGTGCTGGGGTTGGTGACGGTGTACTCACCGGTGGTGCCGGACAGGGTGAAGGCGGCGCGGAGGCGGCCCGCCGCCATCGCTGGACTCCCGGCGGCGACGAGGATCCCCGCTGCGAGGAGTGTCACGGTGAGTGCGCTGAGTAGTCGTTTCCTGGTGCGTCTCATGGCGGTTCTCTCCAAAAGAGGCGGCGAGACTGACCTGCTCTGAACTGGCGCGATGTGGTCTAGACCACACTTGAATGTAGCGCGGCGTTCGTAAAAGGTCTAGACCGATTCGTCGGTCGTGAACCCGATCCGTCCCGGTGCGGATAAGAGATGACACTGAACGGACGGCGAGAGGCGGTTCATGGGTACATCTGGGGTCGATCCGGGTGATTTGTCCGATGCGGAGCTGATCACGAGATCGGTGACCGGTCCGGACTGGTTCTCCGCGATCTTCGACCGGCACGCCGCGCATATCCACCGTTACCTGGTCAGGCGCATCGGACCCGGCCCCGCCGAGGACGCGCTGGGAGAGGCTTTCCTGGTCGCGTTCCGCAAACGTGCGGGCTACGACACGACGCGCCCCGACGCGCGGCCGTGGCTCTACGGCATCGCGACCAATCTGGTGGCGCAGCGGCGCCGCGACGAGGTCCGGGAACTGAAACTGCGGGAAGCGCTCGGCCCGCCGCCGGATCAGGAAGGCCATGCCGAACGCGTCGCCGAGCAGGTGACGGCCGAGGCGATGGGCAAGCTCCTCGACGGCGCACTGGCGGATCTGCCCGACGGCGATCGCGACACGCTGACGCTGTTCGCCGGAGAAGGCCTGAGTTACGAGGAAATCGCTGCCGCACTGGACATTCCGGTCGGAACGGTCCGTTCGAGGCTCAACCGCGCTCGCCGCAAGGTCCGCGAGGCGCTGGAGCGCCCGGACATCACGACTTCGAAGGAGATCGCCAACCATGGATGAGCTGAAACTGATCAGCGAGCGAACCGGATCGGTCCAGCTCGCGGAAACCGCCGCACTCGCTGCGGCGCGGGCGCGATTGATGACCGAAATCGCCACCGCCGAAGCGGAAAACGTGGTGCCGCTGCAGAAAAGGCGGCGCTGGGCCTGGACCGGGGCGGGCGTCGTCGGCCTCGCCGCCGCCATCACCGCCGTCGTCGCGCTGGCCCCGGTCGAGCAGGTCGGGCTGGAGCCGCCAGCGGCCGCCGCGGATCCCGTGGTGGTGCTCCGCAACGCCGCCGCCGCCGCGCTGAAGACGCCGGACGTGCCGCCGAGGCCCGGTCAATTCGTCTACACGAAGACCAAGCAGCCCGACGGTGAGCGGGAATCGTGGCTTTCGGCGGACGGCACCCGCGACGGGATGATCAAGATGGCGGACGGCAGTTCCTTCCCTGTTCCGGGTTGCCGGAACGGGCGGGCGCAGGTGTACAAGGGCGAAGAGCCGGTCAAGGGCGTCACGGAGCCGTGCACGCCGAGGCCCGTCCACCGGGCGGACCTCCCCACCGACGCGGACGCGATGTTCGCCTACCTCAACGCCGACCGCAGCGGTCAAAAGGGCGACTTCAACGCGATGGGCAAGGACGTCCTCGCGCTGGCGAACGAAAGCTTTCTTTCGCCCGAGGTCCGGGCGGCCCTGTACGGCGCGGCGGCCAAGGTGCCCGGGCTTCGCGCCGTCGAACACGCCGAGGACGCGGCCGGCAGGCCCGGTGTCGGCATCACTTGGCCGCTCGGGCCGCACGCCGACCTCAAAGTGGCGAAACCGGTCGTGATCGTCTTCAGCGCCGACACGTTCTCGTATCTGGGCACGAATTCGACCGCGGTGACCGCGTCCGGCGTGGTGGACGCGGTCGGTCAGCGGCCACGGGGATAAGAGGCCGAGGGCTCAGCTGCCGGTGAAGGTCGCCTTGCCGGGCCCGTCGGTGAGGAACGACTTCACGGCGCCGCGTAGGTCCTCGGTTTCGAAAAGCGCGGCGGCGATCGTCGTGATGTGCGCGTTCGCCTCGGCGACGCCGCCGTGCTCGTAGTGCTCGAGGACCTTCTTGGTCGCCGCGTGCGCCCGTGTCGGCCCCAGTGCGAGATCGTTCGTGAAGGCGCGTACGGCCTCGTCGAAACCGTCCACCGGGAGCACGCGGTTCACCACGTTCCAGCGTTCGAGGGTCGCGGCGTCGTAGGTCGCGCCGGTCATCACGAACTCCTTGGCACGTCCGACACCGGCCCGGGCGGCGAGGCGCTGCGTGCCGCCCATGGTCGGCGTCAGACCGACGACCCGTTCGACGAGACCGAACTTCGCCTTTTCACTCGCCAGGATGATGTCGCAGGCGACCGCGACCTCGAAGGCCCAGGTCAGGCACAGGCCGTGCGCGGCGAAGACGGTGGGGACCGGGAGCGCGGCGATCCGGTCGGGGATCGCCAGCATCTCGTCGAAGAGCACCTTCGCTTCAGCGGGGGAGGATTGGGCGTCGAACAGCGAGACGTCGACACCGCCGCTGACGATCTTCCCCTCGGCCCGGATCAGTACCGCCCTCGGCGGTGTGGCCTCCAGTTCGCCGATCGCCTCGCCCAGTTCGTCCTGTAGTGCCGCGGTGTAGAGGTTCAGCGGCGGCGAAGCGATGGTCAGGACGGCGACGCCGTCCTCGCGGTCGAGGCGGATCGAGGTGGCCAAGGCGGGTTCCCTCCGGAGAGATCGTTTTCCCGTGACCCTAGCCGGAGGTCGCCGCGAGTTCGTCCCATTGGGCCTGTGCTCCTGGTCGCCATTCGACGTACTTGCGGTGGAAAAGGTTCGCCGCGCGCACGCCGCTCCAACCGTCGGGAAGCAGTTTCAGCGGAAGACGGGGATCGAGGAACGGGAAACTGCGCCATTCGTGGACGAGTTCGGTCTGTGCGCGCAGAACGCCGTGTTCACCCGAAGGTCGTGAACCGGTGAAGCGGTCGATGAAATCCTCGTACCGGTCCTTGAGTTCGCTGAGGTCCCAGGAGCGCGCGACCATCGTCTCCTGATCGCCGACGTCGCCATAGCTGGCGGTGAACGACATCGCCTGCGCGTCGAGCCCGAGTTCCTGCACGATCTGCTGGGCCTCGCGCTGGCGGCCGGCGTCCGGGCTGACCCAGACACCCGCGACCGGCGAGCCGAAACCGGCCCAGGTCAGGCGTGTGCGCAGCCGGTGCCTGAGATCCCGTTTCGCCTCGGGGACCGAGACGATGAGCATCAGCCAATTGCCGTCCCAAGGTCTCTCGTCATTGCCGAAGGCGTAGATCCGTTCCGCGCCTTCGGTGAGCAGGCGTCTGCCCGGTGGAGTCAGCGACCAGCGCACTCTTCGCCCGACGCGTTCGGAGACCACCCAGCCTTCGGCCGAGGACCGGGCCAGCGCCTGGCGTGCGGACTTCTCCTCGATATCCAGTACTCGCAGGGCGTCGACCAGGGTGGACGTCCAGATCGGCTGGTCGCGGGGGAGCACGTACTCGCCGAGAATCGTCATCAGCAGCGAGCGCGCGCTGGCGTGACTGACTTCCCGCCTCCTGCTCATCGTCGGCCTGCGGGTACCGCCTTTCTGCTGATGGGCGACGGGGACCGGGGTGGCGGAGTCCGCCATTTGCTGTCACCGACCTCAATATTCGGGGATTCGTTCGGGTCCAGAAGAACAACAAGGTTACCCACGTTCCGTGATCGGTTGGATACCTGACACTCTTCCGAGGGACCCCGAGGTGTTCAACGAGGCGCCCGTAGACTCACTCATCTCATGAGCGCCACACTCGTTGCCAAGGATCTCGCCGCCGGACACGGCGATCGTGTTCTGTTCTCCGGCCTCGACCTCGTCGTCGGCCCGGGCGAGGTGATCGGTCTCGTCGGGGTCAACGGCGCGGGTAAGTCCACGCTGCTGCGGACCCTCGGCGGCCTGGTGCCCCCGGAGGACGGCACTGTCCGGCTGAACCCGCCGACGGCCACGGTCGGTCACCTTCCGCAGGAACCCGAACGTCGCGTGGGTGAGTCGGTTCGCGCGTTCCTCGCACGACGTACGGGGGTCACCGCCGCCCAGGCCGAGCTCGACGCCGCCACCGAAGCGCTGACCGCTGGTGAACCGGGATCGGACGACACCTACGCCGTGGCGCTCGACCGCTGGCTCGCCCTCGGCGGGGCCGACCTCGACGACCGGGCCGGCGAGGTCGTCGCGGACCTGGGGCTCGCGGTCAATCTCGACCAGCCGATGCTGTCGCTTTCCGGCGGGCAGGCGGCTCGGGCCGGGATGGCTTCGCTGCTGCTGAGCCGGTACGACATCTTCCTGCTCGACGAGCCGACCAACGACCTCGATCTGGACGGCCTGGAACGGCTGGAGCGGTTCGTGACCGGGCTGCGCGCGGGGACGGTGCTGGTCAGCCACGACCGGGAATTCCTCGCCCGCACTGTCGACCGTGTCGTCGAACTCGACTTCGCCCAGCAACAGGTGCGGACCTATGGCGGCGGTTACGAGTCCTATTTGGAGGAACGCGCCGTCGCGAGGCGGCATGCTCGCGAGGAGTACGACGAGTACGCGAACACCAAGGCGTCGCTCGAAGCCCGTGGCGCGATGCAGCGTTCGTGGATGGAGAAGGGCGTCAAGAACGCCCGGCGCAAGGCCACCGACAACGACAAGGTCGGCCGCAAGTTCCGGAGCGAGGCGACGGAGAAGCAGGCGTCGAAGGCCCGCCAGACCGACCGCATGATCGAGCGCCTCGACGTCGTCGAGGAACCCCGCAAGGAATGGGAACTGCGGATGGAGATCGCGGCGGCGCCCCGGGCGGGCGCGGTCGTGGCGACTCTGCGCGGTGCCGTGGTGCGCCGTGGCGAGTTCACGCTCGGTCCGGTGGACCTGCAGATCGATTGGGCGGACAAGGTCGCGATCACCGGGGCCAACGGCGCCGGGAAGTCGACGCTCCTCGCCGCCCTGCTCGGCCGGGTCCCGGTCGACGAAGGCGGTGCTTCACTCGGCTCCGGCGTCGTGGTCGGCGAGGTCGACCAGGCACGGAAACTCTTCCTCGGCGACCTCCCCCTCGCGGACGCTTTCGCCCGCGAGGTCCCGGAACTCCCCGACGCCGACGTCCGGACGCTGCTGGCGAAGTTCGGACTGAAGGCCGCTCACGTGCTGCGGTCGGCGGCCACGCTGTCGCCGGGGGAGCGCACGCGGGCGGCGCTGGCGCTGCTGCAGGCGCGCGGGGTGAACCTGCTGGTGCTCGACGAGCCGACGAACCACCTCGACCTGCCCGCGATCGAGCAGCTGGAGTCGGCGCTCTCGGAGTATCCGGGGACCCTGCTGCTGGTGACGCACGACCGGCGCATGTTGGACGCGGTCGCGACGACGCGGCGGCTGGAAGTGGCCGACGGGAAGGTCACCGAGTCGTGAGGGTCCCTTTCCCGCTCGCGTAAGTGCTATGAACGACCCGTTCCTTGCAAAATTCGCAAGGAACGGGTCGTTCATAGCACGCGGGGCTTGACACGGCTCACCCCTTCGTCGCGCCCCCGGTGGGCCCTTTCACGGAGGAGCCAGGACCGCGTGCCGTCGTCGAAAACGATCTCAGTCACGGCGCCATCCTGCTGGTGCCGGGCTCGTCCATGAAGGAATCCGGACAGTCAACGTCCCAATTCCTTCATGGACGCGGTCATCGCTGCTCAGCCGGCCACCTTGGCGATCGCCACCGTATGCGAAGGCCGCACCCGGACCAGCACCTTCCCCGGTGACGTCGCGTAGGCCATCCAGCCGTCCGAAGCCTCCTGGCCTGCCTCCGAGAGATACCGCCGTGCGATCAGTTCCGAGCCGCGCCGGACGCCTTCGGGATCGGTGACGATCTCCGCGACACCCTCCACACTCACGAACGAGTACGGCGGACGCGGGTCGTCGGCGACGACCGAAACGCGCGGATTCTCTTTGAGCGTCCGGCCTTTGACGGTGTCGGCGCCGAGGTTGACCAGGATGTCGTCCCCGTCGACGGCGAACCAGACCGGGACCGCGTGCGGCCTGCCGTCCGGGCGGACCGTCGCGAAGACGGCGGTGCGGGTGCCTTCGGCGAGGAACGCGCGGCGCTGTTCGTCGGTCATCTTCTCCGGCATTGCTTCATCCCCTCAGGATCGCGTCCAGGCCGAAGGCCGGGAACAGGTGACTGTCGAACGTGGTGAACTCGATGGCGCGGCCGTCGACGACGCGGAGGACGTCGAGTTTGAAGGCGCGGAACTCGGTGTCGCCGGGACGCCGGAGGTACGAGGCGAACGCGGGCATCCGGTTCGAGTCGACCCCGACGGCGCGCCATTCGCCCATCTCTTCGGCGATCCTGGCGTGCCTGGCGAGGTGTTCGAGCCCGATGTAGCAGTGGGGTTCCGGCGGCATGGTCACGCGGACGTCGTCGCGGACCAGGGTGCTCAGCGAGCCGAAGTCGCCCCGATCGTGGGCTTCGACCAGACGCCGGACCAGCGCGCGTTCCTCTTCGGACGGTGCCGCGGCCGACCACTCGCCGCGCTGCTCGGGAAGGTTTTCGCGCAAGGTCGCCCGGCCGCGCTGCAGCGCGCTGTTCGCGGCGGGGACGGTGAGGTCCAGCAGGGTGGCGCTTTCCGCGGCGGTCCAGCCGAGCACGTCGCGCAGGATCAGGACGGCGCGCTGCTGCGGTGGAAGCAACTGGAGGGCGGCGAGGAAGGCGAGTTCGATGGTCTCCCTGGCGACGGCGAGCGCGTGCGGTTCGGCGTCGGGTGGCGCGATCTCGTCCAGCAGCCGGTCCGGATACGGCTGGATCCAAGGGACTTCGGCGAACGACCGCAGCGACGAGATCCGTCGCGAGCTTTTGCGGATCGCGTCGAGGCAGGCGTTGGTGGCGATCCGGTACAGCCACGCCCGGAAGTTCCCGCCGTCGAAGGTGTCCAGCCCACGCCAGGCGTTGAGCAGCGCCTCCTGGACGACGTCCTCCGCCTCGTCGAACGAGCCGAGCATCCGATAGCAGTGGACGTGCAGTTCGCGTCGGTGCCGTCCGGTCAGCCGGGCGAAGGCGGATTCGTCCCCCGCCTTCGCCGCGGCGACCGTTTCGTCCGTGTCGGTGCTGGTCATGGCGCCTCCCATCGAGTGTTCTTACCCGATGTAACGGCGCCCGTCGCAGGAACTCATCGGTGCTGCGATGACTTTTTTCCGACGACCTCGAATCGGCAGGTCAGGGCCGGGTCGTGAGGTAGCCGCCCATGGTGCGGAAGTACTCGTTCGCGGTGAGTTCGGTGCCGTCCTCGGTCCGCACGCGCTCGATGACGAGGCCGTGCGAGCGACCGCGACGCGATTCGGGGCCGGCGACGATCACGACGCCTTCGCCCTCACGGATGAAGATCCGGCCCGGGGTGCCGCCGTAGTGACCCTCCGACACTGAGGAGCGGACGACGCGCAGCTGCTTGCCGCGGTGGTAGGTGAAGGCGTTGGGGTACGGATCCGACTGCGCCCGCACCAGCCGCTCGATCTCGTCGGCGGGCCAGGTCCAGTCGATGAGACTGTCTTCGAGGGCGCGCTTGTGGAAGAAGCTGGCCTTCGACCTGTCCTGTTTGACCGGGGTGAAGTCCCCGCTCTGGATCAGTTCGATGGCCTCGGTGGTGATCGGCGCGATGAGGTCGACCGTCCGGTGGAAGAGATCGGTCGTCGTGTCCTTCGGTCCCACCTGGACGGACCGCTGCAGCACGATGTCGCCGGCGTCGAGGTCGCCGTCCATCATGTGGGCCGTGACGCCGACTTCCGGCTCGCCGTTGATGAGCGCCCAGATCAGCGGCGAGAAACCGGCGTAGGCGGGCAGCAGCGAGTCGTGCACGTTCAGCGTTCCGTGGCGCGGCATCGAGAAGATCTCGGGCGGCAGCCAGGTGCGCCAGTTGTTGGCGACGATCAGGTCGAGCTCGGCTTCCTTCAGCTCCGCCAGCAGTTCCGCGTCGTCGGGCCGCTGGCGCAGCAGGGCGCGGATGCCGTTGGCCTCGGCGAGGTCCGCGACCGAATCCGACCAGATCTTCTCGTAAGCGTGGTCACTCTTCGGGTGGGTGACGACGAGGGCGACGTCGTGACCCGCGTCGATCAAAGCCCGCAGGGTGCGGTGTCCCCAGGTCTGGTATCCGAACATGGCGACCCGCATGGGACCGGCCTCCTCCTGGTCGAGGGATGAACATCACCACTGAAAGTACTAGTTGAGCCTCACCTAAGTTAGGTTAGGGTTCCCTTGTTCTTGTAACGAAGTACCGAGATGCGGCTGAGCCGCGCAAGGGGTTCAAGATGGCACGAGCAGTGGTCGGTGAACGGATTCCGGTCTACGACGTGGTCGGGGTCGGGTTCGGGCCGTCGAACCTGGCGCTCGCGATCGCCCTCGCCGAACACAACTCCGTGCCGGGAGCCGAGACCGTCACCGCCCACTTCCTCGAGCGCCAGGTCCGGTTCGGCTGGCATCGCGGGATGTTGATCGACAACGCCACCATGCAGGTCTCGTTCCTCAAGGACCTGGCGACGATGCGGAACCCGACGAGTTCGTTCAGCTTCCTGTCGTACCTGCACAGCAAGGGGCGCCTGGTCGATTTCATCAACCACAAGAACCTCTTCCCGCTGCGGATCGAGTTCCACGACTACTTCGAGTGGGCCGCGGCGAAGGTGGACGACGTCGTTTCGTACGGCACGGAAGTGCTTTCGGTCACGCCGGTCTTCGACGGCGAGGAGATCGTGTACTTCGACGTCCACGCCCGCACCGACGGCGAGCTGGTCGATCTGCGCGCCCGCAATCTGGTGATGGGCACCGGTCTGCGGCCGAACCTGCCCGAAGGTGTGACCCCGGGCACTCGCGTCTGGCACAACAGCGAACTGCTGCACCGCATCGAGGGACTGGCGGCCGAGGATCCGCGCCGGTTCGTCGTCGTCGGCGCCGGCCAGAGCGCGGCGGAGGTCAGCGCCCTGCTGCACGACCGTTTCCCGAAGGCGGAGGTCTGCGCGGTGTTCGCGCGCTACGGCTACAGCCCGGCCGACGACAGCGCGTTCGCCAACCGGATCTTCGACCCCGAGGCGGTCGGCCGGTTCTACGAGGCGCCGGAAGCCGTCAAGGAACGCCTGATGCGCTACCACGGCGCGACGAACTACTCGGCCGTCGACATCGAGCTGATCGACGAGCTGTACCGCCGCATCTACCGCGAGAAGGTGCAGGGGATCGAGCGGCTCAAGCTGATCAACGTCTCCCGACCGACCGAGGTCACCGACACCGGTTCCGAGGTCCGCGTCACCATCGAGGCGCTGGAGACCGGCGAGCGGACCCGGCTCGACGCCGATTTCGTGGTCTACGCCACCGGGTACAGCCCGGCCGACCCGACGCCGTTGCTCGGTGAGCTCGGGGCGACCTGTGCCCGCGACGACGAGGGCAGGCTGCGAGTCGAACGCGACTACCGGCTCGTCACCGATCCGCCGCTGGAGGGCGGGATCTACCTCCAGGGCGGCACCGAGCACACCCACGGCATCACGTCGTCGCTGCTGTCCAACACCGCCGTCCGCGTCGGCGAGATCCTGCAGTCCATTGTGGACCGCCGGGCTGCCGGGACCTCGCGCCCCGAATACGCCGTGAGCGGCACCGGCCCCGCTTGACCCGCGCACGACGTTCAACAGGCTCGACCGGTGGAGGCACCCCGATGACCCGCGGCTTTCCCCTGACTTCGGCCCAGAAGGGGATCTGGCTGGCTCAGCAGCTCGACCCGGCCGACCCGGTCTACACGATCGGCTGGTTCACCGATCTCCGCGGCGGGATCGACCTGGGCCGGCTGGGCGACGCCGTCCGGCGGGCGGTCGCGGAGGCCGAATGCCTGCACGTCACGGTCGACCACGAGGACGGGACGCCGGTGCAGCGGCCCGCCACTCCGGGGGAGGTCGCCGTTCTCGACTTCAGTGGCGAGCCGGACCCGGAAGGCGCCTCCGACGAGTGGATGCGGGCGGAACTGGCCGTCGTGGCGGACCTCGGCCGGGGCCCGCTCACCGCGCACGCGCTGCTGGTGCTGGCCGAGGACCGGGTCCGCTGGTTCCAGCGCTATCACCACCTGGTGATGGACGCCTACGGCCAGGCGGTGCTCGCGCGCCGCGCGGCCGAGCTGTACGCGGGGACCGCGGAGGAGGTCGCTTGGCCGCTCTCGGGACTGCCTGACGCCGAAGCCGCTTACGACGGTGCGGCCGACCGCGCGTATTGGCTCGCCGAACTCGCGGGCAGGCCGAATCCCGTACGGCTGCTCGAACGCGCCTCGTCCGGTCCGGTCCGGCTGCGCCGGCACTCCTGGGAGCTGCCCACGGCGAAGACCGGGCGCCTGCGCAAGCTGGCGCTGGACTCGGGAACGCGGCTGTCGCGCGTCACGATCGCCGCGGTGGCGGCCTACGCCCATCGCGTGACCGGTGCCGAAGACGTGGTGCTCGGTCTGCCGGTCACCGCTCGCACCACCCGTGAGCTGCGAGAGCAGCCCGGCATGACGTCGAACGTCCTCCCGCTGCGGCTGACCGTGCGGCCCGAGATGACGGCGTCTCAGCTGGTCGCCCAGGTCGCGGCGAAGGTGACCGCGCTGCTGACGCACAGCCGGTATCGCGGTGAGGACCTCGCGCGCGAACTCGGCGCGAGCGGCGGAGTGCACGAACTCGTCGGGCTGAGCGTGAACTTCATGGCCGTCGACGCCGAACTCGCGTTCGGCGACGCGAGCGCCACCGTGCACAACCTCGAACTCGGGCCGATCAGCGACGTGGCCATCGCCGCGTACGACGACGGTGAGGGCCGGGGCCTGCGGCTCGACTTCGACGCGGACGCGGCCGTCTCCTCGGACGAGGAGCTGGCCGAGCACCGGCGCCGGTTCACCGCGGTGCTGGACGCCCTGCTGGAGCGGCCGGATCTGCCGCTGGCCTCCGTCGACCTCCTTTCCGCCGAGGAACGCGCCTTGGTGCTGGACGACTTCGGGACCGCCGTGGCGGCGGACGCGCCGGAGGTGTCCTGGCCCGAGGCGTTCGCCCGGGTCGTGGCGCGGAAGCCGGCCGCCGAGGCCGTCGTCTGCGAGGACGTCCGGCTGACCTACGCCGAGGTCGACGCCGCCGCCAATCGCCTGGCCCGGCTCTTGCGGCGGCGAGGTGTCTCCGACGAGGACGTCGTCGCCGTGGCGATGCCGCGTTCGGCCGATCTGGTCGTCGCCCTGCTGGCCGTCATGAAGGCCGGGGCCGCGTACCTCCCGCTCGACCTCGACCACCCCGAAGACCGCATCGCCTACATGCTGTCCCACGCCGGTGCCGAGATCGTGGTGTCCACGAGGGACGAGGCGGCGCAGCTTCCGTCCACTGTGGACGTCGAACGCGTACTGCTGGACGATCCCGCGGTCGTCGCGGAGCTCGCGACCCTCGATGCGTCCACTGTGGACGTCGCGGGGATCACGCTGGACAGGGCCGCGTACGTCATCTACACCTCCGGTTCGACCGGGAAGCCGAAGGGTGTCGTCCTGTCCCACGACGGGATCGGCAGCTTGATCAGCACGGCGACCGAACGTATCGGCATCGGCCCGGACAGCCGGGTCGTCCAGTTCGCCTCGACCGGGTTCGACGTGACGGTCTGGGATCTGGTGATGTCGCTGTGCGTGGGCGGCACGGTCATCGTGGTCCCGTCGCATCGCCGTGTCGCGGGCGTCGAACTGACCGGCTACATCACCGCGAACGCCGCGACCCACATGATCCTGCCACCGTCGCTGGTCGCGGCGCTGCCACCGGACTGCGAACTGCCGAAGGGCGCGGTGCTGATCGTCGGCACCGAGACCGTCCCGCCGGAACTGATCGCGCGCTGGGCCGAGGATCTGCGGGTCGTGGCCGCGTACGGGCTGACCGAGGCGACGGTGAACTCGACGCTGTGGGCGGCCGAACCCGGCTGGACCGGGCCGATCCCGATCGGCGGGCCGGATCCGAACACCCGCTGCTACGTCCTCGACACCGCGCTGCGGCCGGTCCCGGTCGGCGTCGAAGGAGAGTTGTACGTCGGTGGCCGCGGACTCGCGCGGGGTTACGCCGGACGCGCGGGCCTGACCTCCGAGCGCTTCGTCGCCGATCCGTTCGCCGGCGCGGGCGAACGCATGTACCGCACCGGCGACCGGGTCCGCTGGCGCGCCGACGGCAACCTCGACTTCCTCGGCCGCACCGATCACCAGGTCAAGATCCGGGGGTTCCGCATCGAACCCGGGGAGATCGAATCCGCGCTCGCGGCTCGGGCCGGGGTCGAGCGGATCGCCGTCGTTCCGCGCGAGGTCAAGCCGGGGGACCGGCGACTGGTCGCCTACGTCGTCCCGGAAGCGGGCGGATCGCCGTCGCTGCTCAAGGAGCTGCGGACCCACGCGGAATCGGTGCTGCCGCAGTACATGGTGCCGTCGGCGTTCGTCGAACTGGAACGCCTGCCGATCATGCCGAACGGCAAACTCGACCGCACTTCGCTGCCGTTGCCGGACTTCGGCGCCGCCGCCACGGGCCGGGCGCCGCGTACCGAGCGGGAACGGATCCTGTGCGACGTCGTCGCGAGGGTGCTCGGCCTGCCGTCCGCCGGGGCCGACGACGATTTCTTCTCGCTCGGCGGCGACAGCATCCTGTCCATTCGGTTGGTGCTCGGCGCGGCGGAACACGGCCTCGCCATCACCCCGCGCCAGGTGTTCCGGCACCGGACGCCCGAGGCCCTCGCCGAATGCGCGGACGTCGTCCCCGGAGAATCCACTGTGGACGATCGCTCGTTGCTGGAGCTGACCGACGCCGAACGCGCGTCGCTCGCCGAATACGCCGACGTCCTGCCAGTGACCCCGTTGCAGGAAGGGTTCTTCTTCCACGCGGAGTTCGAAGGCGGCTCGGCCGCCGACGTCTACACGGTCCAGGAGGTGCTGGACCTCGAAGGCGATGTCGACGCCGACGCGCTGCGCCGGTCGCTGCAGGCCTTGCTCGACCGGTACTCCTCGCTCCGGTCCGGTTTCCGGCAGCTCGACGGCGGCCAGGTCGTCCAGACGGTGACCCGGCACGCCGAACTGCCGTGGCGCGAAGTGACCGCCGAAGACGCCGCGGAAGCCTTCGAAGTCGATCGTGCGCGCCGGTTCGACTTCGCCCGGCCGCCTCTGTTGCGGGCGGCCTTCGCCCGCCTCGGTGAGGGCCGCGCCAAGCTGGCGCTCACGTTCCACCACGTCATCGCCGACGGCTGGTCGGTCGCGGTGCTGCTCCGCGAACTGCTGGCCGGCTACCCCGAGGTGGACGCGCTTCCTGAACCGGACACCCGCGCCGGCCACCTGCGGCGGCTCGCTTCCCGCGACCACGAGGCCTCGCGGGAAGCCTGGCGGAACGCGCTGTCCGGAGTGGACGAACCCACCCGGCTGATCGAGGCGCCGGCGACCACACCACAGCCGGGCCGAGTGCGTCTGAACCTCGGCGGGCGGGCCACCGCGGAGCTGTCCGCCATGACGCGAGCGCACGGTCTCACCCTCGGTACCGTCCTGCACGGTGCCTGGGGCCTGGTGCTCGGCGGGCTTACCGGCCGGGACGACGTGCTGTTCGGCTGCACGGTCTCCGGGCGGGACACCGGTGCCGCCGGGATCGAGTCGGCGGTCGGCCTCTACATCAACACGGTGCCGGTGCGGCTGCGCTGGTCCCCGTCCGAAACCGTCGCCGCGGTGCTGCGGCGGCTGCAGGACGAGCAGGCGTCCTTGCTGGAGCACCAGCATCTCGGCCTCGGCGAACTGCAGCGTCTCGCCGGTGCCGGGCGGCAAGACCTGTTCGACACCCTGGTGGCAGTCGAGAACTTCCCGCGTGAGGAGCCCTCCGGAACCCTGCGCCTCACCGGCGTCGAGGTCACCGACGCGGTGCATTACCCGGTCGCGGTGAGCGCGACACCCGGCGATGACCTCGAGTTCACCCTCAAGTTCGACGCGAACCGGATCGGCGCGGTCGCGGCCGGGCAGCTCGCGGAGCGGTTCGCCCGCCTGCTGGAGACGCTGACCGCGAACCCCGGCCTGCCGATCGCGGCCGTCGATCTGCTGTCGCCCGCCGAACGCGGGCGCCTGACCGAACTCAACGCGACCGCGCATCCGGTGCCCGAGCGCACGCTGGCCGGGGCCTTCGCCGAACAGGTCGCCAAGACGCCGTCCGCGACGGCGGTGGTGTTCAAGGACACCGAGCTGTCCTACGCGGACCTCGACGCGCGTGCGGAGAGCCTGGCGCGCAGGCTGCGTTCCCTCGGAGCCGGTCCCGAGGAGATCGTGGCCGTCGCCGTGCCGAGGTCGGCCGAGCTGATGGTCGCCCTCCTGGGGGTGCTCAAGGCCGGGGCCGCCTACCTGCCGATCGACCTCGACTACCCGGCCGATCGCCTCGAATACATGCTGGCCGATTCCGGTGCGCGGCTCGTGGTCTCGGAACCCGGGTCTGCCTCGCGGATCCCCGCCGTCGCCGGGCTGACCCACGTTTCCGTGACCGGCGAGACCGCGGTCGACGATGTCCAGGGCACCGCCGCCGGACCGGACAACACCGCCTACCTGATCTACACCTCCGGCTCGACAGGACGGCCGAAGGGTGTGGCCGTCACACATCGCGCGACCGTCAACCATCTGGCCTGGATGCAGCACGAGTACCGGCTCACGGCCTCGGACCGAGTACTGCAGAAGACGCCATCGGGTTTCGACGCGTCCGTTTGGGAGTTCTTCTGGGCGTTGTGCGAAGGCGCCACGGTGGTGCTGGCCGAACCGGACGGCCACCGCGATCCGGCCTATCTCGCGCGGCTGGTCCGGGACCGGGGGATCACCACCCTGCAGGTCGTCCCCTCCCTGCTCGCCGTGTTCCTCGGCAGCGAGGAGGTCATCGAAGAGCTCGGCAGGGCTCGCTCGCTGCGGCGGGTCTTCGCCGGTGGTGAGGCGCTGCCCGGCGAGATCTCCGCCCGCTGGCGTTCGCTCGTCGGTGTTCCGCTGTACAACCTCTACGGGCCGACCGAGGCCGCCGTGGACGCGACCTTCTTCGACGCCACCGGCTCCGACGGGATCACTGTCCCCATCGGGCGTCCGGTGTGGAACATGCGGACGCACGTCCTCGACGGCTACCTCCGTCCGGTGCCCGACGGTGTCGCGGGCGAGCTTTATCTCGCCGGTGTCCAGTTGGCGCGCGGCTATCACGGGCGTCCCGGTCTGACCGCCGAACGGTTCGTCGCCGACCCGTTCGGCGAACCGGGGCAGCGGCTGTACCGGACCGGGGACCTGGTCCGGCGCCGCGCCGACGGCGAGATCGAGTACCTGGGCCGCACCGACCGTCAGGTGAAGATCCGCGGCAACCGGATCGAACTCGGCGAGATCGAGGCCGTTCTCGCCGCGCAGCCCGGCGTCACGGCGTCGGCGGTGGTGGCGAAGGACGGCGCACTCGTCGGCTACGTGGCCGGTGGCGCGGATCCGGAGCGGTTGCGAGCGGCGGTGAGTGACGCCTTGCCCGCTCCGATGGTCCCGCAGGCGTTCGTGGTCCTCGACGAATTTCCTCTGACCCCCAGCGGAAAGCTCGACGTGCGGGCGCTGCCCGCGCCCGAGATCGCCACGCCTGCGCCGACGGTGCCCGGTGACGAGCGGGAACGCGCGCTCGCGGCGATCTTCGCCGACGTCCTCGGTCTCGACGGGGTCGGTGCCGACGGTGACTTCTTCCTGCTGGGCGGCGACAGCATTTCGTCCATCGCCGTGTCGAGCCGCGCGCGCCGGGCGGGCTTCGAACTGAGCCCGAAGGACGTCTTCGAACTCCGGACCCCCGCCGCGCTCGCCGCCTCCTTCACCCAGGCCGAGCCGGGACCGGTGGCCGATGCCGAGGGTGTCGGCGCCGTCCCGCTTCTGCCCGAGGTCCTCCGCCTCCGGGAACTGGGTTCCGCGGCGCAGCCCGAGTCGGTGGTGCTGAGCACGCCGTCCGGTGCCGACGTCGAGACGCTCGCGGCGGCCCTGCAACTGGTCCTCGACCATCACGACGGTCTGCGTCTCCGGTTGTCGCGGGTCGCTTCGGTGCTGTGGTCGCTCGAAACACGTCCACAAGGGACGGTCTCGGCCGCGGACCTGCTCCGCCGCGCCACCGATTCGCAGGAAGCGGAGTACGAGGCCGCCGTCGACCGGCTGGTCGACACGCTGTTGCAGGCGGTCTGGTTCGACGCCGGTGACGAGCCGGGCAGGCTCCTCCTGATCGCACACCCGGTTCTGCTCGACGCGCGAAGCTGGACGAGGCTGGCGGCCGATCTCGCCGCCGCCTGGCGGGCCGTGACCGGCGGCAGGGCTCCCGTATTCGCTCCTGTCGGGACGTCGCTGCGGACCATCGCTCGCCGGATCACCGAAGGCGCGCAGGATCCCGCGCTGCTCGGCGAGATCGAACACTGGACCGAGACCCTGGCGCCCGGCGCCTACGCGGTTCCCGTGACCGGCGTGATGACCGACCGCACGATCAGTCTGTCCACTGAGGACACTCGGGCGCTGGTCGAGGCGCTGCCGTCCTCGGCGCACGGAGACGTGACCGACGTCCTCCTGGCAGCGCTCAAGTCCGCCGTCGAGGGTGACCTCCTCGTCGACGTCCATGCCCGGGTAAACGATCTCCCGGACACGATCGGCGCGCTCACCTCGGCGCATCCGGTGCGGATCAGCGCCACCGGCGAGCCGCCGTCGCTGCTCAAGGCGGTCAAGGAGACCGTGCGCGAGGTCCCCGGCGGATACGGGCTCCTGCGTTACCTCAACGCCCAGACCGCGTCGCTGTTCGCCGGGTTCGCGCGGCCGGGGATCGCGCTGCGATACGACGGCCGAGTCCCGGCCGGCGCGGGGGAGTGGCAGGTCGCCGGACGTCCGGCGGTGCCGCCGCCCGGTGACCACGTCCTGCGGATCGGGGCCGTCTGCGAGGACACCGAAGCCGGGCCGAGGCTGACGGCGACGTTCGCGGGGCCTGCCGACGCCGTCGCGCTCGCGGACCGCTGGGTCGCCGCACTGACCGAACTCGCGACGGCTCGCACCGGCGAGGACGTGGGTCTCACGCCGTCCGACCTCGAACTGGTGTCGCTGACCCAGGAGGAGATCGACCGCGTCGAACGGTCGAGCCCCGTGCCGGTGGCCGACGTCTGGCCGCTGTCGCCGTTGCAGGAAGGCCTGTTCTTCCACTCCAGCTACAACTCGGACCGCGTCGACATCTACACGATCCAGGAGGCGATCGACTTCGATCACCGCCTGGACGCCGAGCGCCTCCGGTCGGCGGTGTCCGCGCTGCTCCGCCGGATCCCGAGCCTCGGGGCCGGGTTCACCAGCGAAGGACTGCGCGGCCCGGTGCAGTTCGTCGCCGCCGCGGTCGAACCCCCACTGTCCGAAGTGGACCTCTCGGAGCTGTCCGAAGAGGAACGGCGAACACGCTTGGCAGAACTGATGGCCGAGGACCGCGCGACGCGCTTCGACCTCGGCGCCCCGCCGCTGTTCCGGCTCAAGCTGGTGCGGCTCGGGGACGGGCGCGACCGTGTCGTGCTGAACCGGCATCTGCTGTTGTGGGACGGCTGGTCGGCGTGGTTGTTCATCGAGCAGCTGTTCGAGCTGTACGACCTCGGCGGGGACGACCGGAGTCTGCCCAGCCCCGGGTCCTATGTGGACTTCCTGCGCTGGCTGGACCGGCAGGACATCGAAGTCGCCACGAGTGCGTGGCGCGAGGCGCTGTCCGGGCTCGCCGAGCCGACCGTCGTCGGGCCGGAAGGCCAGGATCTGGTCCCGGCCACCCCGGTCGACCTCGACACGGTCCTGTCCGGCGACCTCAGCCGCAGGCTTCGGGACCAGGCGCGACGGCACGGGCTGACCGTCAACTCCGTGCTCAACGCCGCCTGGGGCCTGGTCCTGTCGACCATGACCGGCCGCCACGACGTCGTCTTCGGCGCCGCCGTCGCGGGCAGGCCAGCCGCCGTACCCGACATCGAGAACACCATCGGCCTGTTCCTCAACACCGTGCCCACCCGGATCCGGCTCGACCCGGCCGAACCGGTCCTGGACATGGTGCGGCGGCTGCAGTCCGAGCGGATGGACCTGACGCCGTACGAGTTCATGAGCCTCGGCGTCCTGCAGCGGGAAGCCGGGCATCGCGTCTTATTCGACACGCTCTTCGTGCTGCGCAACGCCGACGGTGACGAGCGCCGCGACGGGCTTCGTCACCGGCACGGCATCACCGACCTGCTCAACATCGACGCGACCCACTACCCACTGACGCTCGTGGTGACCCCGGGCGAGGAAATGCGGTTCACGCTGTCCTACCGGGACGACGTGATCGACGCGGCCGGTGCCGCTTCGGTGCTGGACCGGTTCACCTCGCTGGTCGAACAGCTCATCGACGATCCGGCGAAACCGGTCGGCGCGCTCGCGACGGTGTCCACCGAGGACCGTGCCGCGCTGGAGGCGGGCTGGGCCGAAGCCGAGCATCCGGTGATCGAGGACACGATCGCGGATCTGCTCGCCGTCCAGGCGGAACGGACTCCCGACGCGACCGCCCTGGTGTTCGGCGCGGAACAACTGACCTACGCCGAACTCGACGCGCGGATCAACCGGATGGCGCGGCTGCTACTGGCCAAGGGCGCCGCGCCGGAGCAGGTGATCGCGCTCGGTCTGCCGCGTTCGATCGACATGGTCGTCGCCCTGTTCGCGGTGCTGCGGACCGGCGCGGCCTACCTGCCGCTGGAACTGGACTACCCGGCCGACCGGCTCGCGGTGATGCTGGAGGACGCGGCACCGCTGTGTCTCGTGTCCACCAAGGACGTCTCGGCGACGCTTCCCGAGGCCACGCCGCGGGTCCTGGTCGACGAGCACGAGGACAGGGCGTTCGACGACGGCCCGATCTCCGACGCCGAGCGCCCGCTGTTCGCGCGAGGCCGCGCGGACCGTATGGAGCACCCGGCGTACGTCATCTACACGTCCGGCTCGACCGGCAAGCCCAAGGGCGTCGTCACGCCGTACCGCGGCCTGACGAACATGCAGCTCAACCACCAGGGCGCGATCTTCGCCCCGGCCATCGCGTCGGCGGGCGGACGGCGCCTGCGGATCGCGCACACCGTGTCGTTCGCCTTCGACATGTCCTGGGAAGAGCTGCTGTGGCTCGTCGAGGGGCACGAGGTCCACGTCTGCGACGAGGAACTGCGGCGGGACGCGCGGGCGCTCGTGGCCTACTGCGACGAGCACGAGGTCGACGTCATCAACGTGACGCCGACGTACGCCCACCTGCTGATCGAAGAAGGACTACTGGACGGGCACCGGCCCGCGCTCGTGCTGCTGGGCGGCGAGGCGGTCTCGGAGTCGGTGTGGAACCGGCTGCGCGACACCGACGGCACCTACGGCTACAACCTGTACGGCCCCACCGAGTACACGATCAACACCCTCGGCGGCGGCACGACCGACAGTGACACCCCGACCGTCGGAATGCCGATCTGGAACACCCGCGCGTACATCGTCGACGCCTGGCTCCGGCCCGTCCCGGACGGTGTCGCGGGTGAGCTCTACATCGCGGGGGAGGGACTCGCCCGGGGCTATCTCGGACGTCCCGGCCTGACCGCCGAACGGTTCGTCGCGGATCCGTTCGCCACCGGGGGCGGGCGGATGTACCGCACCGGCGACCTCGTACGCCGTCGCCCGGACGGGAACCTCGACTTCCTCGGCCGCACCGACGACCAGGTCAAGATCCGCGGCTACCGCGTCGAACTCGGCGAGATCGAGACCGCGCTGAGCCGGAACCCGGAGGTCGCGCAGGCGGCCGTCATCGCGCGGCCCGACCCGTCGGCGCCCGGCCTGCAACGGCTCGTCGGCTACGTCGTCCCGGCCGAACTGAGCGGGGACGCGCGGGCAGAGGCGGAGGCCGACCAGGTCGGCGAATGGCGGCAGATCTATTCCGACGAGTACACCGAGATCCCGACAGCGCTGTTCACCGAGGACTTCGCGGGCTGGGACTCCAGCTACGACGGCGACCCGATCCCGCTGGAGCATATGCGGGAATGGCGGCGGGCCACCGTCGAGCGGATCGCCGAACTGAAGCCGGAGCGAGTGCTGGAGATCGGCGTCGGCACCGGTCTGCTGATGGGGCAGATCGCGCCGCTGGTGCGGGAGTACTGGGGTACCGACCTCGCCGCGCCGGTGATCGCGAAGCTGAACCGGGAACTGGAGCAGGATCCGGCGCTGGCGGCCAAGGTGAACCTGCGCGCCCAGCCGGCGCATGTGTTCGACGGCCTGCCCGCCGGCCGCTTCGACACCATCGTGATCAACTCCGTCATCCAGTACTTCCCGAGCGTGGACTACCTGACCGACGTCATCACGAAGGCGATCGGCCTGCTCGCCCCCGGCGGCGCGCTTTTCGTCGGCGACGTGCGGAACCTGCGGCTGGCGCGGTCGTTCCACACCGCGATCCAGCTCACCCGCGCCGACGCGACGTCCGACGTCGCCCAGCTGCGGCGGGCGATCGAACGCGGCGCCGCCCTGGAGAAGGAACTGCTGATCGATCCGGACTACTTCACCGCGCTCGCCCGGCGACTGCCGGATGTCGCCGCGCAGGTCCGGATCAAACGTGCCCGCCTGCACAACGAGCTGAGCCGGTACCGCTACGACGCGGTCCTGGTCAAGGAACCCGCCGAGACCCTGTCGGTCGCGCGGGCACCGCGTCTGACGTGGGACTCGGTGGGCTCGCTCGCGTCGCTGGAACGTCATCTCGCGGACGCGGAGACGCTGCGGGTGAGCCGGATCCCGGACGCACGGCAGGCGTCGGAGGTCGAGGCGATGCGGGCACTGGACGCCGGTGCCCCGCTCATCGACGTCCTCGAACGCTTCCGTGCCACCGGTGGCGGTGTCGAGCCGGAGGAAGTGCACGAACTAGGCGCCCGGCTCGGGTTCCGGGTGCACTGCACCTGGTCGGCCGACGGCGCCTTCGACGCGGTGTTCGTCCACGACGGACAGCCGGACGCACTGGTCACCGGGGTGCATCAGCCGGTTTCGGTCGGTACGAACCTGACCAAGTACGCCACGAGCCCGACGTCGGCCCGCGGTGGCGGTGAGCTGGTGCAACGTCTGCGGGACCGGCTCAAGACGGAACTGCCGGACTACATGGTCCCGGCCGCGTTCGTCACCCTCGGCGCCCTGCCGCTGACGGACAACGGCAAGCTCAACGTACGGGCGCTGCCGGACGCCGATCCGGCCGTGCGGCTCACCGAGAGCCGTCCGGCGGAGACCGTCGAGGAAGAGACGCTGTGCGCGCTCTTCGCCGAGGTCCTCGGGCTGGACGGCGTCGGTGTCGAGGACGACTTCTTCGATCTGGGCGGCCATTCGCTGCTCGCGACCCGGCTGATCAGCCGGGCGCGGACCGAACTCGGGGCCGAACTGGCCATCCGCGATCTGTTCGAGGCGCCGACGGTCGCCGAACTGGCCGCCCGCGCGGGCGGCGGCGAACCCGCGCGGCCGGCGGTAGTCCGGGTGGAGCGCCCGGACCGGGTCCCGCTTTCGTCGGCTCAGCGCAGTCTCTGGCTGGTCGACCGGATGGAACCGAACGCGGTCGCGTACAACTTCCCGCTGACGTTCCGGCTCCGCGGCCGCCTCGATCTCGTAGCCCTGCGGGCCGCGCTGGGCGACGTGCTCGGCAGGCACGAGGTTCTGCGGACGGTGTTCGTCGAGCACGACGGCGAGCCCTACCAGCACGTTCTCGACGCGCCGGAGATCCCGTTCACCGTCGAGGACTGTGACGAGGCCGGACTGGACGCCCGCGTCGCCGAACTCTCGCGGACGCCGTTCGACCTGGCGCGGGAGATCCCGGTCCGGTTGCGGGTTCTGCGGCTCGGCGCCGAGGACCAGGTGATCTCGCTCGTCCTGCACCACGTCGCGACCGACGAATGGTCCGACCGCCCGTTCCTGGGCGACCTGACCTCGGCGTATCACGCGCGCCTCGCCGGATCGAGTCCGGTGTGGACGGACCTGCCCGTCCAGTACGCCGACTTCGCTTTGTGGCAGAAGGACTTCCTCGACCAGCGCGGCGCCGCACAGGTCACGTTCTGGGCGGACTCCCTGCGTGGCGCTCCGGACGAGCTGACGCTGCCCCTGGACCGGCCGCGGCCGCTCCGCCCGACCGGCCGGGGTGGGAAGGCCAAGTCGCCGCTGCCCGCCACGTTGTCGGCGGCGGTGCGCGACCTGGCCGCCGGGTCCGGGGCGAGTCCGTTCATGGTGCTGCAGGCGGCGGTCGCCGTGCTGCTGCACCGGACCGGCGCCGGCGACGACATCCCGTTGGGTGCCCCGATCGCCGGGCGCACCGACGCGGCACTCGACGACCTCGTCGGCTTCTTCGTGAACACCCTGGTGCTGCGCACCGATCTCTCCGGCGAGCCGACGTTCGCCGAACTGCTCGATCGCGTGCGCGAGGCCGACCTCGCCGCGTTCTCGCACGGTGATCTGCCGTTCGAGCGCGTCGTCGAGGAACTGAACCCGCCCCGGAGGCCGGGCCGTACTCCGCTGTTCCAGGTGATGGTGGGCTACCACCGGCAGAGCGGTGCCCACGACGTGCTCGGCCTGCCCGCCGAGTGGTTCGAGATGGACACCGGCATGGCCAAGTTCGACCTGCATTTCACGATGGTCGACGACGAGCACACCGCCACGCTGATGCTGGAGTACGCCGAAGACCTCGCCGACGCGGCGACCGCCGGGCGGCTGCTCACCCGGCTCACGTCCGTCCTGGAGCAGGTCACCGCCGAGCCGGACCGGCCGGTCGCCGCGCTCGACGTCCTCGTCGGGGACGAGCTCGCGCGGGTGACCGAGTGGAACAGCACTGCTCGCGAGGTGCCGGTCGCGACGCTGCCGGAGCTGTTCGAGGCTCAGGTGGCGCGGACTCCGGATGCCCCCGCGTTGGTGTTCGAGGGCACCGAGCTCTCCTACGCGGAATTCGATGCGCGGGCGAACCAGCTGGCCCGGTGGCTGGTCGAGCAGGGCGTGGGCGCGGAGTCGGTCGTCGCGGTGTCGTTGCCGCGGTCGATCGAGCTGGTCGTGGCCTTGTACGCGGTGCACAAGGCGGGTGGCGCCTACTTGCCGATCGATCGCGACTACCCGGCCGATCGCATCGCGTTCATGCTCGAAGACGCGGCTCCCGCCGTCGTCATCGACACCTTCCCCGAACTCGACGGCTACTCCGGTGCGAATCTTGACCGGGTCGTCGATCCGGGTGCTCCGGCGTACGTGATCTATACGTCGGGTTCGACCGGTCGTCCCAAGGGCGTTGTCGTGCCCCATTCCGGCATCGTGAACCGTCTACTGTGGATGCAGGACAAGTACGGCCTGACCGCCGATGATCGGGTTCTGCAGAAGACGCCGTCGAGTTTCGATGTGTCGGTGTGGGAGTTCTTCTGGCCGCTCGTCACCGGCGCGACGCTGGTGGTCGCCGAACCCGAAGGCCACAAGGACCCGGTCTACCTGGCCGAGCTGATCCGCGCCGCCCGGATCACGACCGTCCACTTCGTCCCGTCGATGCTGGCCCTGTTCCTGGAGACACCGGCCGCGGCCGGCTGCACCGGCCTCCGTCGCGTCCTCTGCAGTGGCGAGGCATTGCCTTCCGGCCTCGCCCGCAGGTTCGCCGACGTCCTCGGCGACGGTCTGCACAACCTCTACGGCCCGACAGAGGCTTCGGTCGACGTCACCGCCTGGCCCGCCGGTGCGGAGACGACACCGTCCGTCCCGATCGGACGTCCGGTGTGGAACACGCGCACCTACGTACTGGACGCGCGGCTCAACCCGGTTCCGCCGGGTGTCCCCGGTGAGCTCTACCTCGCCGGAGTCCAGCTCGCTCGCGGATACCTCGCCCGGCCTGGGCTGACCGCCGAGCGGTTCGTGGCGAACCCGTTCACCGCGGGGGAGCGGATGTACCGCACCGGCGACCTCGCCCGCTGGTCCGGCGAGGGCGTGCTGGAGTTCCTGGGCCGAGTCGACGACCAGGTCAAGATCCGCGGCTTCCGGGTCGAACTCGGTGAGGTCGAGGCGGCCTTGACCGCTTCCGGGTCCGTCACGCGTGCCGTGGTCGTGGCCCGGGAAGACCGGTTGGTGGCTTACGTCGTCGGGTCCGACAGCGGCCTGCGGACGGAGGTGGCCGCGAAGCTGCCCGAGCATATGGTGCCGTCGGCGATCGTCGTCCTCGACGAGATCCCGCTGACCCCGAACGGCAAGATCGACCGTAAAGCTCTCCCTTCACCCGAGTTCGCGACCGTTGAAGGCCGTGAACCGCGGAACGCGCGCGAAGTGGCGTTGTGCGCGCTCTTCGCTGACGTGCTCGGTGTGGAGAGTGTCGGGATCGATGACGACTTCTTCGCGCTCGGCGGGCATTCGCTGCTGGTGATGCGGCTGGTCAGCCGGATCACCGCCGGTCTCGACGCGGGAGTGTCGGTCCGCGACGTGTTCGACGCGCCCACAGTGGCGGCCCTGGCCGAGCGGCTCGCGGCACCGTCGGCCCGTCCGGCCCTGACCGCCGGGCAGCGGCCCGAGGTGCTGCCGCTTTCGCCCGCGCAGCAACGGTTGTGGTTCCTGTACCAGCTCGAGGGGAGCACGCCGACCTATAACATCCCGCTCGCCTGGCGTTTGCACGGCGAACTGGATGCCGATGCCTTGCGTGCGGCCATCGGTGACGTCGTGGAGCGGCACGAGACGCTGCGGACCGTGTTCGTCGAGGAGGAAGGTGTTGCGTCGCAGCATGTTCTCGCCGATGCGCGGCCGGACGTCACGTTCGTGGCCGCCGAAGACCTCCCAGCCCAGCTGTCCGCCGAAGCCGGGCGCGGGTTCGCACTCGACGAGGACCTTCCGATCCGGGTGACGGTCTTCGCCGTCTCACCGCGAGAGCACGTCCTGCTGCTGGTGCTGCACCACGTGGCGACGGACGAGTGGTCGCGCGGACCGCTGATGAACGACCTCGCGACGGCCTACGCGGCTCGGCTCGCCAACGAGACTCCACAATGGACAAAACTCCCGGTCCAGTACGCGGACTACGCGTTGTGGCAGCGCGAACTACTGGAATCGACGTCAGCCGGACAGCTCGAGTTCTGGCGGGACGCGTTGGCCGGATTGCCGGACGAGCTGACCCTGCCCACCGACCGTCCGCGTCCGGCCGAGGCGAGTCACCGCGGCGGCCTGGTCACCTTCCCGATCGATGACGTGCTCACCGGACGTCTGCGCGAGGTGGCGCGACGGCACGACGTCAGCATGTTCATGCTGGCCCAGGCCGCGGTCGCCGCGTTGCTGCACCGGCTCGGCGCCGGGGACGACATCCCGCTCGGTGCCCCGAGTTCCGGCCGCACCGACGAACGGCTGGAGTCGCTGGTCGGCTTCTTCGTGAACTCGCTGGTGTTGCGGACCGATCTGTCCGGCGACCCGGCGTTCGGCGACCTGCTGGCGCGCGTGCGCGCGGCGGACCTGGCCGCCTTCGAGCATCAGGAGCTGCCGTTCGAGCGCCTGGTCGACGCGGTCAACCCGGAACGGTCGCTGGCACGGCACCCGTTGTTCCAGGTGATGGTGGTCTACCTGCCCGAGTCCGGCGAAGGCCTGGAGCTGCCCGGGCTGCGGGCGGACCGAGAGGACTTCGCGCAGGGCATCGCCAAGTTCGACCTCGAATTCGCGTTCCTGGAGAACACGAACGGGATCTCGGGTGCGATCGAGTACAGCGCCGACCTGTTCGACCACGCCACGGCCGAGGCGTTCGCGCGGCGGCTGGTCGCCGTCCTGGACCAGGTGGCCGTCGATCCCGGGATCACTGTCGGCGCGCTCGACGTCGTCGACGAGGACGAGCGCGCGCTGCTCGAACGCTGGAACGACACCACGCACGACGTCCCGGCGACGACGCTGCCGGAGCTGTTCGAGGCTCAGGTGGCACGGACTCCGGATGCTCCCGCGTTGGTGTTCGAGGACTCCACGCTGTCCTACGCGGAGCTGAACGAGCGGGCGAATCGCCTGGCCCGATGGCTGGTCGAGCAGGGCGTGGGCGCGGAGTCGATCGTCGCGGTGTCGCTGCCGAGGTCGCTTGAACTGGTCGTCGCGTTGTACGCCGTCCACAAGGCCGGTGGCGCCTACCTGCCGCTCGACACGGACTATCCGGCCGACCGGCTGGCGTTCATGCTCGAAGACGCTTCCCCCACGGTAGTTCTCGACACCCTTCCCGCTCTCGACGGCTACTCCGGTGCGGATCTGGGCCGGACGGTCGATCCGTCCGCTCCGGCGTACGTGATCTATACGTCGGGTTCGACAGGACGTCCGAAGGGCGTGGTGGTGCCCCACAAGGGCATCGTGAACCGCCTGCTGTGGATGCAGGACGAGTACGGCCTGACCGCCGATGATCGGGTTCTGCAGAAGACGCCGTCGAGTTTCGATGTGTCGGTGTGGGAGTTCTTCTGGCCGCTCGTCGCCGGCGCGACCCTGGTGGTCGCCAAACCGGACGGCCACCGCGATCCGCGCTACCTCCAGGAGCTGATCCGGGACCAGCGGATCACGACGCTGCATTTCGTCCCCTCGATGCTCCAGGCGTTCCTCGCGGAGGAGCCGCGGTGGCACGGCGTCCGCCGGGTCCTGTGCAGCGGCGAGGCACTGCCGCCGGAACTGGCCGCCCGCGTGGACGTGCCGCTGCACAACCTCTACGGGCCTACGGAAGCTTCGGTGGACGTGACCTCGTGGGAGGTCGTCGACGACACCGTCCCCATCGGGCGTCCGGTGTGGAACACCCGCACCTATGTGCTGGACGCACGGCTGAACCCGGTCCCGCCCGGTGTCGCGGGCGAGCTCTATCTCGCGGGCACGCAACTCGCGCGGGGCTACCTCGGTCGCGCCGGTTTGACGGCCGAACGGTTCATCGCGAACCCGTTCACCGCGGGGGAGCGGATGTACCGCACCGGTGACCTGGCCCGATGGCGTGCCGACGGGGCGCTCGAATACCTCGGCCGCGCCGACGACCAGATCAAGCTGCGCGGGTTCCGGATCGAACTCGGCGAGATCGAATCCGTGCTGTCCCGGCGAGTTCCGGCCCGGGTGCTCCTGCGCGAAGGCAGGCTCGTCGCCTACCTCGCCGGCCAGGCCGACGTCGAGGAGGCACGACGTCTCGCCGAGACCGCGTTGCCGGAGTACATGGTGCCGTCGGCGTTCGTGGTGGTGGACGAGTTCCCGCTGACCCCCAACGGGAAGCTCGACCGCAAGGCGCTGCCCGCCCCGGACTTCGCGGAGGCAGTCTCCGACGACACGCCGCGTACCGAACGGGAAGAACTGCTCGCCTCGCTCGTGGCCGGCGTCCTGGGACTGGGGAAGGTCGGTATCCACGACGACTTCTTCCGTCTCGGCGGCGACAGCATCGTCGCGATGCAGTTGGTCGGCCGGGTGCGGGGAGCGGGTCTGCTGCTCAGTCCTCGGGACGTGTTCCGGCACCGGACCGTCGCGGCACTGGCCGAGGCCTGCTCGGTCAGGCTCGACGCGCCGGCCTCGTCCAGCGGTAAGCCGCTGGTGGAACTCGACGCTGCCGAACGCGCCGAGATCCTCGAAGCGGCACCGGATACGGCCGAGGTCTGGCCGCTGACGCCGTTGCAGTCCGGGTTGCTCTTCCACGCGACGATGGACGGCGACGGACCGGACGTCTACACGGTTCAGGTCGCCTTCGACCTGGAAGGGCCGCTCGACCCGGAGCGGTTGCGAGACGCCGCGCAGGCACTGATGGATCGGCACGCCGTCCTGCGCACCGGGTACCGCTACCTGGCTTCCGGCCGCCCGGTGGCGTTGGTCGCGCGTTCGGTCACGGTCCCTTGGCGCTTCGTGCCCTCCGCCGACGACGTCGAGACGGAGATGGCCCACGACCGGCGCCGGTTCGATCCGGCGGCCGCCCCGGTGCTGCGTTTCCTCCTGCTGGCACTGCCGGACGAGCGGCATCGTCTGGTGTTCACCCACCAGCACGTACTGCTCGACGGCTGGTCCGTGCCGCAACTGTTCGCGGAGCTGTCGCAGCTCTACGCCGGTGCGAGCCTGGAGCCCGCCCGGCAGTACCGCGACCACCTCGGCTGGCTCGGGGACCAGGATCGCGACGCCGCCGAAGTCGCTTGGCGGCAGGCGCTCGACGGCCTGACCGAACCGACGCACGTCGTCCCGCATGACCCGCAGCGGGTCCCGGCGCTGCCGGAACGCCTTGCGCTGGAACTGCCGGAGCAGGCGACGTCGGCGCTGGCCGAACTCGCGCGCTCGCGGGGTCTGACACTGAACACGCTCGTCCAGACCGCGTGGAGCCTCGTGCTCGGCAAGCTGACCGGCCGGTCCGACGTCGTCTTCGGCGCGACCATCGCCGGGCGCCCGCCCGAACTGGCGGGGGTCGAGCGGATGATCGGCCTGTTCATCAACACGGTCCCGGTCCGGATCACGGTCGACCCCGCCGAGCGGCTGGGTGCGCTCCTCGACCGCGTTCAGGACGAACAATCCGGCCTGATGGCGCATCAGCACCTCGGGCTCGCCGACATCCAGCGCGGCGCCGGACTCGGCGAACTGTTCGACACGTTGATGGTCTTCGAGAGCTACCCGGGTGCGGACGAGGACGAGACCGGCAGCGGACTGCGTGGCGAGATCGTGCGCCACGAGGACTCCACGCACTATCCGCTCACCTGGGCGGTGGAACCGGGCGAGAGGCTGAAGCTCACCGCCGAATACCGCGCGGATCTCTTCGACGAGGGGATGCCGGAACGGCTTCCGGTGGCGATGGAACGGGTGCTGGCCGCGATGGTGTCCGATGTGGACGTCCGCGTCGGACGGATCGACATCCTCGCCGAGGCCGAACTCGACCGGATCGTCCACGGCTGGAACGACACGGCGCTCGTCGTGGAACCGTCCACCGTGGCCGGTTTGTTCGAGGCGCAGGCCCGGCGGTCGCCGGAAGCGACGGCGGTGGTGTCCGGCGACGTCACCTGGACCTTCGCGGAGCTGAACGAACGCGCCAACCGGCTCGCCCGGGTGCTGGTCGCCCACGGGGTCGCGCCGGAGGACTTCGTCGCGCTCTCGTTGCCCCGTTCGGCGGACGTGCTGCTGGCGATCCTCGCCGTCCACAAGGCGGGGGCGGCGTACCTGCCGCTCGATCCGGACTACCCGGCCGAGCGACTGGCGGCCATGCTCGCCGACGCGCGGCCCAAGGTGATCCTGACCGAGCCCGAGCTGCTGGAGTCGCTGCCGCGGACCGAGATCGAGACGCTGGTGCTCTGCGCGCTCAGCACCGAAGACCGGCTTTCGAGCGACCTCACCGACCGCGACCGCATCCGCCCGCTTTCCCCGGAACACCCGGCGTACGTCATCTACACCTCGGGGTCGACCGGGACGCCCAAGGGTGTCGTCGTCCCGCATCGCGGTGTGGTGAACCTGTTCCACAGCCATCGCGCGACGCTGCACCGCCCCGCGGTCGAGGCCACCGGCAAGCCGCATCTGCGGGTGGGGCACGCGTGGTCGTTCTCCTTCGACGCCTCCTGGCAGCCGCAACTGTGGCTGCTCGACGGGCACGCGGTGCATATCGTGGACGAGGAGACCCGCCGCGACCCCGAACTGCTGGCCGCGATGATCGATCGCGACGGCTTCGACTTCATCGAGGTCACTCCGTCGTTCTTCGCGCAGATGGCGGACGCGGGGTTGCTCGACGGCGACCGGTGCCCGCTGGCGGTGATCGGCGTCGGCGGCGAGGCGGTGCCCGAGAGCCTGTGGCGTCGCCTGGCCACTTTGGACGGAACCGAGGCCTTCAACCTGTACGGCCCGACGGAGTCCACAGTGGACGCGCTGGTCGCGAGGATCGGCGACAGCGAGAAGCCGCTGGTCGGCCGTCCGGTCGCCAACACCCGGGCGTATGTGCTGGACGCCGCGCTGCGGCCGGTCCCACCAGGCGTCACCGGTGAGCTCTACCTCGCCGGGGCCGGTCTCGTCCGGGGTTATCTCGGGCGGGCGGCGTTGACGTCGGAGCGGTTCGTGGCCGACCCGTTCGGTCCGGCGGGGGAGCGGATGTACCGCACCGGCGACCTGGCGCGGTGGACCGCGGACGGCAGGCTGGACTTCGGCGGACGGGCCGACGACCAGGCGAAGATCCGCGGCTTCCGGATCGAACCGGCCGAGATCGAAGCCGTGCTGGAGCGGCACGAGGACGTGGCGCAGGCTGTCGTCCTGGTACGTGAGGACCGGCCCCGGGTCAAACAGCTGGTCGCCTACGTCGTGACCACCATGGATTCCCCCGACCTGCGCCGGTTCGCGATGGAGTCGTTGCCGGACTACATGGTCCCGGCGGCGTTCGTCACGCTGGACGCGCTTCCGGTGCTGTCCAACGGGAAGCTGGATCGCAAGGCACTGCCCGCCCCGGATTACGCGGAGCTGGCCGGAGGCCGCGCGCCGGAGACCGACCGCGAGAAGACGCTGTGCGCGGTGTTCGCCGAAGTACTCGGCGTCCCGGAGCTGGGCGTGGACGACGACTTCTTCGCCCTCGGCGGGGACAGTATCGTCGCGATGCAGCTGGTCGGCCGCGCGAGGGCGGCCGGGTTGCGGATCTCGCCGCGTCAGGTGTTCTCCGGGCGTACCGTCGAGGCACTCGCCGAAGTCGCCACCGAGGTGGTCGCGGCGACCGGTCCGGCGGACGACGGGACCGGCACGGTCGGACTGACGCCGATCATGCACGCCCTGCGGGAACTGGGCGGGCCGATCGCCGGATACCACCAGGCGGCGCTGCTGCAGACGCCGTCCGGGATGACCGGCGAGCAGGTGACCGCGGTGCTCGGGGCGGTGCTCTCGCGGCACGACATGCTGCGCGCCCGGCTCGACCGATCGGTGGACGGCTGGGCGCTGCGGGTGCCTCCGCCCGGCGACGTCGCGGGCCTGATCGAACGCGTGGACATCGAAGGCAGGGAAGGCGACGAGCTGTTCGCGGTGATCAAGGAGCATGCCGGACCGACCCGGTCACGGCTCGATCCGGACGCCGGGACCATGGTGAGTGTGACCTGGTTCGACGCCGGCGCGTCGGGCACCGGCCGGCTGCTGGTGCTGATCCACCACCTGGTGATCGACGGGGTGTCGTGGCGGATCCTGTTGCCGGACTTCGCTTCCGCGTGGGAAGCGGTCGCCGCCGGCCGGGAACCGGAACTGTCCTTCGTGGACACGTCGTTCCGCCGGTGGTCGGAGGCGTTGTCGGCACAGGACCGGGAAGGCGAACTGGAGCTCTGGAAGTCGGTCGTCGGCGGCGGGGACCCGATCCCGCTGGACCGGCCGCTCGACCACGGGCGCGACGTGATGGGCACGGTGAAGGCGTTGTCGCTGACCCTGCCCGCCGAACGCACCGCTCCGCTGCTTTCACGGGTGCCCGCGGTGTTCCAGGCGACGATCAACGACGTCCTGCTCACCGGCCTCGCGCTCGCTGTCGCCCGCTGGCGCCGCGACGAGGGCAGGGCGGTGCTCGTCGACCTCGAAGGCCACGGCCGTGAAGAGGAACTGGCGGGCGGCGCGGACCTTTCGCGGACCGTCGGCTGGTTCACCAGCGTGGTCCCGGTCCGCCTCGACCTCGGCGACCTCGACCTGGACGACGCGTTCGACGGCGGACCCGCCGCCGGTGTCGCGCTCGACCGGGTCCGGGCACACTTGGACGGGCTGCCGGTGGCCGGTGTCGGGCACGGGCTGCTGCGGTACTTGAACCCGCGGACCGGCCCGGAGCTGGCCGCGTTCGCGAAACCGCAGATCGAGTTCAACTACATGGGCCGGTTCGGCGTCCCCGAAGCGACCGACTGGTCGTACGCGGCGGAAGCCGAGGCGGCCGACCTCGGGGCGGACGACGGGATGCCGGTGTCGCACGCCCTCACGATCAACGCGCTGACCGAGGACCGACCCGGCGGTCCCGAACTGAGCGCGTACTGGTCCTGGCCGGACGCCGTACTGACCGAAGGATCGGTGCGGGAACTGGCGGAGGCCTGGTTCACCGCGCTGGACGCGCTCGCCCGGCGGGCGGTCCGGCTCGACTCGCTTGACGACGGAGAACAGAAGGAGAGCAAGGCATGACGAACCCGTTCGAGAACCCCGACGGCTCGTACCTGGTGCTGGTCAACGACGAGGGGCAGCACAGCCTGTGGCCCGAGTTCGTCGAGGTCCCGGCGGGCTGGACCACGAAGTTCGGCCCGGCCGCGCGTCCGGAGTGCCTCGAGTACGTCGAGACCCACTGGACCGACCTGCGGCCCGCTTCGCTGGTGAAGGCCATGGAGTCCTGACCCTCTTGGGCCGAGTTGGTCGTGAGTGGCGATTCGGGTTCTAACCCGAATCGCCACTCACGACCACCTGTACCGACGCATCACCGCCGCTTTGACCGCCCGAGCACGAAACAGGGCCGCGAGCGGGAAGCTCGCGGCCCTGTTCCTTTCCAGGAGTGGTCAGTTGGCCGGTTTGACCTCGGTCTTCGGGTCGCCGTCGACCGCTGCGGTGAGCTGCGGGACGATCCGGTCGATCACGTACGGCACGGTCAGCACGGTGGCGAAGGAGATCGCGCTGCCGTAGGTGCCGCCGTTCTCGATGAGGACGTCGCGCTTTTCCTTGGACACCTTCAGACCGCTGTACAGCGCGTCCTTGCCGAGGAGTTCCTTTGCCTTCGGCTCGGTTTCGACGAGCCAGACGAGCGCGTCGCGGTCGAGGAGATCGGTCCGTTCGGCGCTGATGTTCGCGCCGAACTTGTCGCCGATGACCGAGTCGAGGTCGGCGGGGAGCTTGAAGCCGAGCGATTCGAGCAGGCGGGAGCGCGGGTCCTGGCTGCCGTAGACGAAGTAGCCCTCGTAGGTGGTGGCCATCAGGCCGGACTTGCCGTGGAATTCGGGGTGGTCCTTGCGAACCTGGGCGAACTTGTCTTCGACGCCCTTGACGAGCTCGTCGGCCTTCTTGGCGCGACCGACGGCCTGGCCGACCTTCTTGGTCGCCTCCTGCCACGGGATGCCGTAGTCGTTGTACTCCTTCGGCTGTGCCACGACGGGGACGCCGAGCTGGCTCAGCTTGTCGTACTGCTCCTTGGTCAGGCCGGAGTACAGCGCGATGATCAGGTCCGGCTTCAGCGCGGCGATCTTCTCGAACTGCGGGCCGTCGACGTCCTTGAGGACCTCGGGCAGCGCCGCGCCGCCGAGCTTGTCGGTCGCCCACGGGCCGATGGTGCCGGGGTACTTGCCGAGCCATTCGGTGACGCCGACCGGGACGACGCCGAGGGCGAGCAGCGCGTCCTGTTCGGTCAGGCCGACCGTGACGACCCGCTTCGGCTCCTGAGTGACGGTGGTGCTGCCGTACTTGTGCTCGATCGTCGTCGGGAACGCGTTCGCGTCGACCGCGGGAGCCGCGGCGTTCTGCCCGGCCGGGGCGGCCGGCTCGCTGCCACCGCCGCACGCGGTGAGCGAAGCGGCCAGCACCAGTGCGGACGCCAGTACACCGGTGGTCCGGAGGCGTCCGCGCACGGCGGAAAGGGTGGGGATTCGGGACATCGTCCGTCCTTCGTGATCAGCGGCCGGCGCGAGCCGGATTAATCGGAATGCAGGTTTGCCTAACCTAAGACGCGAGCCGGGTGATTGCAACCGGCGACGCTGCGTCAAGGGTCACGTGCGTGAACGGTTGTCCGCCCAGGCGGCCCAGAGCGTCGCGTACCGACCGCCGGCGGCCACCAGTTCGTCGTGTGTACCGCTTTCGACGACCTCGCCGGCGTCGAGCACGACGACTCGGTCCGAGGCCGCGGCCTGGGTCAGCCTGTGTGCGACGACGAGCCCCGTCCGGCCTTCGAGCGCGGAGGCCGCGGCGGCTTCGAGGGTCTTCGCGCCCGCGCTGCCGGCTTCGGCCGTCGCTTCGTCGAGGATCGCGATCGGCGGATCCGCGAGGACCAGCCGGGCGAGTGCGAGCTGCTGGGACTGCGTGACGGTCAGCTGGTGCCCGCCTTCGCCGACCACGGTGGCGAGCCCTTCGCTCAAGGACTCCGCCCAGCCGAGCGCACCGACCTTGTCCAGCGCCGCGCGCAGGTCGTCCTCCGACGCGCCGGGCCGGGCGAGCCGCAGGTCGTCCGCCAGCGGACCGGCGAAGACGTGCACCTCCTGGCTGATCAGCGCGACGGCCTGCCGGGTCGTCGACGGGCCGAGTTCGTCGAGGGGGACACCGCCGACGGAGATCGTGCCCGCGCCCGGCGTGTGGATCCCGGCGATGAGTTTCGCGAGCGTCGTCTTGCCGGCTCCGCTCGCACCGACCAGCGCGACCCGTTCGCCCGGGGCGAGGCTCAAGTCGACGTCGCGCAGTACCGGATGTCCGTCCACATAGGAGTGACTGACGCCCGCCGTCTTCACCGAAGCGTCCAGCGGTTTCCCCGGCCGCTCGGGTTCCCGCGGTGCGGGGAGATCGACGACGCCGATCAGCCGGGCGAGGCTCGCGGTCGCCGCCTGCGCGTCGTCCACCAGCGCCAGCGCGGTGTTGATCGGGCCGAACAGGCTGTGGAAGTACAGCGCCGCCGCCGTCGCCGCACCGATGGTCACCACGTCGGCGTCCACCAGCAGGAAACCCGCCGCCAGCACGGCGGAGAGGCCGATGAACTCCGCGAGGTTCAGGCGGGCGAAGAACCGGGTCATCAGGCGGACCCCGCGCAACATCAGTTCCATCGCGCCTTCGGACCGCTGCCGCACCCGTTCCACATGCGCGTCGGCGAGGCGGAACGCGCGGACGGTCTTGGCGCCGCCGATCGTGTCGAGCAGTTGCTGCTGCTGGGAACCGGTCGCGATCCGCTGCTTCGCGTACAGCGGGACGGCGTTGCGGATGTACCACCGCACGGTGTGCAGCTGGATCGGCACCGCGAGCAGGGCGGCCAGCAGGAACCGCCAGTCGAGGACGGCGAGCGCGCCGAACGTGAGCACGATGGTCAGCACCGAACGCCCGAGTTCCGGCAGCGCTTCGCGGACCGCACGGGCGACGACGGTGACGTCGTTGGTGACACGGGCCGTCAGGTCGCCCGAGCCCGCGCGCTCGATTTGCTCCAGCGGCAGGTTCAGGGCGCGGTCGACGAACCGTTCGCGCAGTTGCGCGAGCAGGGTCTCGCCGAAGCGCGCCGTCAGCGAGACGCCGATCGCCGTCGCGACGGCCTGCGCGACGGCGACCAGCACGAGGGCGACCACCGGAGTGGTGAGCTCGACGGCCGGCCGCTTCTGGCTGACGAGGTCGACGATGTGGCCGAGCAGGCGGGCGGTGAGCAACCCGATCGCGGTCGCGCCGACGAGCATCAGCAGCGCGCCGGCGGCTCGCGTCTTCGAGGTACGGATCAGTTCGCCGAGGACGGCGCGGATCCGCTTGCCGTCGGCGGTGGGCAGCAGTTCACGGTTCACGACAGCACCGCCGCGCGGTAGCCGGCGCGCTCGTGCACGAGTGCGGCGTGGTCGCCTTCGACCGCGACACGGCCGTCTTCGAGAACGACCACGCGGTCGGTGACGGCGAGCAGGGCGGGACTCGTGGTCACCAGGATCGTTGTCCGTCCTCGTCGTTGCCGGGCGAGCCCGGTGGCGATCTTCGCCTCGGTCACGGTGTCGACGGCGGTCGTCGGGTCGTGGACGACCAGGACCGGTGCCTCGGCGGCCAAGGCGCGGGCGAGCGCGACGCGCTGCCGCTGGCCGCCGGAGAGGGAACGCCCGCGTTCGGTGACAGTGGTTTCGACACCGTCGGGCAGCGCGGCCGCGACCTCGTCGGCGGCGGACGCCGCGAGCGCGTCTCCGTTCGCGGAACCTTCGGAGTGGACGTTCTCCGCGAGCGTGCCTTCGAAGAGATCCGCGTCGTGCGCGGCGACCAGGACGACCTCGCGCACCCGCTGGGGATCCACAGTGGACAGATCGACGCCGTCCACCCGGACCACGCCCGAAGTGGGATCACCGACTCGGCCGAGGCAGTCGAGCAGGTCGGTCGCGGCCGCCGGATCGGCGGCGACCACCCCGACCAGTTCGCCCGCGGGCACGTGGAGATCGACGCCGCGGAGGCTGCCGTAGGTGACCTCGCTGAGCCGGATGCTCCCCTGGGTGGGCAGGGGAAGTTCACCGTCGCCCGCCCGGACGGCCTCCGGGGTCGAGAGCAGGTCGGCGACCCGGCCCGCCGACGCGCGGCCCTGTGCCAGCTCGCCGTTGACCCACGCGAAGATCAGGAAGGGTGTCTGCAGGAACTGGGCGAGACCGACGGCGGCGACCAGGTCGCCGACCGAGATCGAGCCGGAAGCGGCCAGATGTCCGCCGACGAGGGCGACGACCGCGATGAAGATCCCGGTCAGCGCCAGCAGGGAGCCGTCGTGCCAGGCCTTCGCCCGCGCGGCCCGCAAGGTCGCCTGCAGCGAGTTCTGACTGGTGCCCCGGTACCGGGCGACCGCCGTCGACTCGGCGCCGATGCCCTTGAGTACCCGCAGACCCTTGACGAGGTCCACGGCGATGCCGGACGCGTGGGCGGAGCGTTCCTGCTCCGCCTCACTGCGCCGCTCCAAGGGTTTGCCGATCAGATGCGCCAGATACAGCAGGGGAGGCGTCCCCAAGAGGACGAGCAGCCCCAGGGGAAGGGACATGGTCAGCAGCGAGACCGCGCTGACCAGCAGTCCGGCCAGCGCGGCGATCCCGAACGGCAGGGCGGCGTTCACGACGCCGACGCGCTGCGCGTCGCTGGTGCCGATGTTCACCAGTTCACCGGCGAGTTTCCCGGTTTCGGCGCCACCGCCGGGGTGCAGGACGCGTTCGCTGATCGCTATCCGGATCTCGTGCGCGGCCCGCAGCGACGCTCCTTCGGCGGCGCGCGCGGCGAAGCGGTAGCTGTAGGACAGTCCCGCGAAGACGACGCCGAGCACCGCGAGCCAGATGACGAGGGAGCCCACGGCGCCTCCGGCGACCGCCTGATCGATCACCAGGCCGATGATCACCGGGACGAGGGCCTCTCCGCCCTGATGGCAGGCGGCGAGCACGGACGCGATCGTGACGTGTTTGCGCTGACCGGAAATCGCCTGGCGCAGCACGCTCCGGCTGGTGGTGGCCGTTGCGGACACCGGCGCCTCCGTTCCTGGGGGTAGGTAAGGCTAGTCTAAGTAGGGAGCCCGTCGAGGTGAACTCCGGCGTTCGGTTAGCCTCGCCTCACTTTGCAAGGAGGAACCGTGGTCGTCACCGAACGCCAGCCCGAAGTGGCGCCGCCGCCGAGCGCGGCCGTGCGGACCTTCCGTCTCGGTGGCCTGCTGCTCGCGCTGGGCCTGCTGGCGCTCGTGTTCCTGCTCAGCATCTGGGTCGGCTCCAAGAGCATCCCGTTCACCTCGACCTGGTCGGTGCTGTGGCACAACGACGGCTCGACCGACGCGGTGATCATCCACGACCTCCGCATCCCCAGGACGCTGCTGGGCGTCGTCGTCGGCGCGGCCCTCGGCTTGGCAGGCGCGGTGATGCAGGCGCTCACCCGGAACCCCCTCGCGGACCCCGGCCTGCTCGGCGTCAACACCGGTGCCGCGGCCGCGGTCGTCTCGGGTATCGCGTTCGTCGGGGTCACCGGGGTGCTCGGCTACATCTGGTTCGCGTTCGCCGGGGCGGCGATCGCGTCGGTGGTGGTGTACGTCCTGGGCTCGGCGGGCCGCAGCGCCACCCCGGACCGGCTGGTTCTCGCCGGTTCGGCCGTCATGGCCGTGCTCCAGGCGTACATCGTCGGGGTGCTGCTGCTGATGCCCGAGACCTTCAACCAGTTCCGGTTCTGGAACGTCGGCTCGCTCAGCGGCCGCAAATGGGACGTGTTCTGGCAGATCTCGCCGTTCGTGGCGGTCGGCGTGGTCATCGCGCTGCTGCTGGCCCGGCCGCTCAACGTCCTCGCGCTCGGCGACCAGACCGGCAAGGCGCTCGGCGCCCACGTCGGCCGCACCCGGGTGCTGGGCGCGATCGTGGTGACCCTGTTGTGCGGCGCGGGCACCGCGGCCATCGGCCCGGTCCTGTTCCTCGGACTCGCCGTACCGCACGCCGCGCGCATGCTGGTCGGCCCCGATCAGCGATGGGTCCTGCCGTATTCGGTGCTGCTGGCGCCGATCGTGCTGGTCGCCGCCGACGTCGTCGGCCGGGTGCTGAACCCGCCCGAAGAACTGCAGGCGGGCATCGTGGTCGCCTTCCTCGGGGCGCCGGTGTTCATCGCGCTGTGCCGCCGCAGGAAGCTGGCCCGGCTGTGACCGCGACCAAGGAGCACCCGTCCATGAGCACCCGCGTCCTGCGCACCCCCGGCGGCGGACTGTCCCTGCGTGTCACCCCGCGGGCGACGATCGTCGTCGTGGTGCTGGCCGTCGCCGTGTTCTTCCTCGGCGCGGTGAGCATGACCACCGGCGACTACCCCTTGAGCGTCGGCGAGGTCATCCAGACGCTGTTCGGCTTCGGCGACCGGAGCACCGAGTTCATCGTGACCACCCTGCGGCTCCCACGCCTGCTGACCGCGCTGCTGGTCGGCGGCGCGCTCGCGGTGAGCGGCGCGATCCTGCAGAGTCTTTCGGCGAACCCTTTGGGCAGCCCCGATTTCATCGGCTTCACCGAGGGCGCGGCGGCCGGTGCCCTGCTGACGATCGTCGTCGTGCACGGCGGGATGCTCCAGGTCTCGTTCGGCGCGCTCGTCGGCGGCATCGCGACCGCGGCCCTGATCGGGCTGATCGCGTACAAGGGCGGGGTGCACGCCTTCCGGTTGATCCTCGTGGGGATCGGCGTGAACGCGATGCTGATCGCGTTCAACTCCTATCTGATCACTAGGGCGGCCTGGCAGGACGGGCTGGCCGCGCAGGCCTGGCTGGTCGGCGGGCTCAACGGACGCGGCTGGGAGCACGTCGTCCCGGTCGCGATCGCCATCGCCGTGCTGCTTCCGCCGGCGCTCGTCTACGGCAGAAGGCTTTCCCTGCTGGAAATGGGCGACGATTCGGCCAAGGGCCTGGGCGTGCCCGTCGAGCGGAGCCGGATCGTGCTGCTCGGCGTGAGCGTCGGGCTCTGCTCGATCGCGACGGCGGCCGCCGGGCCGATCGCCTTCCTGGCACTCGCCGCACCGCAGCTGGCGAAACGGCTCACGCGCTCTTCGGGGCCCGGGCTCGCCGCGGCCGCGCTGATGGGCATGTTCCTGCTGGTGCTGAGCGATCTGATCACCCAGCAGCTGTTCGAGGGCCTGCCGGTCGGCATCGTGACCGGCGCCATCGGCGGTCTCTACCTGGCCTGGCTGCTGATCTCACGCGGCGGGTTCACCCGAGCGGCGCGCTGACCGGTTCGATCGGCGCCGGCTCGCCGAAGCGGGCCAGCGCCAGCGCCGCCGAGACCGCCAGCACGAACCCGACCGCCGCCACGGCCGCGAAACCGGGTCGCGTGGTGTCGCCGAGCACGACGACGCCGACCAGCGAGGGGAGCACGGTCTCACCGATGACCATCATCGCCGTCGAGGTGGTGACACTGCCGCGTTGGAGTGCGGTGGCGTAGAACAACATCGCCATCGCGCCGGACACCGCGAGGGTGTACGTGGCCGGATCGGTGAGCAGGTCGAGCGGCGCCAGACTGGTAAGCACCCGGCCGGACAACGCGACCACACCGAAACTCAGCCCGGCGACCAAGCCGAGCGCCGGCGTCCGGATCCGCCGGGAAGCGCGGCCGGCGAGCATCCCGGCGGTGCCGAGCACCACCACGGTGCCGACGAGCACGAGCCGGAAGCCCAGCCCGGTCGCCGAGGAACCTTCGCTCTCCGCCGACATCCCGAGCAGCGCGAGCCCGGCGCAGACGACCGCGACCGCCGTCCACTCGCGACGTCCCAGGCGGACACCGAGCGCCCTCGCCGCGACCGCCGTCACCGCGAGGCTTCCGGCCAGCGCAGCCTGGACGACGAACAGCGGCAGGACACGCAGCGCGGCGACCTGGGCGACGAAGCCCACGACGTCCAGCGCGAGCCCCGCGACGAACTTCCACTGCCGCAGCACCCGCACGAGGAGCTGGGGATCGACGCGGTCTTCGGCACCGGCGGTCGCCTTCGCGGCGATCGCTTGCATCACCGAAGCGACGCCGTACGCACAGGCCGCGAAGAACGCGCAGATCAATCCCCACCACATGGATCGCCAGCCTAGCGGTGTGTAGGGTCTTCGCCATGTCGAACACGAGTTCGAGTTCCGCCGAGCCGGTGGAACGCGTCTGGCCGGACGGGATCGCCGAGGACGAAGCCGGGATCGGATGGGACTTCCTGCGCTTCCTCCGGGCCACCGCGGTGAACAAGGTCGCCGGGCTGACCCGCGAGCAGGCCGCGGCGACCCCGCTGACGGCGTCACCGCGGATGAGCGCGCTGGGCGTGCTCAAACATCTGACCGCGGTGGAACGCTGGTGGCTGTCGATCGAGGCGGGCGGCGCGGATCTGCCGTCGCTGTGGGAAGGCTCGCCGGATCCGAGCTGGGACCTGACCGAGGAAGACGACCCACGCTCGGTCGTCGAGGCCTACCGCGCCGAATGGGCGCACTCGGAGTCTTCGCTGGCCGGGATCTCGCCGGACGACCGGGCACGGCGTTCGGGGAAGTTCACCGTGCGGTGGGTGCTCGCGCACGTCCTGCAGGAGACCGCGCGGCACACCGGGCACCTGGACATCCTGCGAGAGCTGGCCGACGGCACCGTGGGGGAATAGCACCGTAGGGTGTGCGCATGGTGGAAAGGCTTTACTTCCGGCAGTTGCTCGCGGGCCGTGACTTCGCGGTGGGGGATCCGGTCGCGACGCAGATGGTCAACTTCGCCTACCTGATCGGCGACCGGGAGACGAACGAGGCCGTCATCGTCGATCCGGCGTACGCCGTGGGCGATCTTCTCGACCTGCTGGAAGCCGACGGCATGCGGCTGACCGGCGTCCTCGCCACACACCACCACCCCGACCACGTCGGCGGCGAGATGATGGGCTTCTCACTGCCCGGGATCGCGGAACTGCTGGAGCGCGTCCAGGTACCGATCCACGTCAACGGCGCGGAGGCCGAGTGGGTCCGCCGGATCACCGGCGTCTCCGAAACCGATCTGCGCTCGCACGAACACGACGAGGTCCTCGAAGTCGGCGCGATCCCGATCCGGTTGCTGCACACGCCCGGGCACACGCCGGGCAGCCAGTGCTTCCTCGTCGACGGGCGGCTCGTCTCCGGCGACACGCTGTTCCTCGAAGGCTGCGGCCGCACCGATTTCCCCGGCGGTGACGTGGAAGCCATCTACCGGAGCCTGCAATGGCTGGCGGGCCTCGACGGCGACCCGGTCGTCTACCCGGGGCACCAGTACTCGGCCGAACCGTCGGCGAACCTTTCGCGCGTGAAGGACACGAACTTCGTGTTCCAGCCGAAGTCGCTGGACGAATGGCGGCTGATGTTCGACGGGTGACCACATGGCGGGACGGAACGCCCGCCGATTGACCCGGTCGGTCCCGCGAGCCGAAGCTCGGGAGCGTGACGGTCAAGCTGCATTGGTTCCTGCCCACCACCGGCGACGGCCGGACGATCGTGGAGCACTTCCACGCCAGTCGCGCCGCCGGGGCGACGGCCGCGCGCGAGCCGAGTCTCGACTATCTCGCGCAGGTCGCCCGCGCCGCTGAAAGCAACGGCTTCGAGGGTGTCCTGACGCCCACCGGGACCTGGTGCGAGGACGCGTGGCTGACGACGGCGGCGCTGATCCGGGAGACGAGAACGCTCAAGTTTCTCGTCGCGTTCCGGCCGGGCACGGTCTCGCCGACGCTGGCCGCGCAGATGGCCGGGACCTTCCAGCGGATCTCGCAGGGGCGCGTGCTGCTCAACGTCGTCACCGGCGGGGACGCGGTCGAGCAGCGGCGATTCGGCGACTGGCACGACCATGACCGGCGTTACGCCCGGACAGGCGAGTTCCTCGAGATCGTGCGCGGGGTGTGGAGCGGCAGGCCCTTCGACTACGACGGCGAGCATCTCAAGGTCGAGGGCGCGACCACCCGGGCGGCGCCGGATCCGGTGCCGCCGATCTACTTCGGCGGTTCGTCCGCGGCGGCGCTTCCGATCGCGGCTCGGCACGCCGACGTCTACCTGACCTGGGGTGAACCGCCCGCGCAGGTCGCGGAGAAAATCGCCAAGGTCCGGGAACTCGCCGAGGAACAGGGCCGGAAGCTCCGGTTCGGCATCCGGCTGCACACGTTGTCGCGCGACACGGCCGCGGAAGCGTGGGCCGAGGCGGGCAAACTGCTGGACGCGATCGATCCCGCCCGGATCGCCCATACCCAGAAACAGTTGTCCGCCAGCGAATCCGTCGGCCAGCAGCGGATGGCCGCGCTGCACGGCGGCAAGACCGACGGCGGAGTCCGCGGTCTGGAGATCCACCCGAACCTCTGGGCGGGCATCGGGCTGGTGCGCGGGGGAGCGGGCACGGCGCTCGTCGGCAGCCACAGCGAGGTCGCCGACCTCATCGAGGAATACCACGCGCACGGCATCGAGGAGTTCGTCCTCTCCGGCTATCCGCACCTGGAGGAGGCGTACTGGTTCGGCGAAGGCGTCCGGCCGGAGTTGATCCGCCGGGGACTTCTCGCGTAGTGAGGGTGAGCCGAACGTCGCGTGGTCGGCGCGGGGGCCGCGGGTGGCGTTCATGAAGGAATCGGGACATCGAGCGTCCTGATTCCTTCATGAACGAGCCCCAGGAACACCTGCGAAAGCGGGGTCGCTGTCGTCCTTTCCGTGAAACTGCGACGAGAGCCTTCGACTTCACCACCAAATCCGCCCGCGAAGACGACACGTTCGGCCTTCTCCGCAATAACCCGAATCGCTATTCACGACCCCTCAACCCGGTAGGGGCGCTGAGGAGAGGGTGTTGCGAAAGCCACTTTCGCAACCTTCAACGTTGCGAAAGTGGCTTTCGCAACACCACCTGCGGGCCCAGCGGAGTTGATCCGCCGGACTCCACGCTCAACCCCAGCGCTGGGACGCGTAGACGACGACGTTGTCCCGATAGGACCGTTTCGCCGCGTCGAAACTGCCACCACAGGTGATCAACCGGAGCGCGCTTCCCGGCGTGGGCCCGTAGACGGCCTGGGTCGGGAAGTCGTCCTTCGGGTAACGCTGGACGGAATCCACCCAGAACACGCCTTCACGACCATCGGACCGCGCGACGCGGATCTCGTCACCGGCCCGCAGGTCGCGCAGCCGGAAGAAGGGCGCCGGACCGGTGCGCGAGTCGACGTGCGCGGCGATGACGGCGGGCCCGGGATCGCCCGGCACCGGGCCGTCCCGGTACCAGCCGACGTCGGAAAACCGTTCGGGCGCTTGGAGTTCGCCCGCCGCGCCGAGGGCGAGCGGGATGAGCCCGGACTGATCGAACCCGATCGCCGGGATCGTCAGCCGGGCAGGTGACACCTCCGCCTCGGCGGGCAGGGGGAGCGGGCCGGACACGCTCGGTGCGGTGGGCCCGGTGGGCGCCGGCAGGTCCGCCGCCGGGGCCGGCGCGCACGCCGTGAGGACGACGAGTCCGAAAAGGACGAACGCGCCGCGCCGGGATCGCTCAGCGGTCATACGCGGGACGCCGTCGCATCAGGAGGACGGCGAGCCCGGCCAGTGCGGCGAAGGGCCACCACGGAACAGGTTCCGAAGCCGTCCCACCGCCGCCGGTCTCGACGCCGAGTTTCGGCGGATCCGGCAAGGAGGCGCCGTCGGCGATGGCATCGGTCTTGAGAGCGGTACCGTTCTCGGTCACCAGCAGACTGGTCGTCGAACCGGCCTTGACGTCCACTGTGGACTCGGACGATGTCGCGCCGGAGGTCAGCTTGAGCGGCCAACGGCCTTCGGGGAGGTCGGTGTAGGGCGTCGTGACGCCGTACGCGGCTTCGTTCGCCACGGCTTTCCCGTCGGGACCGTTCACGCTCACCGGCGCCAGCGCCGCCGACCCCTGGACGATACGTACCCGTCCGTTGCCCGCCGCGGGCGCGGTCAGATCGTCCTGGACCAGGTCGCCCTGCAGTCCACCGCCGGGGCCGTTCGCGAACACCAGCAGGGAGTACGCGCTCGCTTCCTTGATCTCGATCGTCGCGCTCAGCGCGGGAGGCGACGACGCGGCGGCGTCGGCGGGACGCATCGAGACCGTGTACGCGCCGGGGGTCACCGAGGAGTACGGCGTCACCGCGCCGTAGCCCGCTTTGCGGACGACGACCTTCTCGGCCTTGCCGAAGGCGGCGAAGTAGACGTCGACCGGCGGGACCTTGGGGGAGAGATGCCCGACGCGGATCCAGCCGACGCCGGGGCCGGGGGCGGCGTGCGCCGTGAGGGGTACACCGCCGAGCAGCAGCAAAGCGGCCGCGAGCACGCCGGCGGGTCTCAGCGGAACGGTGAGGGGTCGCATGGCGAGGACCTTTCTTGCCGGGGATCAGGGTGCGGAGAACGGCGTGAGCAGGCCGGGCGGCGGGAACAACGGGTACGTCACGAGCACTCCGCCCGGTACGCGGGTGACGGACGCGGGTTCGAAGGTGGCGCGCTGCCCGGTGTAGAACTCGGCGATCGACGCTTCGTCGCCACCCGAGACGACCAGACGTCGCAGTGGCTGACCTGCGGCGACTTCGCCTGGTATGGAAGGAAAATCGACCAGGCGGACGGGGCCGAGCGTGGCGAGTGCGGCGACGGTGGCGATCAAGCGGGGGTCGACGGTGCCCGACGTCAGCGCGTCCCGGGTCGGGCCGTCGCATTGGACCCGCTTCGAGGACGCCAGTGCGGCGCCGGCGCGGGTGCGTGCCCCTGTTTCGTCGCCCGCGCCGGGCAGGTCGGAGGGTTCACCGAAGCGGGAAACGGTGACGGTGTCCGGCCCGGAGCCGAAGACGGCGACCTTGGCGGTGCCCGAGAGGAACGCCGACGCGGCGGGGAAACGCGGCCGGTCACGCTGCCCGGACGCGGTCAGCACGGCCCATTCCGGAGTCGCGCAGACCGCCGAACAGGTGCCGAGGGGGACCAGGGATCCGGTCGGCCAGCCGCCGGCCGCGAGTTCGGTCCAGCTCGCGTCGTCGACCAGGACCACGGCGCCGGAAGCGTTGTCCCGTAACCATTCCCTGGCCTGCGTGAGCGCGAGCCCGCCGGACGGATCCGGCCTCAGCCTGCCGTAACCGTGCACCCAGCCCGCCACGGAGACGAGGACGAGGATCGTGGCCAGCACGATGGCGGACACGGGGTGGCGCAGCGGGACCAGCCGGTGCCCGGCCTGCGGTCTGCTCGCCGCGATCGTGGCCGCGACTTCGGCGACGAGCAGCGGCGTCAGGGGGAGCAGAAGGGCGAGCGGGAGTTCGACGGGGACCGCGGGCCAGGCGAGGACCGCGGCGATGAGCAGCGCGGACACGGCGAGCGGCCGGGTTCGGGGCAGGACCATCCCGGCGACGATCGCGACCATCGACAGCACGACGAGCACTGGATCCAGCGCGACCCAGATGGCGATGCCCGGCGGTCCCAGCTCGGGCAGGTCCGGGCGCAATGCCGAGGCGGCCGGGCCGAACGCGACTCCGAGGCCGAGCGTGAACACCACGGCCGTGAACGCGACGCGCGACGCCTCTCGTCGCCGGACGAGCAGCCAGCCCGCCGCGGGCAGTGCCAGCAGAGCGAAGGGGGAGGTGAGGACGGCCGCGAGAAGGCACGACGCGGCCAGGACGTCGTGCCACGGCTTCGCTCGCTCACGGGGAGTGGCGACCAGGACGAGTGCGGCCAGCACCCAGGTGACGGCGAGGTGCTCGACGATCGCCACTCGCTGCAGTCCGATCGCCAGTGGCGAGACCGCCATCAGCACGACGGCCGTCGTCGCCGCCCAGAACGGCAGGCCCAGCCGCCGCGCCAGCACCCACAGCAGGACCGCGCACAGCACGGCCGTGAGCACCATCGTCTCGCGGACCGCCGTGACCGGGACGGTGTTCCGGTCGAACGCCCGGGAGACGAGCGCGTACCCGGCCAGTTGCAGCCATCCGAACGGCGACGTCCCGGTGTCGCCGGTGTCGGTGAAAGAAGCGAGGTGACTCAAGGCGAAGACGTGTGCGACGGTCGCCGGTTCGGAGGCCGGGGACGGCGTCGGAGAGGCCAGATAGAGCACGCGCACGCCGCCCGTCACCACGAGGAGGGTGAGCACGACGTCGACGGACAGCAGCCGGCGGGCGGCCGCCGCTGTCCGGCGACGGCCGCTGGTGGTCGCGGGGACGTGACCCGGTGGCGCGTCCCCCCGGTGCTGGGCCATTCGCGAAGCGTAGCCCCGGAAATGCGTCGCGGTAAGGGTTCGCGGCTGGTCCATCCGGGCGCGAAAACATTGTCAGCGCGGAGATTTTCTTACAAAGTGCGGGAAAGTGCCAAAGCCGCTGTCCGGACCGCCGGCGCGACGCGGTTGGTGTGCATGCGATTCGCCCAGCCGGAGATCGACAACGCCGCCACGGCAACACCTTTCGCGTCGAGCAGCGGGCTCGCGGCGCAGACGACGCCGACGCCGGATTCCTCTCTTTCGAGCGCGATTCCGTCGCTGCGGACCTTCGCGAGCTGGCGGCGCAACAATCCGGCGACGGTGATCGTCCGGACGCTCACGCGGGGCAATCCGGCGTCGATCACCTGTGTCACCACCGATTCCGGAGAAAACGCGAGAATCGCCTTGCCGACCCCGGTGGCGTGCGCGGGAAAACGGCCGCCGATCCGGGACGGCAACGACGGCGCGTCGGGGCCGCGCAGGATGTCGAGATAGACGACCTCGGTGCCTTCCAGGACCGCGAGGTGCACCGTGTTCCGGGTCGCCTCGCGAAGATCGGCGAGATACGGGCGCGCCGCTTCGACCAGTCCACGGCGCCGTACCGCCAGTTGGCCTATCTCGAACAGCTTCAGTCCGAGCCGCAGCGCCGCGCCTTCGCGTTCGAGCAGTCCGGTCGCGACGAGATGACCGGTGAGGCGGTGGACGGTCGACTTCGCCAGTCCGGTCCGCCGCGCGAGCTCGGAAACGCCGAGCGCTTCGTCGCCGGGCCGGAAGGCCGAGAGCAGCGCGGTGACCCGGGCGGCGACGAGGCCGTCCGCTCCGGTTCGTTCCGGGTCGTCGTTCCGCCCAGCGGCACGCATGGGTTGAGTGTGCCCTATCCGCTCGGGGAGCGTCACCTGACATGGCGCAACGGAAAGCGGTGGCCGCGATCGTCGGTCCCGGGAACATCGGAACCGACCTGCTCGCGAAGCTGAGGCGCAGCGAACACGTCGAGGTGCGGTACATGGTTGGCGTCGACCCGGCCTCGGACGGGCTGGCGAAGGCCGCCGAACTGGGCCTGGAGACCTCGGCGGAGGGCGTCGACTGGCTGTTGTCCCGCGACGAGCTGCCGGACCTGGTCTTCGAGGCCACCTCGGCGAAGGCGCATCTGGCGAACGCGCCGCGCTACGCCACCGCCGGGATCCGTGCGATCGACCTGACCCCGGCCGCGGTCGGCCCGTTCACCTGCCCCGCCGTCGGCCTGCCCGAACGGCTGGACGTGCCCAACGTCAACCTCATCACCTGCGGCGGCCAGGCCACGATCCCGATCGTGCACGCGGTGTCCCGGGTGACGCCGGTGCCCTACGCCGAGATCGTCGCGTCGGTCTCGTCGCGTTCGGCCGGTCCCGGGACGCGGGCCAACATCGACGAGTTCACCGCGACCACGGCGCGCGGGATCGAACTCGTCGGGGGAGCGAGCCGCGGTAAGGCGATCATCATCATCAACCCGGTCGAACCGCCGATGATCATGCGTGACACGGTGTTCTGCGCGATCGACCCGGACGCGGACTTCGACGCGGTGACCGGGTCTATCCACCGGATGGTCGAGACCGTCCAGGGTTACGTGCCGGGGTACACGCTCAAGGCGGATCCGCAGTACGACCCGCCGAGGCCGGGCTGGAACGGGCAGGCGCGGGTCGCGGTGTTCCTCGAAGTCGCCGGCAACGGGGACTTCCTGCCGAAATACGCCGGGAACCTCGACATCATGACGGCCGCCGCGGCCCGCGTCGGCGAGCTTCTGGCCACGCAGGAGGTGGCGGCGTGAAGTGGGATGGCATGGACGGTGCCGATCGCGAGGTCCGGCTCGTCGACACGAGCCTGCGCGACGGCAGCCACGCGATGGCGCACCAGTTCACCGAGAAGAACGTGCGCGACACGGTCCGCGCGCTGGACGACGCCGGCGTCTCGCTGATCGAGGTCAGCCACGGCGACGGACTCGGCGGCTCGACGTTCAACTACGGCTTCTCGCTGGTGGACGAGCGGAAACTGATCGCCGCGGCGGTCGACGAGGCGCGGCACGCGAAGATCGCGGTCCTGCTCCTGCCTGGACTCGGCACGGTCGGCGACCTCCGGGTGGCGGCCGACCTCGGCGCGGGCGCGGTCCGGATCGCGACCCACTGCACCGAGGCCGACGTGTCGGTGCAGCATTTCGGCGCAGCGCGGGATCTCGGCCTGGAAACGGTCGGTTTCCTGATGCTGTCGCATATGTCGGCGCCCGAGGAGCTGGCTAAGCAGGGCCGGATCATGGTCGACGCCGGTTGTCAGTGCGTGTACGTCGTCGATTCCGCCGGGGCGCTGATCCTGGAGGACGCGGGCGAACGGGTCGCCGCGCTGGTCGCGGAATTCGACGGCCAGGCGCAGGTCGGCTACCACGGGCACCAGAACCTGAGCTTCGGCGTCGCGAACTCCGTGCTCGCCTACCGCGCGGGCGCCCGGCAGATCGACGGTTCGCTCGTCGCGCTCGGGGCCGGTGCGGGCAATTCGCCGACCGAGGTTCTCGCGGCGACGTTCGAACGGCTCGGAATCCGGACCGGCGTGGACAAGGACGTGCTGATGGAGGCGGCGGAGAACGTCGTGAAGCCGTACATCACGCGGCTTCCGGTGATGGACCGGTCGTCGATCGTGCAGGGGTTCGCGGGCGTGTATTCGAGTTTCCTGCTGCACGCCGAACGCGCGGCCGAGCGGTACGGCGTCCCCGCTCACGAGATCCTCTACCGCGTCGGCGCCGCCAAATACGTGGGCGGCCAGGAGGACATGATCATCGACATCGCCCTGCAGCTGGTGGCCGAACGGGGTCAGGGCTGACGGTCGGCGCCGAGCACGAGGTGGACGCAATGGTCGATCAGGCGCTCGCGGCTCACCTTGAGCGAGCCGTCGAGGTAGGCGATGAACACGTTGCTCAACGCGCCGACCAGCCCGATCGAGGTCATCTGCCGGTCGGCGGCGTCGCCGTGGGACAGCTGGCCGCTGACCAGTTCGGCGAACGAGGGCAGCAGCGCGACGCCGCGCGTGGTCAGCGCGGGGTCGGTGATCGGCGCGAGCAGGAGGACGCGGCCCTTGCGCGGGTCGTCGACCATCAACTCGACGAAGGACCGGACGGCGGCCTTCGCCCGGTCGGCGGGGTCGGGCGTGTCGCTGACCGCGTCGACCAGGGTCTGCCGCGCTTGTCCGGCGATGTGCTCGTAGACGGCGACGACGAGTTCCTCGCGGTCGGTGAAGCTCTCGTAGAAGTACCGCTCGGTGAGCTTGGCGTGGCGGCAGACCGCGCGGACGCTCACACCGGCGCTGCCCTGGGTGCCGAGCAGGTCGAGGCCCGCGTCGACGAGTTGTCCCCGCCGCGCGGCCTTGCGGTCGTCCAGGGTGGTGCCTGCCCAGCTGCGGCCGGCCATGATCGGCTCCTCATGTTGACTACGGCTGTTGTCAACCTTAACCTGACAACAGTTGTGGTCAATTTAACCAGCTCACTGAGGAGACCGGGGATGACGACACGGCCGCGTCCGCTGGGACCGGATTCGCTGACCTGGAGGTACTTCGGCGACTGGCGTGGACTGCTGATCGCCCTCTGGGCCGGCTCCATGCAGAACATGCACCCTGAACTGGGCGCGGGCGTCGAGGAGCACTCACGGTTCTTCGAGGAGCGCTGGCAGCGGCTGTTCCGCTCGCTGTACCCGATCGGGGGAGTGATCTACGACGGTCCGCGCGCCCAGCAGACCGCCCTGGAGGTGCGCGGCTACCACGATCGGATCAAAGGCATCGACAAACACGGGCGGCGGTACCACGCGCTCAACCCGGACACGTTCTATTGGGCGCACTCGACGTTCTTCATGAGCGCGATCCTCATCGCGGACAACTTCGTCGGCGGCATCGGCGAGGCCGAGAAACGGAAGCTGTTCGACGAGCACGTCCAGTGGTACGAGATGTACGGCATGAGCATGCGGCCGGTGCCGGAGTCCTGGGAGGACTTCCAGTTGTACTGGAAGCGCATGTGCGAGGACGTCCTGGAGGACAACAAGGCGACCCGCGACGTCCTCGAGATCAAGGACATCGCGAAGCCGCATTTCCTGCCGTGGCTACCGGATTTCGCGTGGAACCTTGTCCGCGGGCAGGTGGCGAAGAACTTCGTCTGGCTGACCGTCGGCCTGTACGACCCGCCGATCCGCGAACGCCTCGGCTACACCTGGACCGACCGTGACGAGCGGCGGCACCGGCGTGCCGGGAAGCTGATCAACGCGGTGTTCAAACTGGTCCCGCGAGACCGCCGGTACCACCCGCGCGCCCGCGCGGGCTGGCGTCGCGAGCGTGGCGAACTGGCCCCGGACGCCCCGTTGGTCGAGACTCCCGCGAGGAACCTTCCGCCGCTTTCGGAGCGGGGCAAACCCGAGCACTACTCACCTAACGTCTGACGAGGAGCCTCGATGAAGCTTGGTTACCACCTCGGTTACTGGTCCTCCGGTCCGCCAGAGGGCGCGCTGGACGCGGTGGTGAAAGCCGAAGAACTCGGCTTCGACTCCGTGTGGACGGCCGAGGGCTACGGTTCCGACGCGTTCACCCCGCTCGCCTGGTGGGGCGCGTCGACCAGTCGGATCAAGCTGGGCACCAACATCGTGCAGATGTCGGCGCGTACCCCGACCGCGACCGCGATGCACGCGCTGACCCTGGACCACCTGTCCGGTGGCCGGTTCGTGCTCGGACTCGGCGCGTCCGGGCCACAGGTGGTCGAGGGCTGGTACGGGCAGCCGTATCCGCGTCCGCTGGCCAGAACCCGCGAGTACGTCGACATCGTGCGGAAGGTCGTCGCCCGCGAGGCACCGGTGACGCACGACGGGCAGCACTTCCAGCTGCCGCTGCAGGGCGGGACCGGGCTCGGGAAGGCGCTCAAGTCCACTGTGCACCCGTTCCGCCAGGAGATCCCGATCTTCCTCGCCGCCGAGGGCCCGAAGAACGTGGCGCTGTCGGCGGAGATCTGCGACGGCTGGCTCCCGTTGTTCTTCTCGCCCAAGAGCGACGGCTTCTACCGCGCCGCGCTTCAGGAGGGCTTCTCGCGGCCCGGTGCCCGGCACGGTTTCGACGACTTCGAGGTCGCCGCATCCGTCCCGGTGCTCGTCCACGACGACGTCGAGGAGGCCGCGAGCTGGATCAAACCGTCGCTCGCGCTCTACATCGGCGGCATGGGCGCGAAATCGGTCAACTTCCACCACGACGTCTTCGCCCGGATGGGGTACGAGGACGTCGCCGACAAGGTCCAGGAGCTGTACCTGGCCGGCCGGAAGGACGAGGCGACCGCGGCTATCCCGACGTCGCTGGTCGAGGACACCTCCCTGATCGGACCCGCGGCGAAGATCCGCGACGAACTCGCCGCCTGGGAGGAGACCGTCGTGACGACGTTGCTTCTGCGGGGTGACGCGGCGACGCTCGCGAAGGTCGCTGCGACCCTTTCGTAGTGCAACCGGTTCTTGCGCCATGCCCGGCCATCCCGCCCGCGCGGGGCGTCAAGAGTGGCTCGC
>NZ_JACBXD010000038.1 GCF_013870525.1 Amycolatopsis pittospori
GAGCGGCGGCTGAGAATTTCAGGGTTGAGCGGAACAGACTCAACTTTCCTGACGTTGTATCTGTCGACAGACTTGGGAACAGCTAGTACGAGGTGAGGGATGGACGCTTTCAACCCGACCACGAAGACCCAGCAGGCGATTTCGTCGGCGGCGCAGGCGGCCACGATGGCGGGCAATCCGCACGTGGCGGCCGCGCATCTGCTCGGTGCCCTGCTGGCGCAGGGTGAGGGGCTGACCGCACCGCTGCTGACCGCGGTCGGGGCCGACCCCGCGCAGGTGCACAAGGAGCTGGAGCCGCTGATCGCGGCGCTGCCGTCGGCGACCGGCGCCACCGTGTCGAGCCCGCAGTTCGACGCGCACGCGGTCAAGGCGCTGACGCACGCGCAGAAGCTCGCGACCGAACTCGGCGACGAGTACGTCTCGACGGAGCACCTTCTCGTCGGCCTCGCCACCGAAGGCGGCCCGGTGGCCGACCTGCTCAAACGGCACGGAGCCACTCCGGACGCGCTGCGTGAGGCGTTCGCCAAGGTCCGCGGTTCCGCGCGGATCACCAGCGCGGACCCGGAGAGCACGTTCAAGGCGCTGGAGAAGTACGGCGTCGACCTGACCGAACGTGCCCGCGCCGGCGAGCTGGACCCGGTGATCGGCCGTGACACCGAGATCCGCCGCGTGGTGCAGGTGCTGTCGCGGCGTACCAAGAACAACCCGGTGCTGATCGGTGAGCCCGGCGTCGGCAAGACGGCCATCGTCGAAGGGCTCGCGCAGCGCATCATCGCCGGTGACGTGCCGGAATCGCTGCGCGGCAAGCGTGTCGTGGCGCTGGACCTCGGCTCGATGGTCGCGGGCGCCAAGTTCCGCGGCGAGTTCGAAGAGCGGCTGAAGGCCGTGCTCAAGGAGATCACCGACTCCGCGGGCGAGGTCGTCACCTTCATCGACGAGCTGCACACCATCGTCGGCGCGGGCGCGACCGGCGAAGGCGCGATGGACGCGGGCAACATGATCAAGCCGATGCTCGCCCGCGGTGAGCTGCGGATGGTCGGCGCGACCACGCTCGACGAGTACCGCCAGCACATCGAGAAGGACGCCGCGCTGGAGCGGCGCTTCCAGCAGGTGCTGGTCGGCGAACCGTCCACAGAGGACACCATCGGTATCCTGCGCGGGCTCAAGGAGCGGTACGAGGTGCACCACGGTGTGCGCATCACCGACGCCGCGCTGGTCGCCGCCGCGACGCTGTCCGACCGCTACATCACCGCCCGGTTCCTGCCGGACAAGGCGATCGACCTGGTCGACGAGGCCGCGTCGAAGCTCCGCATGGAGATCGACTCGCGGCCCGTCGAGATCGACGAGGTCGAACGCGCCGTGCGGCGGATGGAGATCGAGGAGATGGCACTGTCCAAAGAGGATGATGCCGCCTCCAAGGACCGGCTCGCCACGCTCCGGTCGGAGCTGGCCGAGAAGCGGGAGACGCTGACGGCGCTGACCGCGCGCTGGCAGAACGAGAAGGGTTCGATCGAACGCGTCCGCGACCTCAAAGAGCAGCTGGAGCAGCTGCGCGGCGAGTCCGAGCGGGCCGAACGCGACGGCGACCTCGGCAAGGCCGCCGAACTCCGCTACGGCCGGATTCCCGCACTGGAGAAGGAGTTCGAGGCCGCGATCGCCGCCAGCGAGGTCAGCCAGCAGAACGTCATGCTGAAGGAGGAGGTCAGCGCGGACGACGTCGCCGACGTGGTCAGCGCGTGGACCGGCATCCCGGCGGGACGGCTGCTGGAAGGCGAGACGGGCAAGCTGCTCCGGATGGAGGACGAGCTCGGCCGGCGCGTCGTCGGGCAGAAGGAGGCCGTGCAGGTCGTCTCGGACGCGGTGCGCCGCACCCGGGCCGGCGTCGCGGACCCCGACCGGCCGACCGGTTCGTTCCTGTTCCTCGGCCCGACCGGCGTCGGCAAGACCGAGCTGGCGAAGGCGCTGGCGGCGTTCCTGTTCGACGACGAACGCGCGATGCTGCGCATCGACATGAGCGAGTACGCCGAGAAGCATTCGGTGGCGCGCCTGGTCGGGGCGCCGCCGGGCTACGTCGGCTACGACCAGGGCGGGCAGCTGACCGAGTCCGTGCGCCGGCGGCCGTATTCGGTGGTGCTGCTGGACGAGGTCGAGAAGGCTCACCCGGACGTGTTCGACGTACTCCTCCAGGTGCTCGACGACGGACGGCTGACCGACGGCCAGGGCCGTACGGTGGACTTCCGCAACACGATCCTGGTGCTGACCTCGAATCTCGGTTCGCAGGCCATCGCCGACCCTTCGCTCGACGAGCGGCAGCGCAACGACGCGGTGATGGCGGTGGTGCAGCGGCAGTTCAAACCGGAGTTCCTGAACCGGCTGGACGACATCGTGGTCTTCCACGCGCTCGGCACCGACGAGCTGACGTCCATTGTGGACATCCAGATCGACAGGCTCGCTTCGCGGCTCTCGCGGCGGCGCCTGACGCTGGAGGTCACCGACGGGGCACGCGAGTGGCTCGCGCTGAACGGCTTCGACCCGATCTACGGCGCGCGGCCGCTGCGGCGGCTCGTGCAGTCGGCGATCGGCGACAAGCTGGCGAAGCAGTTGCTGGGCGGCGAGGTCCGGGACGGCGACACCGTGCGGGTCGACATCCCCGCCCAGGAAGCCTCGGAAGCGCTGACGGTCACCCGAGTGGACGACGGCAGCTGAAGAGGTCGTGAGTGGCGATTCGGGTTCTAACCCGAATCGCCACTCACGACCAGCCGTACTCGGGTGTGCGGAGTCTGAGCACGCGAGATCCGTCTCTGAGCACGCGAGTGCGGTGTCGCGCCATCTAAGGCGTAGGTGTCCGTGAAGAACCTTGAGGGTTGGGAAGGCGCCTTCACTACCCGCGCAACCGGTGACCGAGGCGAGCAGACCCGCCGCGCGAATCGTTGGCGACAGGGCGATTTGTCGACGTTTCGGCACGTGTTCGCCGGGTGCGGCACCGAAAGGGGTGGCGCGACACGGTGCCCGGCGATCACTTCCGGTGAGTGCAGGGGGATACCCTGAGCGTCGTGGGTATTCCGGCGTGGATCTGGTTCGTCATCGCCGCCGTCGCGTTGGTGGCGGGGCTCGGGCTGCTCGCGGCCGACCGGGCGAAGGAAGGCTCGCGCAATCGCGAGCGAATGCGCTGGGCCGAGTTGCGTGGCTGGCAGTTCGTCGAGGAGGACGAGCGGCTGCCGCGGCAGTGGTCCGGCGGCGCCATCGGGTACTTCGGTGCCGAGGCGGCGGTCAACGTCGTGGCCGGGTCCACTTTCACCTCCGACGGGCGCCGTCCCGTCTTCATCTTCGACATCGAGACCGAGGGCCAGATCCCGGCGGTCGTCGTGGCGGTGCGCTGCAACCGCGTGCACGAGACGCCGCTGGAGATGTGGCTGTCCAGTGTGCCGTTCCAGCGCCAGGACATGCCCGAGATGCTGGGCCCGATCGGCCAGCGCTACGCCTTCGCGGACGACTCCGAGGGTGCTCGCAAGGTGATCACGCAGGACCTGGTCGACGCGGCCGATTCGCTCGGCGGCGACGTCGGTGTGGCGTGGCTGGAGAACGAGTGGGTGCTCGCGAGCGTCGCCCCGAACGCCGGGCCGTCGCGGCTCGAGCGGCTGCTGCGCGACCTCGGCGAGATCGCGGACATCGTGGACCCGTTCGACGAGGAGTACGACAACGCGCAGGCCCCGGGCCGTCACTGGCAGGCCCAGGCCGCCGATGACGTCGAGCCCCAGGCCTAGAAGGTCAAGACTGCTTGAGCTCCAACGGCAGCGCGCCGGCGGTCACGCCGGTGTGCGTCGGCTGACCGAACACCGTCAGGTCGAGTGTCCCGGACTGCGTCACGTGCCCCGCCTGGGCGGGGTCGGCGGTGGGCAGGAGCCCGCGGACCGAAGTCGTCGTGGTGCCGTGGACCTGTGCGACGTCGACGATGCCGAGGTCGCCGCTGATCGTGTTCGCGCCGGATCCGGTCAGCGCGGCGCCGTGGTGCGCGAGGTCCGCGGCCTGCTCGGTGGTCACCAGCCCGTTCGCCGGGCCGACGCTGCCGCCCAGCGCGTGTTCCTGGCCGAAGCCGCCGCCCGAACCGACGTCCAGTGGCAGGACGCCCTTGAACCGGCCGTTGCCGTGCTGCGCCGACGTCGTCCCGACCGCCGCGTATTCGCCGAGATCGACGGCGTGTCCGGAGGACCGGCCCGCTTCCAGCGCACCGCCGAGATCGCCGGAAAACCCGCCGTCGAGCCGCAGGGCCCGATCGAGTTCGCCGCCGGCGTGCTGTTCGGTCTCGTTGATCACGCCGTATCCGGGCAGCGGCCGGACGGAGTGATAGGTCCCTTCGGATGCGCCTAGGCCGCGGCCGTCCTGACTGATCAGCGACGGCGTGCCGGTGCGCGGGTCGAGGGCGGCCTCGGTCAGCCGCTCGCCGGTCCGCTCCAGCTTGGTCTCGTTCCCGGCCACGACACTGCCGTAGCGGTCGAGCTTCACCGTGTTCCGCTGGCCCTGCGTGACGGCTTCGGCGGTCTTCGCCGCGGCGAGCGCGCCGACCTTGTCCGGGCGGACCGTGACACCGTCGCGGGTCTCGACGCTCTCGCGCACCGAACGGCGGACGTCCGCGACGACCTTCGCGTCGCCGAGGTCCTTGCTGTAGACGTTCCGTTCGGTGCTGTTCAGAAAGCCGCGAAGGACCGTCGCGTCACCTTCGCCGGAGACGCCGACACCGCGGTCGAGGCTGCCTTCGCGCTGGTGGTCGAGGGGCAGCGGGACACTGCTGCCGAGCGGGATCGCCGGGTCGGTCTGGGCGGCGAGTGCGGTGGCGGGGCCGGCGAGCAACAGTGCCAGCGGCGCGGCACCGGCCGCGACCTTGGGCAGATAGCTCGGCTTGCGCCTGCTGTGCTTCCCCATGATCGGGGACGATACTTCCCGACCGGAGTCGTTGCATGTCAGACCCCCACGTGGGTGGTTTTCCGTGGTCGACGCTCATCGAGCCCGGCGTCGCTCGGCTCGATGACCGAGCACCGTGACGATGCGCCGCCAGGCCGGTGACGCCTCTCACGGTGGAGGGCGTCCAACAACACCAGCCCGGCCACGTCCTCGGGGAACAACTGCGCGAATCGATGCGCGTAGAAGCCGCCGAGGGAATGCGGCACCAAGACGTAGGGCGCCGGGATGTCCTGGGTGCGCAGCAGCGGAAGCGGATCGCTGTACCTCCTGGAAGCCTCCGATCGGCGGAGTCGAGGTGATGTTCTTCGTCATGGGAGGAGGCTCCAACCCTGACGCAGGGTCAAGGTCAACCCGCGTCCCGGATTCCGACCGGGGAGTAGGTTCCCGGTATGACTCACACCGCTCTGATCACCGGTGCCACCGCCGGCATCGGCGCGCAGTTCGCGCGCCGGCTCGCCGCGGAGGCGTACGACCTCGTGCTCGTCGCCCGCGACGTCGACAGGCTGGAGGCCTTCGCCGCGGAACTGGTCGAGGCGCACGGTGTCGACGTCGTCGTCCTCGCCGCCGATCTGTCCGAAGTGGACGGTCGGGAACGAGTGGAGGCCAGGCTGGCCGACGAGCCCGTGGACCTCCTGGTGAACAACGCGGGCTTCGGCCTCAACGGGGATTTCTGGACCATCCCGCAGGACGCGCTGCAGCGTCAGCTGGACGTGAACGTCACCGCCGTCCTCCGGCTGACCCGCGCCGCGCTGCCCGGCATGATCGAACGCGGCGAGGGCGCGATCATCAACGTCAGCTCGGTCGCGGGTTTCTTCAGCGGCCGCGGGTCGACCTATACGGCCAGCAAGAACTGGGTCACGTCGTTCACCGAGGGCATCGCGGCGTCCTTGCCCAAGGGCGTGCGGATGATGGCGCTCTGCCCCGGGTTCACCGCCACCGAGTTCCACGAGCGGGCAGGACTGGACAAGCCCGGTCCGAAGGCGTTCTGGCTCCGGGTCGAGCAGGTGGTGGACGAAGCCCTCGCGGATCTGCGCCGCGGCAAGGTCATCTCCGTGCCGAGCCTGCAGTACAAGGCGCTCGTCGCGGTCGGCGGCCTGCTGCCGCGGGCGGTGCTGCGCAAACTCGGCGGTGGTTTCGGGGGCAAGGGCCGTACCTGACCCGTGCGGTAGGGCGAGCCCTACCAAGGAGACGCACGCCCACCCCAGGGTGCTTCCGACCTGGGATTCCTAGGGTTTTACCCATGAACACTGGGTGGAACGGTGACGCGGTCCGGCTCGACGGCGTCCGCAAGGAATACGGCAAGGGCGTCGTCGCCCTGGACGGGGTGACGCTGGCGTTCCCGCGTGGCGGCTTTACCGCGGTGATGGGCCCGTCGGGTTCGGGCAAGAGCACCTTCCTGCATTGCGCGGCCGGGCTGGACCGGCCGACGTCGGGGTCCGTCGTCCTCGACGGGCAGGAGCTGGCCGGGATGAGCGAGACGAAGCTGACGAAGCTGCGCCGCGACCGGGTCGGCTTCATCTTCCAGGCCTTCAACCTGCTCCCGGCGCTGACGGTCGAGCAGAACGTCACGCTCCCGCAGCAGCTCGCCGGCGCCAAGCCGGACCGCCGGGTCGTCGAGGAGATGCTCACCCGCGTCGGGCTTTCCGGTCGCCGCAAGCACCTTCCCGGCGAACTCTCCGGCGGCCAGGCGCAGCGCGTCGCGATCGCGCGGGCGCTGGTCACCCGGCCCGCGGTGGTCTTCGCCGACGAGCCGACCGGCGCGCTCGACACCCGCACGGCCGCCGAGGTCCTCGGCCTCCTGCGCGATTCGGTCCGCGGAGGCGGCCAGACGGTGATCATGGTGACCCACGACCCGATGGCGGCCTCGTACGCCGACCGCGTGATCTTCCTGGCCGACGGCCGGATCGCGGACGAACTGTACGCACCGACCGCCGACGTCGTCGCCGAGCGCATGACCCACCTGGGTGCCTGGGGCAACCCCGTGCGGGCGGGTGTGTGATGCTGCGACTCGCTTTCCGGACCCTTCGCCTGCGCAAGGGCGGGTTCATCGGCACCTTCATCGCCGTCTTCTTCGGCGCGCTGATCGTCGCCTCCTGCGGTGGCCTGATGGAGACCGGCATCCGCGGCAACGCGGAGCCGCAGCGCCTCGCGGCCGCCCCGATCCTCGTCACCGGTGCTCAGACCTTCGCACTGCCCAAAAAAGACCCGGCCTCACTCGACGCCGATGACAAACGCAAGTTCGAGGACGCGCGACTCCCCGAACGCGTCCGGCTCGACAGCGGGCTGGCCTCCCGGATCCGTTCCGTTTCCGGCGTCTCGGATGTCGTCGGCGAAGTGAGCTTCCCGCTCGCGGTGGGCGGCCGGAGCGCACTCGGCCACGCCTGGGATTCCGCCGTGCTGACCCCGTACGCGCTGGCAGCGGGTACCGCGCCCGCCGCGGGTGAGGTCGTCGTCGAGCCGGCGACTGGGCTGAAACCCGGTGACAGCGTCGAGGTCGCCGCACGCGGCAAGACCGAAACGTTCCGGGTCGCCGGCGTGGCCGGTGCGCCGCGTCCGATGACGCAGGCCGCCGTGTTCTTCTCCGGCGCCGACGCCGCCCGGCTCTCCGGGTACCCGGGCAAGGCCGACGTCATCGGCGTCTTCACCAAGCCCGGCACCGACGTCGAGGCCGTGCGGGAAAGCGTCGCCAAGGTAGCTGGCGGGGCCACCGTCCTGAGCGGGATCGACCGCGGCGTCGCGGAATTCCCCGAGGCCGATTCGAGCGGCTCCAACCTGATCGTCATCGCCGCGGTGTCCGGTGGGCTCTCGGTGATGGTCGCGATGTTCGTCGTCGCCAGCACGCTGAGCCTGTCCACCCAGCAGCGATCCCGCGAACTCGCGCTGATGCGGGCGATCGGCACGACCCCGCGCCAGCTGCGGCGCATGGTGCTCGGCGAGGCGCTGGCCATCGGCCTGCTCGCCACCGCGCTCGCCGCCTTCCTGGGCCCGCTCCTCGGCGAATGGCTGTTCGGTCAGCTCGTCGAAAACGGTGTCGTGCCCGGGGTCCTGCGCTTCTACCAGGGCTGGCTCCCCGCCGTGGTCGGCGCGGGCGCCGCGATGCTCGCCGTGTTCATCGCCGCCTTCGTCGCGGGCCGTCGCGCCGGGAAGATCCGGCCGACCGAGGCGCTCGCCGAAGCCGCTGTCACCCGCCGCTGGCTGACGCCGATGCGCGTCGTGCTCGCCGTGCTCTGCTTCGGTGGCGGCACCGCGCTCGCCATCGTGACCGTCGCCGTGATGACCGGCCCGGTCGCGGCCAGCACCGCGGGCCCGGCGGTGATCCTCTGGGCGCTCGGCGTCGCGATGATCACCCCCGGCGTCGCGAAGGTGATGACGGCGATCCTGCAGTGGCCGATGCGCCTGCTCGGCGGCATCGACGCCCGGCTCGCCGTGCTCAACACCCGTGCCGGGATCGTCCGGGCGGCCGGCGCGGTCACCCCGATCATGCTCGCCGTCGGGATCGCGACCGCGAACATCTACCTCCAGACCACGCAGCAGGAACTGGCGAACCAGGCGTTCACCGAAGACGTCCGCGCCGACGCCGTGATCGGTTCCGTCGCGGGCGGGCTGTCACCGGATCTGGTCGAGCAGGTCCAGGCAGTGCCCGGCGTCGCCGGTGCTTCGGAGTACGTCACCAGCAACGTGTTCATCGAGGCGCCGTACGACTCGTCCGACGAAGGACGTCCGGCGATCGGCCTCACCGCGGCCGGTGCTTCGGCGACCATCGACACCAAGGTGACCGGTGGCAGCCTCGAAGCGCTGACCGGCGCCACCGTCGCGCTCCCCGACGTCTACGCGAAGGACTTCAACCTCGGCGTCGGCGACACCCTGAGCCTCAGGCTCGGCGACGGCACCCCCGCCGACGTCAAGGTGGTCGCGGTGACCAGCCAGCGCGCCGGATTCGAGAGCCTGCTGTTCCCGGCCGACCTGCTGGCCCCGCACACCACCGCCGGTCTCGCCCAGCAGCTGCTCGTCCGCGCGACGCCGGACGTCGATGCGGCGGCGCTGACCGAACGGCTTCGCGAGGCGACGGCCGGGCAGCCGGTCTCCGTCGGTGACCGGGACGCGCTCGTCGCGGCGCACTCGAAGGACCAGGCCGTCGGCGCGTGGGTGAACTACCTGCTGGTCGGGATGATCATCGCCTACACGGTGATCTCGGTCGCCAACACGCTGGTGATGGCGACCGTGCGGCGGCGCCGCGAGTTCGGCCTCCAGCGGCTCACCGGCTCGACCAGGGCGCAGGTGCTGCGGATGGCCGGTTTCGAAGGTGGTCTCGTGGCGCTGATCGGGATCGTGCTCGGCACCGTCGTCTCGGCAGGCGCGATCGTCCCGTTCTGCCTGGTGGCGGCCGATTCCCTGCTGCCGATGGGTTCCCCGCTGATCTACCTGACCATCATCGGGCTCGCCGCGGTGCTCGCGCTGGTGGCGACGCTGGTCCCCGCCTGGGCGGCCACCCGCGGTCCGGCCGTGGACGCCGCGACGTCCGGCAGTGACTGAGCGCACTGGGGGAAACACCCCGGTGGTGCGCCGCGAGCCGTGTGTAAGACTCTCGGCCGTGGCGTACCCCGGGGTTGATCAAGCGGCGAAACTCGAACTGGCCAGGCTGGTCGGCGAACTGGCCGTCGTGCACGGCAAGGTGACTCTGTCTTCGGGCAAGGAAGCCGACTACTACATCGATCTCCGGCGGGCGACGCTGCATCACGCGGCCGCCCCGCTCATCGGGAAGCTGCTCCGGCAGCTCACGCACGACTGGGACTACGTCGCCGCCGGCGGCCTGACCCTCGGCGCGGACCCGGTGGCGCTGGCGATGCTGCACTCCGCGGCCACCGACGGTGTCGTGCTCGACGCGTTCGTCGTCCGCAAGGGCGCCAAGGCGCACGGCATGCAGCGCCAGATCGAAGGCGTCGAGGTGCTGGGGCAGCGGGTGCTCGCCGTCGAGGACACCTCGACCACCGGGGGCAGCGTGCTCACCGCCGTCAAGGCGCTGCGCGACGCCGGGGCGAACGTGGTCGGCGTCGCGACCGTCGTCGACAGGGACACCGGAGCGCGCGAGGCCATCGAGAAGGAAGGCCTCGAATACCGTTACATTCTGAACAAGGATGACCTCGGACTGTCGTAACTCTCAGTTCCCCGAGGGGACGTTCATCGCATCAATGCGGTGAACGTCCCCTTTTTTCGTGAGCGTTTCTCACTAAGAGAGGGGTAACGTCGCTGGTAGGGGCGTGAAAGGGGGCGTACTGGTGGCCGGTTTCTGGGCGAACGTGACGGTGGCGGTGCACATTTTCGCACTGCTCTTCATCGGTTTCGGCGGATTCCTCGCGTGGCGGTGGCCAAAGGTGATCTTCGCGCATGTGTTCTTCGCCGCCTGGGGTGTCCTCGTCAACGTCTTCCCCTGGCCGTGCCCGCTGACGGCGGCGGAGAACTACTTCCGCCATCAGCAGGGCCTCGGTGACCTGCCCGGCGGCTTCAACGCCTACTACCTCTACGACACCGTGTTCCCGCGCTCGATGCTGCCGGTGGTCGTGGTGATCGCGATGGCGACGGTGATCGTCTCCTACGTCGGCGCGTACCAGCGCTGGCGGCACCGCCATCACGACGGCGACGCACCGGCGCACCGCGTCAGCATGGGCTGAGTGACAATCACCGAGTGAACTCGGAAGAAGCCGGTCCCACCGAATGGGTGGCGCGGGAAGAGGTCGGCGTCGGTCCGTGGGAGGGCGAGTGGCCCGCGGACGAGCGCTACGACCCCGAACTCCTGGCAGGAGGTGACCGCCGCAACGTCGTCGACCCGTATCGCTACTGGCGGCGCGAGGCCATCGTGTCCGATGTGGACGGTCGTCGGCACCCGTTCCACGTCGCGATCGAGAACTTCCAGCACGATCACAACATCGGCACCGTGGTCCGGACGGCGAACGCGTTCGCCGCGGCCGCCGTGCACATCGTCGGACGGCGGCGCTGGAACCGGCGCGGCGCCATGGTGACCGACCGCTATCAGCACCTTCTCCACCACGAGGACGTCAACGGCCTGCTCACCTTCGCCGCCGCGGAGGGACTCGCCGTGGTCGCCGTCGACAACACCCCCGGCTCACAACCCGTCGAGACCGCCGAGCTGCCGCGCGAGTGCGTCCTGCTGTTCGGTCAGGAGGGGCCCGGTCTTTCGGCCGAGGCGCAGAAGACCGCGTCGCTGGTCGTCTCGATCGCGCAGTTCGGCACGACCCGCTCGATCAACGCCGGCGTCGCCGCCGGCATCGTCATGCACGCCTGGGTCCGGCAGCACGCCGACCTCACCACCGCCTGGTGACGTCCGTCCGATCACGCGTGCCGTCCGTCTGATCACACGCGCCGTCCGTTCGATCACGCGTGCCGTCCGTCCGATCACACCGGGGCGACCTCGACCGGGATCCCGTTGAGCACGGCGTTCCCGGACGGGACGTCGAGCAAGGTCTCGTCGGCGACCAGATTCGAGTTGACCCCGGCGTGCGCCGTCGCGACCTTCGTGCGCATGCCGTCGAGGTCGTGGCCCCAGCCGTGCGGCATGCTCACCACGCCGGGCCGGATGTCGGCCGTGACCTCGACCGGTGCTTCCAGCTTCCCCGCCCGCGACGTCACCGACGCGAGTCCGCCGTCGGTCAGCCCGAGCCGCGACGCGTCTTCCGGGTGAACCTGCACCGTGCACTTGTTGCCGCCGCGTACCAGCGGCGTCAGGTTGTGCATCCACGAGTTGTTCGAGCTCAGGTGTCGCCGTCCGATCAGCAGGAGCCCGCCGTCCGGCGCCTTGTCCAGTTCCGCGCGCAGCCGCGGGACGTCCTTCGTGACGGCGTCCGGGGCCAGTTCGACCTTCCCGCTCGCGGTGGTGAGCACCTCCGGCAGCCGCGGCTTCAGCGCGCCGAGGTCGATGCCGTGCGGGGCGGCTTCGAGATCCGCCAGCTTCAGCCCGTACGGCCCGCCGCGCAGCATCAGGTCGATCATCCGCGCCGGTCCGGTGCGGCCTTCGGCGAGCGCGAGGTCGACGCCGGTGCGGCGCGCCGTCTCGGCCGCGACCATCGTGTCGAACGCGGCGACGTCGACGTCGGGGCCCTGACCGGCGGCGATCCCCGCCATCCGCAGCAGCGTCACCCACTCCTGCGGCATGTCGGTTTCGAGTGTCGGCGGCGTCCAGTTCGCGACGTTCCGCACGGCGAGCGTGTACAGCGCGACGTCGTAATGCGGCCGCTCCAGCGGGGACGGGCCGGGCAGGATGACGTCGGCGTGCCGGGTGGTCTCGTTGAGGTAGACGTCGAGGGAGACCATGAAGTCCAGTTGCCGCAACGCTTCCGCGAGTCGCGCGGAGTTCGGCGTGCTCAGGGCGGGGTTGCCGCTGATGGTCACCAGTGCCCGGATCTGGCCCTCGCCGGGCGTCTCGATCTCGTCCGCGAGCGTGGCCACCGGCAGTTCGCCGAGCACCTCGGGGTAGCCGCGCACCCGGCTGGCCCACCGGCCGCTGGTGAAGGGCGACGTACGGCGAGGCTTCCACGCGGCGGGCAGCGCGAACATCACGCCGCCTTCGCGGTCGAGGTTGCCGGTGAGCGTGTTGACGACGTCGACCAGCCAGCTCGCGATGGTCCCGTACGACTGCGTCGTGGTCCCCATCCGGCCGTAGACCGCCGCGCGCTCGGCGTCGGCGAGGTCGAGCGCGATCCGGCGGATTTCGGCCGCGTCGATCCCGGTCGCGGGCGCGACCGCCTCGGGGGTGAACGGCCGCGCGAGTTCGCGCACCTCGTCGACCCCGGTGACATGCTCTTCGAGCCGGCCGAGGTCGACCCGGTTCTCCGCGAACAGGACGTTGACCAGGGCGAACAGGAACAACGCGTCGGTGCCGGGCCGGATCGCGTGGTGCTCGTCGGCGAGCTGGGCGGTCCGCGTGCGGCGCGGGTCCAGGACGACGATCTTGCCGCCCCGCTTCTGGATCCCGCGCAATCGGCCGCGAGTGTCGGCCGCGGTCATCAGGCTTCCGTTGGACACCAACGGGTTCGCGCCCAGGATGAGCAGGTGCTCAGTGCGGTCCAGGTCGGCGACGGGGATGGTCTGCGGGTCGCCGAAGAGGTAGCCGGAGGAGAAGTGCTTCGGCATCTGGTCGACCGTGGTCGCGGTGTAGAAGTTCTTGGTGCCCAAGGCTTTGAAGAACACGCGACCGTAGAGGACGAGCGCCGCGTTGTGCACCGTCGGATTGCCCGAGTACACGCCGACGGCGTCCTTGCCGTACTGGTCGATGATCGGCCGGAGCCGGGCGTCGATCTCGGCGAACGCCTCGTCCCAGGTGACCTCGACGAACTCGCCGTCGCGTTTGACCAGCGGCGCGGTGAGGCGGTCCGGGTCGTGGTGGAGCGCGCCGAGCGACGCGCCCTTCGGGCAGATGTATCCCTGTGAGAAGACGTCCTCGCGGTCGCCCTGGACTCGGGTGACCAGGCTCTTCTCGTCGATCGTCACCTCCAGGCCGCAGGTGGCTTCGCAGAGCGGGCAGGTCACGTGCGCCGTGGTCATGAAGCACCTCGCGAGGTCGGGGACCATCTCAACATACTGAGCGGTATGTCAGCGGGCAAGGGATGATGACGCGATGAACGCTCTCGCCGAACGGGCCGCGACCGCCGAGCGCGCGATCCGCGACCGGCATCTGCGCCGGGTGTGGGGGCTGCCCGGGACCGTGCTCGGCCGCAGTGGCTGGCCGGCGTCGGCGAGCCAGCGCGTCCACTGGCACTGGAACTACTGGTGGCAGGCACATCTGCTGGACACCCTCGTCGACGCGCAACTGCGGGATCCCTCACCGGATCGACTGAAGCTGATCGCCCGGTTCGTGGCATCTCTGCGGCTGCGCAACTTCGGCAAGTGGATCAACGACTACTACGACGACATCGCCTGGCTCGGGCTCGCGTTGCAACGCGTCGGGCACCTCGGGCTGGACGTCCGCGGCGCACTGGAGGCGATCAGCTCAAGGCTGCGCGAAGGCTGGACCGACGACGCGGGCGGCGGGATCTGGTGGCGCGTCGGCGATCAGTTCAAGAACGCGCCCGCGAACGGCCCGGCCGCGATCTTCCACGCCCGCGAGGGATCGACGCAGCACGCCGAGGGCCTCACCGCCTGGATGACCGAACGGCTCGTCGATCCGGAGACCGGCCTGGTCTGGGACGGTCTGCGCGTCGACTCCGGCGAGCTGGTCAAGCATATCTTCACGTATTGCCAAGGTGTCTACCTCGGCGCCTGCCTGGAGCTGTCCGAAGTGGACAGGGTCGAGCACACGATCCACGCGGTCGCGGAACACGTCGCGCCGAACGGCGTCATCCGAGGACAGGAAGGTGGCGACGGCGGCCTGTTCGGCGGGATCCTCGCGCGGTACCTGGCGCTCGCGGCGCCACTCCTGCCGAGCGGTGTCGCGCGCGATCTGGTCATCCGGTCAGCTGAAGCGTGCTGGGCCGGAGCGACCGAGACGCCGCACGGACCACTCTTCAGCGCCGACTGGGCGACTCCGGCGCCTTCGCTGCCCCTCGCCCCCGACGCCCCCGAACGCGACCTCTCCGTCCAGATCAGCGCGTGGATGCTTCTGGAGGCCGCCGCCACCCTCACCACCGACCGCGTTTAGTCCTCTGAATGCGATCGCTGCGCGCTACCAGACGTCGCCCTCGCGCCAGTCCGCGGTGATCTCCCCGTCCAGATCCATGGTGACCCCCACCGGCAGCACGTGGATCGAACCGTCTTCCTCCTTCGTCGCCTTCACACCCGAAGGCGTCATGGCCGACGAGGTCCCGCGCCACAGCAGCCACCCGCGCGACGCGTAGAACTCCATAGCTTCTTCGGACGCGGAAAGCGCTCCGAGGTCGTACGCCTTGCGCGTGACCCGCTCCAGCGCGTCCATCATCGTCGAGCCGTGACCGCGCCGACGATGCTCGGAGCCGACGGCGACAGCCTCGACGTAACCCGTCCGCAGTGCCCGGCCGTTGTGCATGAGCCGTCGCTGGACCAGTGACGCGTGGCCGATCAGCTCGCCGTCCTCCCACAGCAACGCGTGCATGCCGCCGAGGGCGTTTTCCCAGTCGTGGTCGCTGAAGTCGCCGTCGAAGGCGTCGTCCAGCAGAGCCCGTGCCGCGGTCAGCACGGTGGCTTCGAGGTCGGCGGTGTGCACGGTCCACAGGTCGGTCATTCCGCCATCTTCACCCGGCGGCGGCGTTCTGACCAGCGAGTTGTGAGTCAGCAGCCACACGACGCACGGTGTATGAAGCGCGGTGCGAGCCGTACGGATTCGGGTCGTCGCTCAGGGTCGGCGATCCGGGCGAGCAGCAGCTCGACGGCCTTGCGTCCGATCTCCTCGATCGGCTGCGCCATCGTGGTCACCGCCGGGGTCACCTCGCCCGCCCATTCCATGTCGCCGTAGCCGACGATCGCGAGATCGCGCCCGATCCGGATGCCGAGCCGGTGCGCCTCGTACTGGACGCCGATCATCATCGCTTCGCTCGCCACGACGAGCGCGGTGGGCGAAGGCCAGCTGTCGAGCAGCTTCGCGGTCGCGGCGGCCGCTCCGCCCGGGGTCGATTGCCCGCAAGCGACCAGCTGCGACGTCCACCGGATCCCGGAGCGGCCGAGGCCGAGCCGGTAGCCCAGCGCCCGCTCCTCGTAGGTGGTCATCTCCTCTTCGCCCGAGATGAAGCCGATCTTGCGGTGCCGCAGCCCGGCGAGGTGCCGCACGAGTGCGCAGACGGACTGGATGTTCTCGGAGCCGACCTGGTCGACGTCGTTGCGTCCGGCCATCCGGTCGACGAGCACGGTCGGTACGCCCATCCGGACCAGGCCGTTGATCACCGCGTCGTCGCCGGCCGCCGGGACCAGCAGGACACCGTCGACGCGGTCCGCGCGCAGCGCGCGGATGACAGCGGCCTCTTCGGCGACGCTGTCGCCGGTGTCGGCGAGGGTGATTTCGCAGCCGTGACGGCGGGCGGCGCGGCGGATGGCGCGGATGAGTTCACCCGAATACGGGTTCGCGTGCATCGCCATGGCCACCCCGAACCGGTGGGTGACAGGGGTGTCCTCCCACAGGGGTAACTCCGGGGACAATGCCGTCATAGCTCCACGCCTTCATCCGAGCTTGAATGACGGTAACGGCTGACAGAGCGTCACCCGAGGGTGAGGCCGGAAAGTCTCGCAACAATCATCAATGTGAGTGAACGAGCGCGCATCCGCAGGACGCCCGGTGGCGGAGGGTAGGCGGAATCCGAATCGTCTGGGCCTTGCGCGTGGGCTCGTTGATCCGGGCGAGCAGGAGCCGGACCGCCTGGGTACCGATCTCTTCGATGGGCTGCGCCATCGTGGTCAGCGGCGGATCCACCAGATCGGCCCATTCGACGTCGTCGTAGACCACTACGGGTAGGTCCACCCCGGCGCGCAGCCCGCGGCGGCGAAGCTCGTGCAGTACGCCGACCATCATGCTGTCGTTGCCGACCACCAGCGCCGTCGGCGGTTCCGGCAGTGCGAGCAGCGTGCTCAACGCGAGCGCCCCGCCCGCCTGCGACGACTGCCCGCACGCGACCAGGTCCTCCGACCAGGTGCGGCCGGAGCGGCCGAGGCCCAGCCGGTAGCCGAGGATCCGCTCTTCGCTGGTGCTCAGCCCGGCGGAACCGCTGATCATCCCGATCCGCTGGTGTCCGAGCGAGGCCAGATGCGCCGTCAGCGCCGACGTCGACTGGATGTTCTCGGCGCCGACCTGGTCGACGTCGGTCCGGGTGGAGAGCCGGTCGATGAGCACGGTCGGGACGTCGAGCGAGACGAGTTCGCCGATCACCGAACCGTCGCCGGGCGACGGCGTGATCAGCAGTCCGTCGACGCGGCGGGAACGCAGTGTCCGCACTGTTTCACGCTCGGTGTCGACGGTGTCGTGCGTGTCCGCCAGCAGGACCGTGTAGCCCGCGGACGCGGCTTCGCGCTCGATCGCCTGGATGAGCAGCGCGAAGTACGGGTTCGCCAGCAGCGAGATCGCGACGCCGATCGACCGCGTCCCGCCGGTGACCAGCGAACGGGCGATGGCGTCGCCGGTGTAGCCGGTCTGCTCGATCGCCCGCAGGACCGCGGCCTTGGTCTCCTCGGCCACCGCCCTGGTCCCGTTGACCACGTGCGAAACCGTGGTGATCGAGACGCCGGCCAGTTCGGCGATGTCCCGCTGGGTCGGCCGTGAAGAGCGTGACGACGGCATTACCAATCCTTACTCAGGTTCGCTGGCAAGCGTTTGCGCAAACGCTTGCGACTGAGCATAACCCCCTCTACCTTCCGGTCCACCAGGACAGCCTCGAATCGGAGGGCATCCCCATGAGACAGCGCAGTCTCGTAGCGCTCACACTGGCCGCCGCGCTCGCGGTGACCGGTGCCGGGTGCACGGTCGAACGCCACTGGGGTGGCGGCTCGAACCAAGGAGGCGGTGGCAAGGCCAAGGTCGGCCTGGTCACCAAGACCGACACCAATCCCTACTTCGTCGAGTTGAGAGCGGCCGCCAAGGCCGCCGCCGACGCGAACGGCGCGGAGTTCAGTGCGCTCGCCGGCCAGTTCGACGGCGACAACGACGGCCAGGTCCGGGCCATCGAGAACCTCATGCAGCAGGGTGCGAACACCATCCTCATCACGCCCAGTTCGTCGACCGGCGTCCTCGACGCCATCGACCGGGCGCGTCAGGCGGGCGTGCTGGTCATCGCACTGGACACCGCGACCGAGCCGGCCACCGCTGTCGACGCCACTTTCGCCACGGACAACTTCGAGGCGGGACGCCAGCAGGGCGCGTACGTCAAGGCGGCGCTGAACGGAAAGCCGCCGAAGCTGTTCATGGTGGACGGCACCGCCGGATCCACAGTGGACACCCAGCGGCACACCGGGTTCCTCAAGGGCATCGGCCTGACCGACGCCTCGCCGGAGATCAAGGGCAAGACGCCCGCCAACGGCGACCAGAGCCTGGCCCAGCAGGGCGTCGAGAACCTGTTGCAGCGCACCACCGACATCAACGCCGTCTACTCGATGAACGAGCCGATGGGCCGCGGCACCTACGCCGCGCTCCAGGCCCGCGGTCTGGTGAACCAGATCGTGATGGGCTCGATCGACGGCGGCTGCGAAGGCGTCAAGAACGTGCGCGACGGCCAGTACGGCGCCACGGTCATGCAGTTCCCGAAGAAGATGGCCGAACAAGGTGTGCTCGCGGCCGTCGAGTACGCGAAGACCGGCAAGAAGCCGAGCGGGTTCGTCAACACCGGATCCACGGTGATCACGGACAAGCCCATCGCCGGGGTGGAAAGCCAGGACACCGAATGGGGCCTCGAGAACTGCTGGGGGACGAAATGACCGCCTTGCCCCTCAAAGGCAACGAACGACCGACCATCGGTGAGTTCTTCCTGCGCGCACCGGCCGTCGGGCCCACGCTGGCCCTGCTCGTCGCGATCGTGGTGTTCTCGCTCTCCACGGACACCTTCCTCGATCTCGACAACCTTTCCCTTGTGGTGCAACAGTCCCTGGTGGTCGGCACGCTCGCGCTCGGGCAGACGCTGATCATCCTGACCGCGGGCATCGACCTGGCCAACGCTGCCGCGATGGTGCTCGCGACACTGATCATGGCGAAGCTCGTGGTCGGCGGCGTCTCCGGGATTTGGGCGCTGCTGCTGGGAATCGTGGCGACGGTGGTGATCGGGATGGTCACCGGTTCGCTGGTCACACGGATCAAACTGCCGCCGTTCATCGTCACGCTCGGCCTGCTGACGGTGCTCACCGCGGCCGCGAAACTGTTCGCCAGTGGCCAGGCCGTCCCGGTCGCGGACGAACTGCTCAAATGGCTCGGCACCCGTCGCTACTTGTTCGGCGGCATCCCGATCACCTACGGCATGACGCTCGCTTTGCTGATGTACCTGGGACTTTGGTACGCGCTCACGCGGACGCCGTGGGGCAAGCACGTCTACGCGGTCGGCAACGCGCCGGAATCCGCGCGGCTGTCCGGGATCAAGGTCAACCGGACGATCCTTTCGGTGTACATCGTCGCGGGCGTGATCGTCGGGATCGCCGCCTGGCAGGCGCTCGGCCGTGTGCCGAACGCCGACCCGAACGCGTTCCAGCTCGGCAACCTCGACTCCATCACCGCCGTGGTGCTGGGCGGCGCGAGTCTGTTCGGCGGCCGGGGTTCGGTGCTCGGCACGATGATGGGCGCGCTGGTTGTAGCGGTACTGCGGTCCGGCCTGACCCAGCTCGGGGTGGACGCGCTCTACCAGGACGTCGCCACCGGTGCCCTGCTCATCGGCGCTGTCTGCGTCGACCGTTTCGCGAGGAGGCAGCAGTCATGACGACGCCTACGTTGTCCGCCAAGGGACTGGTCAAACGCTACGGCCGGGTCACCGCCATCGACGGCGCCGACTTCGAACTGTTCCCCGGCGAGGTGCTCGCCGTCGTCGGTGACAATGGCGCCGGGAAGTCGAGCCTGATCAAAGCCTTGTCCGGAGCGGTGATCCCGGACGCCGGTGAGATCAAAGTGGACGGTGAGCCGGTCCACTTCAAGTCCCCTTTGGACGCTCGACACTACGGAATCGAGACGGTGTACCAGGATCTCGCCGTCGCGCCCGCGCTGGACATCGCGTCGAACATGTTCCTCGGCCGGGAAAAGCGGCGGAAGGACCTCTTCGGGCAGCTGTTCAGGAAGCTCGACACCGCGACGATGCGCGCCGACGCGCAGCGGATCCTGGACGAACTCGGCATCAACATCAAGTCCATCACGCAGCCGGTGGAGACGTTGTCCGGCGGGCAGCGCCAGGGTGTCGCGGTCGCGCGGGCGGCCGCGTTCGGCACCAAGGCGGTGATCATGGACGAGCCCACCGCCGCGCTCGGCGTCGCCGAATCCGGCAAGGTGCTCGACCTGATCAACCGGATCCGCGAACGCGGCCTGCCGGTGGTGCTGATCAGCCACAACATGCCGCATGTGTTCGACATCGCCGACCGCATCCACGTGCATCGTCTCGGCAAACGCGTCGCGGTCGTCTCACCGAAGACGCACACGATGAACCAGGTCGTCGGCCTGCTCACGGGTGCGCTGACCCTCGGAGAGAACGGCGAAGTCGAAGAGGTCGCTTCAGCCGTGCACACGGGGTTGTAGATGTGGGTGCTGCTGGCGGGCCTGTGCACCGTCGACCAGGTTCAGCGCGTCGCCGAGATCCCGGCGCCGGGCGAGAAGGTGCGTTCCCTGTCCGTGGACGTCGCCGCCGGGGGGCCGGCGACGAACGCGGCGGTGACCGTGGCCGCGCTCGGTGCCGGGGCGACGCTCCTGACGGTCGCCGGTGCGCATCCGCTGGCGGCACTCGCCCGCGCCGACCTCGAAACCTGCGGCGTCGACCTGGTCGACCTCGATCCCGCTCTCCCCGATCCACCCGCGATCAGCGCCATCGTCGTCCGCGACTCCGACGGCGAGCGCACCGTCGTCTCGCGCAACGCCCACGCCTCTTCGCGTTCAGTCCTCTCGATGCGGTCCTTGCACGCGCAACTACCGCGTTCAGAGGACGAAATGCCCGGGTGTGTGCTCTTGGACGGGCACCATCCGGAGGTGGCGCTGGAGGTCGCGCGCTGGGCGCGGGAGCGGAAGGTGCCGGTGGTGCTCGACGCGGGGAGCTGGAAGCCGGTCTTCGAAGACCTCCTGCCGCTCGTGGACATCGCCGCGTGCTCCTCGCTCTACCGCGGTGACGACCCCCGCGAGTACGGCGTCCCGGTGGTGATCACGACCGCGGGACCCGATCCCGTGCGCTGGTCGACGCCGGAAGAATCCGGTGAGACGCCCGTTCCCGTCACCCAGGCGCGTGACACGCTAGGAGCGGGCGACGTCTGGCACGGAGCTTTCGCGTACGCGGTCTCACGGGGCACAGGGGACGTCCCGCGATGGATCGCGTTCGCCAACGAGGTGGCCGCCGAACGGGTGCGGCATGAAGGACCGAGGTCGTGGACGACCGCGGTCGCGAAGATGGGAGAGGGACTGCCATGACAGCCATGCCTACGGTGTTCGAGGACCTGTTGAGCAGGGCTCAGACGCTGGCGAAGCCGGGACAGCGAAGCGTCCTCGGGATCGTCGGTGCCCCCGCGTCCGGTAAGACCACGCTGGCCTGGGGGCTCGCGAAGGCGCTGGGTACGAGGGCGGCCGTGGTCGGGATGGACGGCTTCCACCTGGCCCAGGTGGAACTGCAGCGCCTCGGCCGGGCGGAGCGCAAGGGCGCGCCGGACACCTTCGACGCCGCCGGGTACGTGCACCTGCTCCGCAGGCTCGCCGAAGGCCGCGAGACCGTCTACGCGCCCGAGTTCCGGCGTGAGATCGAGGAGCCGATCGCCGGCGCCGTCGCGGTCACGCCGGACGTCCCGCTGGTCATCACCGAGGGGAACTACCTGCTCATGCAGGACGACCCGTGGAGCGGCGTGAAGCCGATCCTCGCCGAGTCGTGGTTCCTCGCGCCGGACGAACCCGAGCGCATCGAGAGGCTCGTATCGCGGCACCGCCGCTACGGCCGCTCGCTGGTCGACGCCCGTCGCCGCGCCCTCGGTTCGGACCAGCGCAACGCCGATCTGATCGCGTCCACCAGCGGCCGGGCCGATCTGGTCCTCGAGAACCTCCCGCTGGTCAACTTCGCCATATGATCCGCCCATGACCGGGGTTCTCATCGTCACGGGCGGCAGCAAAGGCATCGGCGCGGCGGTCTGCGAGCTGGCCGCCGCGCGCGGTTACGACGTCGTCGTCAACTACGCGGGTGACGCCGAAGCGGCCGAGGACGTCGCTTCGCGCGTCCGGAAACACGACGTGCGGGCGATCACCCATCGCGGGGATGTCGCGTCCGAAACCGATGTGCTCGCGCTGTTCGACGCGGCCGCCGAACTCGGCCCGCTCGCCGGGGTGGTCGCCAACGCGGCCATCACCGGCAACACCCCGGGCCGCTTCGACGAGTACGACGTGGACGTCGTCCGTCGCGTGGTGGACGTCAACATCACGGGCGTTTTCCTGTGCGTACGCGAGGGCATCCGCCGGATGTCCACCCGGTACGGCGGCGCGGGCGGCGCGATCGTGACGGTTTCGTCGACGGCCGCCCGCACCGGATCGCCCGGTGAATGGGTGCACTACGCCGGAACCAAGGCCGCGGTCGAAACGATGACTTACGGTGTCGCGCAAGAAGTCGGAGGAGAATCCATCCGGGTCAACGCAGTCGCTCCAGGCATGATCCACACCGGACTGCACGCCGCGGCTGGACTACCCGATCGGATGGAACGGATCGCCCCGACCATCCCGATAGGGCGCGCCGGCGAACCGGCCGAAGTCGCGGAAGCCGTGCTGTGGCTGCTTTCCCCGGCGGCGTCGTACACGACCGGGACGGTGCTGACCGTCGGTGGAGGACGTTGACACTCGCGGCCACGGAGCGGTCACGACCTCATATCGGGTAAGCGTTCGGTTAGGCCACGTTTTAACACTGTTTCCCGGGCGATATCACGATTCATGTGGGAAGTCGGCGGATCACCTCGCCGTCCGAGGCGCCTGTGTCACCCTGGTGGCGCCCCCAAGCTTCTTGATCAGGACGGTCATCCCCGATGTCCAAGCTCATGTCTGTGCACCACCTGGCACTCACCGTGACCGACGTGGACCGGAGCGTGCCCTGGTACGCCCGAGTGCTCGAACTCGAAGAGTTCACGCGTCGCGAAGACCCCGAAACGGGTCTGCGGAAGGTCGTGCTGCGGTCGCCGAGCGAGGGTTTCGCCGTCGTGCTCGTCGAGCATCAGGACACCGAACGGCCGCGATTCGACGAACGCCGCACCGGTTTGGACCACGTGGCCTTCAAGGTGTCGTCGCGGTCGGAACTGGCGGAGTGGGAAGCACGTCTTTCGGAGTACGGCGTCACCTACACACCGTCGAAGGGTTCGCGAACCCTCGAAGGGTCCTCGGTCATCGTGTTCCGTGACCCGGACGGGATCCAGCTGGAGATCTGGGCGGACCCGGAGGTCTAGGCGCTGGCGTTTTCTTCGGCCTCTTCGGCCGGACGGCGCATCTCCTGGCGGTAGCGGATCACGCCGTAGGCCGTGCCCACCACGAAGAACGCGACACTGACCCACAGCGCGGCCGTCTTGACCCACGGCAACTGGTCGAGCAGGCCGGCGCCGTAGTAGCCGAGCAGCACCAGCGTCGGCACCCAGAGCAGCCCGCCGAGCGCGGTGGCCAGGGCGAATCGGCGCGGATCCATCCGCGCGGCCCCGGCGATGAGCGGCGCCAGCGTGCGGATCCACGGGATCCAGCGCGCGGCGACGATGGCGAAGAAACCCTTGCGATCGAGGAAGGACCTGGCGCGGTCGAGATTGTGCCGGTTCAGCACCTTGCCGCCGCGTCGCGCGATCAGTTTCGTCCCGGTCGACCGGCCGATGTAATAGCCCACCTGGTTGCCGACGATCGCGACGAGCAGAGCGGCCGCCGAGAGCAGCCACGCGTTCAGGTCGGAGCCGTGCTGGGCGAGGACGACGCCGGCCGCGAACAGCAGGGAGTCGCCGGGCAGGAAGAGTCCGACGATCAGCGCGCACTCCACGAAGATGAAGCTCAGCACGATCACCCAGACGAGCACCGGGCCGGCGGTGTCGAGCCAGCTCACGCCGATGCTCGCAGCCTCCGTGTACACCTCACTCACGACGCGAGCCTACGTGTACTCGGCGAACCGCACGCGACCGAACCGTGGAATCGGGGTGTCCGAAAGGCCCGGTCACGCCCCTCCTGGATGCTATGAACGGCCCGTTCCTTGCAAAATTTGCAAGGAACGGGCCGTTCATAGCGCTGGTGACTAGTGCTGGACGAGTTCGTCGAGCGCCTGGTCGTAGCTCAGCCGGACGTCGTGTTCGGCCTGGTCACCGCCCAGCAGTTCCACCCGGCTGGTGGCGGGCGGGTAACCGCTGGCGATCACCGTGTACGTCCCGGCGGGCAGGTCACTGATCGTGTAGTTGCCCTCCGCGTCGGTCCTCGCGACGGCGGCGACGCCGCCCGAGGAGTCGAGCACGGTGATCCGGGCGTCCGGCACCACGCGTTCGCCGTCGGTCCGGGCGACCCCGCTCAGCAGGATCGTGCTGACCAGTTCGACGTCGTGGCGCAGCACCCCGGCACCGGTGGCGGTCAGCGTCGCCGCGACCGGCCGGAACCAGCGGCCGCTGGCGACGACGGTGTACCGCCCGCCCACGATGCCGGCGAACGAGTAGACGCCGTTCTCACCCGAGTTCGTCCGGGCGACCTGATTGCCGTTGTGGTCGATCAGGGTCAGCGCGGCCCCCGCCACGTTCGTCGCATCGTCACGACGGACGTGCCCGGTGATCTGCGCGGACCCCGCCCGGTGGACACCGTTCCCGTTCCCGTTGGTCAGCGCGTGCTTGCCGGGCTCGACGGGCGCGGTCACGACGGTCTTCTCGGAGGCCGTCTCGACAGACTTGTCGTCCTCTTCAAGGAGGGCTTCGCCGCCTTCGAGCGCCGACGCGGCCGAGGGGGCCGAGCCGCCGAGCAGCGGGATCTCCTTCATGAACATCAGCACCAGCGTCGCCAGCAGCGCGACAGCGCCCGCCACGTAGAACACCGTCGTGATCGACTCGGTGAAGCCGATCAGCACCGGGGTCTTGATGGCCTCGGGCAGGTTCGCGATACCGCTCGTGTTCGACTGGATGTCGCCCAGCGCCGCGGCGCCTTCCCCGGTCGGCGCGTTGCCGCCGAACGCCTTGGTGATGTTGCCCGGCAGCACGTTGAACAGGATCGTCAGGAACACCGCGACACCCGCGGTACCACCGATCTGCCGGAAGAACGTCGCCGAAGCGGTCGAGACGCCCATGTCGCTGCGCGGGCCCGCGTTCTGCACCGCGATGATCAGCGTCTGCATGCAGGCACCGAGGCCGAGACCGATGATCGCGGCCGCGACCAGCGGGTGCCACAGCGCGCTGTTGTACTCGACCTGCGCGAAGAAGAACGCGCCCGCCGCGATCAGCAGCGTGCCGACCACCGGGAACACCTTGTAGCGGCCGGTCTTGCTGGTGATCTGACCCGAGATGATCGAACCGCTCATGATGCCCGCCATCAGCGGGATCATCAGCAGACCCGATTCGGTCGGCGAGAACTCCTGGACCACCTGCATGTACTGCGGGATCATCATGATCGCGCCGAACATCGCCACACCGACGATGACGCCGCCGATGATCGCGACCGTGAAGGTCGAGTTCTTGAACAGCCGCAGCGGGATCAGCGCCGCGTCCTTCATCAGCTTCTCGATGAAGATGAAGGCGACCACGCCGATGGCGCCGATGATGTAGCAGATGATCGCGCTCTGTGAGCCCCAGCCCCACTTGTTGCCCTGCTCGGCGACGATCAGGAACGGCACCACGGCGACGACGAGCGCGAGCCCGCCCCACCAGTCGATCTTGTGGTCGTGGCGCTGGTGCGGCACGTTGAGCACCTTGGCGACGACGAACAGCGCGACGATCGCGATCGGCACGTTGATCAGGAAGACCCAGCGCCAGCCGGCGATGTCGTAGCCGAAGACGCTGCCGAGCTTGTCGAAGTCGGCGAAGAACCCGCCGAGCACCGGGCCGAGCACGGTGGAGATACCGAACACGGCGAGGAAGTAGCCCTGGTAGCGGGCGCGTTCCCGCGGCGGCACGATGTCACCCATGATCGTCATCGCCAGCGACATCAGACCACCGGCGCCGAGGCCCTGGATCGCGCGGAACGCGGCCAGCTCGTACATCGACGTCGCGAACGCCGAGGCGATCGAACCGATCAGGAAGATCGAGATCGCCGCGATGTAGAACGGCTTGCGCCCGTAGATGTCGGACAGCTTGCCGTAGATCGGCGTGACGATCGTCGAGGTGATCAGGTAGGCCGTGGTGATCCAGGCCTGCAGGTCGAACCCGTTGAGATCATTGGCGATCCGGACGATCGAGGTACCCACGATCGTCTGGTCGAGTGCCGCCAGGAACATGCCCGACATCAGGCCGATCAGGATCGTGACGATCTGACGGTGGCTGAGCCGGGGACCGTCTTCTTGGACGGCTGGCGGACTTTCTACTGCGGAACTCATTGCTTCAGGCCCCCTTGGCCTTCGACGCCGACGCGGGGTCGGCGAACTGTGGAGATGTTTTTTCGATGTCGTCGTTCAGCCGGTGGAACAGCGAGTTGAGGGTTTCCCGGTCGTCGTCGGACCAATCACCGAGTACCTCGGCGAGCCACTGGTTCCGCTGCTTGCGGTTCTCCTCGAACACCCGAAGTCCCTCGGCGGTCGGTGCGAGCAGGCAGGCACGGCCGTCTTCGGGGTCGGCCAGGCGCTCGACCAGGCCGTGCTGGACGAGAGAGCTCGACTGCCTGCTGATGGTCGAGATCTCGGAGTGCAGGAACTCGGCGAGTTTGCTGGTGCGCTGAGGGCCGACGTGGATGAGGCAGAAGAGGATCGCGTACGCGGCCCTCTCGATGCCGTCGGGTCCCTGCTTGGAGACCTGGGACTTGGCCCGGTTGACCAGGCGCACGAGCCGCACGAGCTCGTGCCCGAGGGTGTCGGCCAGATCGAGGTCGGACTTCGACCTGGTGCCGGGTGTCGTGGGTGCCATGGGGGTCTCTCTCGCCGATTGCTTGGTCACTGCAACTAGTTGCCTAGAGCAAGGATGTTCCTCTCGGAGATGCTTCGCAAGGAGAAATCGGCCTTCTGTGTCGGACAACACTTTAGTTGCCGCATGCAAGCACATTTATTCGTGCATGTTTGTCCGGTTCGCCCGGCTCTGGGGTGCTGAGCTGGTCTTTTGGCGTGTGGCGGACGGATCGCGCTTGGATGGAGTCATGACCGACTCCGCGCTCTACTCGATCCTGGCCGACCGCGACTTCGGCACCCTCGCCACCATCAAGCGCGACGGCAGGCCTCAGCTGTCGACCGTCAACTACCTCTACGACGCCGACGCCGGCGCGATCCTGATCTCGATCACCGCGCCGCGCGCCAAGACCAAGAACCTTCAGCGCGACCCGCGCGCGACCTTCCACGTGTCGACCGAAAGCGGCAACGGCTACGTCGTCGTCGAGGGTCCGGCCGTCCTGACGCCGACCGCCGCCTCGCGTGACGACGCGACCGTCGACGCCCTGGTCGACCACTACCGGCGGGCGCGGGGCGAGCATCCGGACTGGGACGAGTTCCGCGACGCCATGGTCGCCGACCAGCGTGTCCTGCTGACCATCCCGATCGAACGGGTCTACGGCATCCAGATGTAGGCGCCACCCCCTCACGCGTTTAGTCCTCTGAATGCGGTCCTTGCGCGTGCAACCACCGCAACTAGAGGACTAAACGCGTAACGGGGTCAGCGCTGGATGCGTGCCTTGATCTCGTCGATCCGATCGAGCAGGGGGCTCGGGTCGTCCCGGCCGAGCGCCGCCCGGAGATAGAGGCCGTCGCCGACCAGGATGACCAGTTCGGCGGTCAGGGGGTCGTCGACGTGCTCGCTGATCAGGTCGTGGACTCGCTGGTTGTAGACCTGCACGACCTCGGAGACCCGCGGTTCGTTGAGCATGATCCGGATCGTCGCCATGGTCGTGCGGTGCAGCGGCTTGCGCTGGGTGACGTCGGTGATCGCGGTGCGCAGGTACCACGAAACGACGCCTTCGGGGGCCTTCCGCGCCTGCTCGATGTCCTCGTCCGACAGGGTGGCGAGGCGTTCCATCAGGCCGTCGACCAGGGCTTCTTTGGAGCCGAAGTGGTAGAGCAGGCCGCCCTTCGAGACTCCGGCGTGCGTGGCGACGGCCTCGAGCGTGACCCCGCCCGGGCCCTGGTCGATGAGGATCTCCTCGTACGAGTCGAGGATCCGTTCCTTCGCTGAGGGCTTCGCCATATCAGTTGACTATACCGTCTGGACGGTTTACCTTCGATCCAGGGCGGTAACTGTACCGTCTGGACGGTTTAGCTGAAGGAGAGTGCGCCATGGCGGGGCGCAAGCAGTGGTGGGCGTTGGCGGTACTGGTTCTTCCGGTGCTGCTGATCAGCGTGGACATGACGGTGCTCGGGTTCGCGCTGCCGTTCCTGTCCGAGGATCTGGCGCCTACCGGTGCGGAGCAGTTGTGGATCGTCGACATCTACTCGTTCATGCTCGCGGGCCTTCTGGTCCTGATGGGCACCCTCGGTGACCGCATCGGACGCCGGAAACTGCTGCTCATGGGCGCCGCGGCGTTCGGTGCCGCGTCGGTGCTCGCGGCCTTCTCGACCAGCGCGTTCATGCTGATCATCGCCCGGGCGCTGCTCGGTGTCGGTGGCGCGACGCTGATGCCGTCGACGCTGTCGCTGATCCGCAGCATCTTCCTCGACCCCAAACAGCGCCGGACCGCGATCGCGGTGTGGAGCGCCGGGTTCTCCGGCGGCATGGCTGTCGGGCCGGTGCTCGGCGGCTGGCTGCTGGAGCATTTCCGGTGGGGTTCGGTGTTCCTCATCAACGTCCCGGTCATGGTGCTGCTGCTGGTCGTCGGACCGTTCGTGCTGCCGGAGGCGCGTGACCCGAAGCCGGGCCGCTTCGACCCGTTGTCGGCGCTGCTCTCGCTGGCCGCGATGCTGCCGGTGGTCTACGGCATCAAGCTGATCGCGGAACACGGCTTCACGCTGAAGGCCGCGGTCAGCATGCTGATCGGGCTCGGCCTCGGCGTCGTGTTCATCCGCAGGCAGAACCATCTCGACGAGCCGATGCTCGACCTGAAGCTGTTCTCGAACCGGGCCTTCAGCGGCTCCGTCGTGACGAACATGCTGGGCGTGTTCGCCATGGTCGGCCTGCTGTTCCTGGTGCCGCAGTACCTGCAACTGGTCCTGGGCCTGACTCCGGTCGTCGCCGCGCTGTGGATGCTCCCGGCGACGGTCGCGGGTGTGCTCGGCGCGCTCCTCGCGGCCTGGCTCGCGAAGCGGATTCGGGTGTCCGTGCTGGTCAGCGTGGGTCTGTTGATCGCCGCGGTCGGCTTCCTGGCGCTGACGCAGGTCTCGTCCGGTGGCGGGCTCGCGTATGTCGTGGTGTCGTTCACGCTGCTCGGGGGTGGTGTCGCCCTGTCGGAAACGCTGACGAACGACCTCGTCATCTCGGCCGCCCCGGCCGAGCGGGCGGGTGCCGCGTCGGCGATCTCCGAGACCGGCTTCGAGCTGGGTGGCGCGCTCGGCACCGCGATCCTGGGCAGTGTCGCGACCGCGGTCTACCGCGCCGGCCTGCCGGAGGGCACGGCCGAATCCGCGCGGGACACCCTCGGTGGTGCCGTCGCCACCGCGCAGCAGCTCGCCCCGAGTGAAGGGCAGGCGCTGCTGGAGTCGGCTCGCGAGGCCTTCACCCAGGGTGTGCACGTCACCGCCTGGGCGGGCGCCGCCGTGCTCGTCTATACAGGTGTTCAGGCCTTCATTCTGCTGAATCGGAAAAAGGATTCCGCAGTGCGGATCTGATGGGGCTTACGATGAGGGCATGAGCAACGACGCCTTGGTCACCCGGCTCCGCGAGCATCTCGGCAAGGCCGCGGTGCTCACCGACTCCGACGTCACGGACGCGTACTCGCGCGACATGATGCCGCTGGCCCCGGTCGGCAAGCCACTCGCCGTGGTGCTGCCGTCCGATGTGGAGGGTGTGCAGGCCGTCGTCAAGGCCTGCGCGGAGTTCGAGGTGCCGATCGTGCCGCGCGGCGCCGGCAGTGGACTGTCCGGCGCCGCGAACGCGATCGACGGCTGTGTCGTGCTGGTGCTGACCAAACTCGACCAGATCGTCGAGATCGACGCGGGCAACCGGCTCGCCGTCGTCCAGCCCGGCGTGGTCAACCTGGATTTCCGCAACGCGGTGGAGAAGCACGGCCTGTTCTATCCGCCGGACCCCTCCAGCTACGACTGGTGCACCCTCGGCGGGAACCTCTCCACCAACGCCGGTGGGCTGTGCTGCGTGAAGTACGGCGTCACGACGGATTCCGTGCTGGGACTGGAAGTCGTCCTCGCCGACGGGTCGATCCTGAAGACCGGACGGCGCACCGTGAAGGGCGTCGCGGGCTACGACCTCGCCCGGCTCTTCGTCGGCAGCGAGGGCACACTCGGGGTGATCACGCAGGCGACGGTCGCGCTGAAACCGTTGCCGCAGGCGCCTTCCACGTTCGTCGCGGGATTCAGCAGCACGGAAGCCGCCGGTGAGGCCGTCGCGCGAGTCGTGCGTGAAGGGCTCGTGCCGTCGCTTCTGGAGATCATGGACGCGACGTCCATCAAGGCCGCCGAGGCCTACCTCAAAACCGACCTCGGCGCGGGTTCGGACTGCAAGGCGTTGCTGCTGGCGCAATCCGACTCCGGCGGCGAAGTCGCGCGGCGGGAACTCGCGGCCCTGGAACAGATCTGCGTCGACTGCGGCGCGGATCTGGCCTACGCCACCGATGATCTCGAAGAAGGCAAGATGCTGCTGCAGGCGCGGCGGGTCGTGCTGAGCGCGCTGGAACTGTACGGCGTCTGGCTGACCGACGACGTCTGCGTGCCGCGCACCCGCATCGCCGAACTGATCGCCGGCTGCGAGCGGATCAGCGAGGAGGTCGGGCTGCGGATCGCCGTCGTCGGGCACGCCGGTGACGGCAACATGCACCCCACGATCGTCTACTCGCCCGACTCCGAGGACGAGTTCGCCCGCGCGCAGAAGGCCTTCGACGCGATTCTCGAGGTCGGTCTGTCCCTGGGCGGGACGGTCACGGGCGAGCACGGCGTCGGGAAGATCAAGCGCGAGTGGCTCGCCCGCGAAATCGGCGAAGTCGGCCTTCGCGTGCATCGCCAGATCAAGCAGGCCCTGGACCCCCAGAACCTCTTCAACCCCGGCTCGATGTTCTCCCTCTGACGCGCCGCTGAACTCGGTTTCGTGGCCGGGTACCGGTCGGGTGACACTCACCGCTGACACGGAGCTTGCCGCTGCGGCCGACATGAACGTCAAGACGGTCAGGCGTCAGGAAAGATTGCTCGCCGACCGGTTCAAGGCCGGACTCGTTCTGCACACCGGCAAATCGATCTATCGGCTCGACGAGCGGATCAGCGCTGTCCCCATCGCCGCGCTTTGGGGATGCTCAAGCAGGCTCCGGACCCGGGAACGAGCGGCGAGAGGGTCAGTCGCGGATCCGCGGAATCTGCTGGGTCACGTCCTCCGCGGTGTCGACGACGAGGCCGGTCGCGGTGGCCGCGTGCTTCTTCTCGCGGCGCGCCTTCAGGTACTCGAGCACGATCGGCACCACGGAGATCAGCACGATCAGGATGAAGATCGCGTCGATGTTGTCGCGGATGAACGGGATGTCGCCGAGCAGGTGGCCGAGCGCGGTGATCCCGGCGGCCCACAGGATGCCGCCGATGACGGTGTAGGTGAAGTACTTCTTCGGGTCCATCTTGCCGATGCCCGCGATCCAGGTGATGAACGTCCGCACGAACGGCACGAACCGCGCCAGGACGACCGCCTTCGGCCCGTGCTTCTCCAGGAAGGCGTGCGTCTGGTCGACGTACTTCTTGTTGAAGAACTTCGAGTCCGGCTTGCGGAACAGCCAGGGGCCGATCTTCCAGCCGAGGCCGTAGCCGAGCAGGTTGCCGAGCAACGCCGCGACGGTGACCAGGACGCAGACCAGCCACAGCGGCGCTTCGATCGAGCCGCTCGCGATGAGCAGGCCGGCCGTGAACAGCAGGGAGTCACCGGGCAGCACCGGGAAGATGCTGCTCTCGATGAAGATGATCAGGCAGAGCACGGTGATGACCGGGACGGTCAGCCCGCTCAGCAGGTGCATCGGGTCCAGCCACTCAGGCAGGAGCCCCATCGTCGTCACGTTGTTCTGCGCCAGGATCACACCAAAACGGTACAGGGTGACGCTGAGTGCCTTAATCCGACGGGAGGAGGCGGCTCAGATCAGCGTGAGCAGCCCGACGACCGAACCGGCGGCCAGTCCCAGCAGGACAGCCAGCAGCAACACCCAGTACGCGGGCAGCGGCGCGCTGCCGGGCGAAGGTGCCGGAGGCGGCGTCGGACGCTCCGCCAGCCTGGCCGTTTCCGCGTCCTCAAGCGCGACGCGCTCCCGTTCGAGCGAGTCGGCATCAGCGCCGGAGAGCAGACCGTACTGATGCGGCAGCCCGTGCTCTCCGGAAGACGGCGCAGGAGCCTCCGGCTCATCCGAATCACTCTCGGTGTCCGGTTTGACCGGTTTCTCGGCGGAAGTCTCGGTGATCCGCTCCGCCGAAGGGGCGAAGACGGCTTGTGCGCGCAAGGCATCGGCCAGGAGCTTCTCCGGGTCCTTGGGCTCGCTCATCCGGACTCCCCTCGCCGCTACCCGTCGCTGACCGACACACCGCCTTCGACCGCACCGCTCAGTGGGGCCGTGGCGCTCAATGTAGCCGCAGCCTCGTCCTTGACCCACTCGCCCTGGCGCAGCACCTTCACCGGCCGCAGGTCGCGGTCGAGCACGACGACGTCGGCCGCGAGCCCGGCGCGCAGCGAGCCGGTCCGGTCGGCGATGCCGAGCAGTTCGGCGGGCCTGCCGGAGGTCGCGCGGACGGCGTCGAGCAGGTCGATGCCCGCACCGCGGACCAGGTTACGGAAGGCCGCGTCCATGGTCAGGGTGCTGCCTGCCAGCGAGCCGTTCCCGGCGAGCGTGGCGACGCCGTCGCGCACGTCGACCTCGAGGCGGCCGAGGATGTAGCTGCCGTCGGCGGCGTCGGTGGCCGACATGGCGTCGGTGATGAGCACCGTCCGGCCCTTGCCGGCGTGGTGCGCGGCGAGCCGCAGCACCGTCGGGTGCACGTGGACGAGGTCGCAGATCAGCTCGACGGTGATCCGCTCGTCGTCGAGGAGGGCGCCGATCGGGCCCGGCTCGCGGTGGTGGAGGGGCCGCATGGCGTTGAAGAGGTGTGTCGCGACCGAGGCGCCCGCGTCGATCGCGGGGAGGATCTGGTCTTCGACGCCGTCGGTATGCCCGATCGCGGCGATGACGCCCGATTCGGCCAGCTGGCGGACCGCCTTGACCCCGCCGTGGAGTTCGGGGGCGAGGGTGACCATGCGGATGTCGCCGCGGCCCGCGCCGAGGAGCGCGTTGACCGTCGCCGTGTCCGGCTCGATCAGCGTCGCCGGATCGTGTGCCCCGCAGCGCGCCTTCGAGATGAAGGGTCCTTCGAGGTGAATTCCGGCAAGTTCACCCTCTTGGACCAGCTCCCGGAGGGCCGCGATCTGGTCCCGGAGCACCGGGATGGGGTCCGAGACGAGGCTGCCGAGCATGGTCGTGGTCCCGTGGCGCCGATGCGCGCGCACGGCGCGGAACAGCTCCTCGGGATTCCCGCTGGAGAACGACCCGCCCCCTCCGCCGTGGCAGTGGGTGTCGATGAATCCGGGCACCACCAGGTGCCCGTCGACGTCGACATAGTCGGCACTGCCGATGTCCGGGGGTGTCCCGGAACCGACTTGGACGATCTTGCCGCCGGCGATAGCCAGCCAGCCGTCGTCGAGTACACGGTCCGGGGCGACGACCCGGCCGCCCACGATCACGAAATCTCCGGCGCCTCTCACGCCCCCCAGCATATATTGGTCTGGACCAAGCATGGCGGCACAACCCAGCGGTCGAGATTAAGGCCGGGTGTCAGTTCGGCGACTGCATCGCTTTCTGCAGTGCCTCCAGCGCCCGGCTGGCGGTTGACTTCACGGTACCTTTCGAAATACCGGCGGCCTCGGAAATTTCGGCCTCACTCAGCCCACCGTAGTAACGGAGCACCAGAACTTCGCGCTGACGGGGCGGCAGTTTGGACAAAGCGCCCACAACGGCCTGATGTTCACTCGACAGCATGGCCAGGCTTTCGGCCGAACGCGCGTTGACGGCGTGCGGCGCGACGTACTCGCGAGCGGTCTTGCGGCGGCGCAGCACACTGCGTGATCCGTTGACCACGGCGGTGCGCAGATAGCCGACGGCCGCGGCGGCGTCCCGCAGTTTCCCCCAGTTGCGGTGCAGCCCGGTGAACGCCTCCTGGACGACGTCCTCGGCCGTGGCCGGTTCGTCCACGAGCAGGATGGCCAGCCGGACGAGCCGCATCCGGTGCTGGCGATAGAGATCCTCAAGGGTCAGCGGCGCCGCAGGCGGCGGTGGCGTGACCGGTCCGTCCATGGTGCGCAGATGGCCGAGGGTCGCCTCGACACTGCGTTCCGCATTGCCCTCGAGCATGTACCCCTACCTGTTCATTTACCCCTTTGATGCACAACCTGTGCGTGGCGCCCGGCCAGCGTATCGGGTTAGGCAGGAGTCCTGCCTGATCGGATCCTCCAGATCGCGCTCCGGAGTCGGATAGCGTCTGTGGCGGCACTGCTCGAACGATCTTGGAGACGTCGATGGCCTGGTTCCTGGTGGAGATCCGGTACGTACAGGAAAAGCTGGAGGACGTGCGTCCGCGGCACCGGAAGTTCCTCTCCGACCTCGCCGAACAGGGCGTCGTCGCCCTCGGCGGCCCGCTCGGCGACGGCTCCGGCGGCATCTCGCTCTACCAGGCCGACGACGAGGCCGCGCTGCTCGAAATCATCAACCAGGACCCGTACCACCTGGAAGGCGTCGTCGCGGAACGGATCGTCCGCGAGTTCAAGCCGGTGATCGGCGCCTGGCTGCCGCAGCAATCCTGAGCGGTCAGAGATCGAAGGTGACCGGTTCGCGTTCGACGCAGATCCGGACGCGGTCGCCGGTCACCGCCGGCAGCTCGCAGGTCCCGCAGAATCCCTGGCGGCACGAGTACGCGATGCCGGGCACGGTTTCGCGCAGGACGTCCAGCGTGGTCCGGTCGGCGGGCACGTCCAGCGTCACGCCGCTGCGGGCCAACCGCACCTGGAACGGCTTGCCGCCGACGATCGGCGGCGTCGAGAACCGCTCGAAGAACACGGGTCCGGATGGCCGCAGTGCCGCGTCCGTCCGGACGCCGACGATCATCGGAATAGGGCCGCAGCAGTAGATCGGGGCGTTCTCCGGGGCGCCTTCGAGCAGTTCCGCGCCCGAGGCGGGGATCCCGTACTCGGTGTCCGGGCGCACCCAGACGCGTTCTCCGAATCGGGACAATTCCTCCAGAAAAGGCATCGAAGCCCGGTCGCGGCCGGTGTAGACCAGCTGCCAGTCCGCGCCGGACGCGGCCGCCTGCCGCACCATCGGCAGGATCGGCGTGATCCCGATGCCACCCGCGATGAACAGGTAGGCCGGGCTCGCGACGAACGGGAACGCGTTGCGCGGGCCGCGCGCGGTGATCCGCGCGCCCTTCTTCAACGCGTGCACCGCGGTCGATCCCTCGCCCAGAAGCCGGACTCCGACGCGGTAGGCCGAGCGGTCGTCCGGGTCGCCGCACAGGGAGTACTGCCGGACCAGCCCCGGACGGGGCGAGAGGTCGACATGCGCGCCGGGCCGCCAGCGCGGCAGGATCTCGCCGCGTTCTTGCACCAACCGCAGGCTGACCACACCTTCGGCTTCGACGCGGAGGTCGTCCACGATCAGCGGCAGGTCGCGGTCGACGGCGAGTACCGGCGGACGACGGCGTCCGCTGACCCCGCTGAGCCTGCGGTAGACCGCGACGACGCCGGTCAGCGACGCCATCACGCGGTCGGTCCGCCCGCTGCCGTCGAGCCGCAGCGGGCGCGTCGGCGGCGTCACCGTGGTTCGTCGGCCGCCAGCGCGGCCGGGGAACTCGCGAGGTACGCGACCGCTTGGTCGGTATCGCCGGTTTCCGTGGGGTGGTACGACTTCTTGAAGTACGGCCGGATCTCGCGGCGCAACTGCCTGCCCGACGGCAGCAAGCCGAGCTTCGCCACTCGCAGATATGTCTTGAAACTTGTCTTGCCCGGCCGGGTCGGGTCGTTCTTCATGAGGAACCTGGTGCCGCGCAGGAACACCCACGCGAGCACCGGCGTCACCACGAGCATGCTGCGCACGCGACGGCCGTAGCGTCCATCGAGGTGCATGAAGAGGTCGAAGGCGACAGAGCGGTGCTCGACCTCTTCGGCGCCGTGCCAGCGCAGGAGATCCAGCATCGTCGGGTCCGCGTTCGCGTCGTCGAGTGACTTGGCGTCGAGGATCCACTGGCCGAGGAACGCGGTGTAGTGCTCGATCGCGGCGATGACGGCGAGCCGTTCGATCAGCCATTCTTCCCGCCGTTTGGCCGAAAGCGGTCGATCGCCGAGCAGGCGGCGGAACATCCACTCCATCTGCGCGATGTACGGCCGCACGTCGACGCCGGCCGCTTCGAGGTGTTCGGCGGCACCGTCGTGCGCCTCGGCGTGCATGGCCTCCTGGCCGATGAAACCGAGGACGTCCTCCTTGAGCCGCTCGTCGCGGATCAGCGGCACAGCCTGCTTGAACACCTCCACGAACCAGCGTTCGCCCTCCGGCAGCGCGAGGTGCAGCACGTTGATCGTGTGCGTGGCCTGCGGTTCGCCGGGGATCCAGTGCATCGGGAGCGACGCCCAGTCGAACTTGACGTCGCGAGCGTGCAGGACGATCTGCTCGTGGTCCTCGTGCCGGGCCGTCACGACACCCTCCCGCTGAGCTCGTAGTCGCTCGGGTCGACCTTGCGGGTCTCCAGCCAGTAGCGCCAGGTGAAGCCGGGCCAGATGGTGCGGTTGACGCCCTTCGCGTCGAGGTACCAGCTCTTGCAGCCGCCCTGGGTCCACACGCCCTTGACGAGTTTCCGCTGGATCTCGCGCTGGAACTTGTCCTGCACGCCAGGCCGGACGTCGAGCGCCGCGGCACCGCGCGAATCGGCGAGCCTGATCGCGTCGACGACGTAACGTGACTGCGATTCGATCATGAAGACCACGGAGTTGTGGCCCAGCGCGGTGTTCGGGCCGAGCAGGAAGAACAGGTTGGGGAAACCGGAGACGCTGATGCCCTTGTGGGTGTGCATCCCCTCGGTGGCCCATTCCTTGGCGAGGTCGCGGCCGTCGATCCCGGTGATGTCCAGGTATTCCAAGGCGTCCGTGACCTTGAAGCCGGTGCCGTAGATGATCGCGTCGACTTCGTGCTCGACGCCGTTCCCGTCGACGACGCTGTGCGCCTTGACCTCGCGCACGCCCTCGGTGTTGACGTCCACATTGGACCGCGCGATCGCCGGGTAGTAGTCGTTGGAGATCAGCACCCGCTTGCAGCCCATGGTGTAGTCGGGGGTGACCTTCTTGCGCAGCGCGGAATCCTTGACGCCCTTGCCGATATGGCGCTTCGCGATCACCTCGCCCGCCTTCATCATCGCGGGGTGGCCGTTGAAGCCGATCGCCCGCGCTTCGAGGAACCAGTACAGCGCGTTGCGGTAAAGCCGTTGCACACCGGGGATCCGCCGGAACGCCGTCTTGGCCCAGCCGGGCATGGCGTGGTCCGGTTTCGGCATGATCCACGGCGGCGTCCGCTGGAACAGTGTCAGTTCGGTGACCTCGGGCGCGATCTCCGGGACGAACTGGACCGCGCTGGCGCCGGTGCCGACCACGGCGACCTTCTTGCCGCGCAGGTCGTACTCGTGGTTCCACTGCGCGGAATGCCAGGTCTGACCCTTGAACTTCTCGATCCCGGGCAGCTTCGGCACCTGCGGGATGTGCAGGCCGCCGACGCCCGAGACCACGAACTGGGCCTCGATGGTCTTGCCTGCCTTGGTGTGGACGTGCCAGCGGCGCGCGGTCTCGTCCCAGTCGGCGCCGGTGAGTTCGACGCCGAACAGGATCTTGTCGCGGAGCCGGTACTTGTCCGTGACGTCTTTCAGGTACTCGAAGATCTCCGGTGCCGGGGAGAACGACCGCGACCAGTCCGGGTTCTGCTCGTACGAGAACGAGTACATATGGGACTGCACGTCGCAGGCGCAGCCGGGGTACGAGTTGTCCCGCCACGTACCGCCGACTTCGTCCGCCTTCTCCAGGATCACGTAATCCCGGATCCCGGCCTTTTCGAGCTGGATGGCCTGGCCGAGCCCGGAGAATCCGGTGCCCACGATCACGACCTTGAATCGCTCGGTCATCTGCGCCCTCCACGTCGAGGCTTGACTGCGCGGATGACGTTACCGGAAGTAACAGTTACTTTCTAGTACGACCTACCTGTCAGTACGTTCCGCCGAGTTTCGAGTGGTCCCAGCTCACGATCTTGGTCGGCTTGAAGATCAGCCCGATTCGCTTCGCGGCCTGCTTGCCGATGAAGCCGGCGAGCTCGTCGGGCACCGGGTCGCCGGGCTTCGCACCCGCGTACCGCTGGGTCAGCTCGATACCCATCTGGGTGACCACGGGCGTATCGGTGATGATCTCGACGTCCGCCTCGATGGAGATCCCGCGGAGCTTGTCGTAGGCGTCGCCGTCCTCGATGAGCACGGTGGCGCGCGGGTCGCGCTCCAGGTTCTTCGCCTTCTGGGACGAGCCATAGGTCCAGGTCGCGATGCCGGACTCGTGCGGGTAGTACCAGAGCGGGGCGAGGTGGGGTCGGCCGTTGGGGCCGATCGTCGCGACGTTGATGACCTTCTGCTCGTCGAGATACGCGGTGAGCTCGTCGGGTGTCATGCGGATCTGGTCGCGACGGGACATATGCGGTCAGCCCTTCAGGTTCGGCGCTGTTGCGGCCCGGCCTGCCTGGCCGGTCACTGAAGATTCGTACGCGCCGCGCTGCTCGATGTCCACGAGTGCGGCCGCGTCCGCCTTCTTGATCCGGCCGCGGGAGCCGATCTCGATGATCGGCGGCAGGAACGCGCGGATGAGCTTGAGCCCGCCGACCCAGCGCGGGACGTGGATGGTGCGGGCACGCTTGTTGATGCCGGCCTGAAGGAGGTCGAGGGCGACCTTCAGCGGGTAGGTCTTGCCGAGCAGGCCGGGCATGCCCGCACGGAGCTTGCCGAAGACCGGGTGCTGGTCGGCGCTTTCGACGAGGTCGGTGCGGATCCAGGTCGGATGCGCGACACCGACCTTCACGCCGAGGTGGGCGACTTCGGCGCGGAGGCTGTTGGAGAACGCCTCGACGCCCGCCTTCGCGGCGGCGTAGTTGGCCATGCCGGGGGCGTGGGTGATCGCGGCCAGCGAGGAGATCGTGAGCAGGTAGCCCTTGCGCTCGATGACATGCGGAAGGGTGACCCGGAAGGTGCGCCAGACACCCAGGAGGTCGACCTCGATCACCTTCTCGAAGGCGACCGGGTCCACCGACCGGACGAAACCGGAGGTCGCGATGCCGGCGTTCGCGATCACGACGTCGATGCCACCGAAGTGCTCGACGACGCCGGCGGTGGCCCGCTCGAGGTCGTCCCAGCTGGTGACGTCGGCTTCCAACGCGTGGGCGTTGTCGCCGATCTTCTCGGCGACGGCCTGCTGTTCCTTGGCTTCGATGCCGACCAGGGCGACCTTCGCGCCCTGCGCGGCCAGGCGTTCGGCGAGTCCCGCGCCGATGCCCCTGGCGGCGCCGGTGATCAGGACGACCTTGCCGTTCACGCTGTTCTTGGCCACGTTGCCTCCTCGTCCGAGCCCTAAGGCTTTCGGACGGTACCCCAACCTACCCGGAGTAAGCTACCCGCAAGTAAGTCCGCATTTAGTCCTCTGGATGCGGTAGTTGGTGGTGCGAACTACCGCATCCAGAGGACTAAATGCGTGTCGTGAGGTGCGTGGTCAGTCCTACGTACGCGTTCTACGGGTCGTGAAGGCCTCCTTGCCTGCCCTGAAGGTAGGCAAGGAGGCCTTCACGACCCGTCGGCGTGGTCCCTGGTGATGATGGGTTGGCCGTGACACCCGGCGACAGCCTTGAAGTCCGCCACCCGGCACGACGCCTTCGCCTCCGCCTGATCCCGGAGCGTTTCGCCCTCTGAATGCGGTAGTTGGCGGTGCGAACTACCGCATCCAGAGGACTAAATGCGGGGAGGGGGCTAGCGCGAAGCGGTGGTGAGGGCGTCGACCTCGTCGGCGGTGAGGGCGAGGTCGGCCGCGGGCAGGAGGTCGTTCAGCTGCTCGACCGAGCGGGCGCTCGCGATGGGCGCGGTGACGGTCGGCTGCGCGAACAGCCACGCGAGCGAGACCGCCGCGACCGTGACGCCGCGACCGTGACGCCGCGGTCGGCCGCGATCGTGTCCAGTGCCGCGAGTACGCGCTCGCCGCGTTCGTCCAAATAGGACGAAGCGCGGGCGGCGCGCGGGCTGTCGCCGAGCTCTTCCTTCGACCGGTACTTCCCGGCCAGGAATCCCTTGGCCAGTGCGAAATACGGCAGGACGGTCAGGCCTTCGCGTTCGACCGTCGGCGCCAGTTCGGTTTCGTAGTCCCGCTCGACGAGGTTGTAGTGTGGCTGAAGGGCCGCGTACTTCGCCAGACCTTCGCGGTCCGAAATGGACAGTGCTTCGGAAAGTCGTTCCGCGGAGTAGTTCGACGCCGCGATGTAGCGGACCTTTCCGGCGCGCACGAGTGCGTCGAACGCCTGCAGCGTCTCTTCGATCGGGGTTTCGGGATCGTCGATGTGCGCGTAGTAGAGGTCGATGTGGTCGGTCTGGAGCCGCCGCAGCGAGTCCTCGGCCGCCGCCGCGATGTTCGCCGCGGACAGGCCTTTCCGCTCGTCCCACATACCGGTCTTGGTCGCGATGACGACGTCGTCGCGACGGCCGCTCTTGGTCAGCCAGTTGCCGATGATCGTCTCGGATCCGCCCTTGGAGTACAGGTCGGCGGTGTCGATGAAGTTGCCGCCCGCCGCCGTGTAGGCGTCGAGGACGGCGAAGGACTGCTGCTCGTCCGCGGTCCAGCCGAAGACGTTCCCGCCGAGGTTGATCCCCCGGACGTCGAGGTCGGTGTTGCCGAGTTTCGCCATGCCTCGAACTTAAGGGAAGACATCGGCGGAGGTTGGTGTTAGCTCGGATCATGGGACTCGAACTCGGCAGGATCGGCATCTGGCAGCTCGAAGGCGTGCTCAGCCCTGAGCTCGCACGCGAAGTGGAAGAACTCGGCTACGGCACCATCTGGATCGGTGGTTCACCGTCGGGTGACCTCGCGAAGGCGGAGGAACTCCTCGACGCGACGAAGTCGATCAAGGTGGCCACCGGCATCGTCAACATCTGGAAGGACGACGCGGCCACGGTCGCCGAGTCCTACAAGCGCATCGTCGCGAAGCATCCGGATCGCTTCCTGCTCGGTGTCGGCGCCGGGCACCCGGAGCACACCGCCGAGTTCAAGAAGCCGTACGTCGCACTGGTCGAGTACCTCGACGCCCTCGACGCCGCGGGAGTGCCCGTCGAAGGCCGCGCACTGGCCGCCCTCGGCCCGAAGGTGATCAAACTCGCAGGAGACCGCACAGCGGGAGCCCACCCCTACCTGATGACGCCCGAACACACGCGTCAGGCGCGCGAGATCCTCGGCGAAGGACCGCTGCTCGCGCCCGAGCAGAAGGTCGTCTTCGAGACCGATCCGGCGAAGGCCCGCGAGATCGGCCGGAAGTCCGTGTCGTTCTACCTGGGCCTGGTCAACTACACGAACTCCCTGCGGAAACTCGGTTACACCGACGAGGACCTGGCGGGCGAAGGCAGCGACAAGCTGGTCGACGCGCTGGCCCTGCACGGCGACGCCGAGACCATCGCCCGCGGCGTCACCGCGCATGTCGAGGCCGGGGCGGACCACGTGAACATCCAGGTACTGAACTCCGACCCCCTGCCGGTCTACCGGGCGCTCGCCACGGTCCTTCTCTGACGCGACGGCTGTAGGCACCTCCCGGCCGACCTCGTACGATGCGGCCGAGAGGTGCACCAGCCTGCTTCGAGGAGGAGTAAACGATGCCCATCGCCACCCCCGAGGTCTACGCGGAGATGCTCGACCGGGCGAAGGCGAATGAATTCGCCTACCCGGCCATCAACGTGACCTCGTCGGAGACCCTGAACGCCGCGATCCGCGGGTTCGCCGAGGCGGAGAGCGACGGGATCATCCAGTTCTCCACCGGCGGCGCGGAATTCGCGTCGGGCCAGAAGGTCAAGGACATGGTGACCGGTTCGGTCGCGCTCGCCGAGTTCGCTCAGGTCGTGGCCGCCAAGTACGACGTCAACGTCGCGCTGCACACCGACCACTGCCCGAAGGACAAGCTCGACGGTTTCGTCCGCCCGCTGATCGAGATCTCGGCCGAGCGGGTCAAGAACGGCCAGAACCCGCTGTTCCAGAGCCACATGTGGGACGGCTCCGCGATCGACCTCGACGAGAACCTCGAGATCGCGCAGGAACTGCTCGCCAAGGCCGCGGCCGCGAACATCATCCTCGAGGTCGAGATCGGCGTCGTCGGCGGCGAGGAAGACGGCGTCGAAGCCGAGATCAACGAGAAGCTGTACACCGCCGAGGGCGACTTCCTGAAGACGATCGACGCGCTCGGTTCCGGCGAGAACGGCCGCTACCTGCTGGCCGCGACCTTCGGCAACGTGCACGGCGTCTACAAGCCGGGCAACGTGAAGCTGCGCCCGGACGTGCTCAAGGGTGGCCAGGAGGCGGCGTCGAAGAAGCTCGGCCTCCCGGCCGGCTCGAAGCCGTTCGAGCTGGTCTTCCACGGCGGTTCCGGCTCGCTGCCCGAGGAGATCCGCGAGGCGGTGTCCTACGGCGTCGTGAAGATGAACGTCGACACGGACACGCAGTACGCCTTCACGCGTCCGATCGCGGAGCACTTCTTCAAGAACTACGACGGCGTCCTGAAGATCGACGGCGAGGTCGGCAACAAGAAGGTCTACGACCCGCGTAGCTACCTCAAGGCCGCCGAGGCCGGCATGGCCGCGCGCATCGTCGAGGCCGCGCAGTCCCTGGGTTCGGCGGGCAACAAGCTCTCCTGACCCGCTTCACCCGCGTGCGATGAACGGCCCGTTACCTGCGAACTTTGCAGGTAACGGGCCGTTCATCGCGTTTTGAGGCTCAGCCAGCCGGAAGCTCCGTGCGGCTCCGGCGCTTCTCCAACAGCGAGTTCACCGCTCGCGTCCCCGGCCCGGCGGCGGCCCACAGCGCGCCGACCCCGACCAGGCAGACCGCGGCCGTCCAGTAGGCGACCGGCGGCGCGGACTCCGTATGCGCGTCACCGAGGATCCAAGGCCGGAACTGCGACTGCACCCACAGCATCCCGTAGCCGGCCGCCGTCACCAGCAGCGCTCCGGTGCCCGCGGTCAGCAACGGATGACCGCGTCCGATGCGGAACGCCAGATCCACCGCGAGGCCGACGGCGAGCAGGTAGAACGGCACGACCGAGACCGGGAACCCCATCCCGAGCAGCAGCGGCCACATCACCAGGCGGTAGCCGAGGTAGGCCGCGGCGACGGTGGTCCCGGCCCAGCGGAAGCCCGTCGTGTGCCGCGCCAGCGCGAAGATCAGCGCCATCACGCCGATACCCCACAGCGGGTAGACCCAGTCGTCGATCGGCATCGTGAAGTACTCGACGGCCACCCGGTCGACCGGATGCCCGATCTGGTTCGCGGCGAAGTTCAGCAGTTCGGGCTCGGCCTCGGGCGTGCCGCGTTCCCAGGCGCGCAGCCCGAGGATGCCGTACTCCTGCTGTCCGTTCGGGAAGAACGTGTTCTCCAGGAAGAACGCCCACAGTCCGAGTAGGACACCGGTGCGCATCCGGCCGGGCTTGGCGAACTTCAGCCAGCCCATGATCACACCGGCCTGCATGATGCCCGTGCCGATGTAGAGCATCATGTGCGACGGGCTCCACGCGGTCAGGTCCAGGCCGTTGACGCGGTGGTTGATGACGTCCAGCGGCGCCGCGATGAGGAACACCACGAGCCCGATCTGCATCAGCCGCAGCGAGCGTCGATCGGCGCCCATCCCGGTGTAGCTGTGGATCGCGACGAGCACCATGATGATCACCGTGCCGACGGTGTTGATCAAATGCGGCGGGGCGAGATCGTCCCGGAGCCACATGAAATGCCACGACATGTCCCAGGACGAGCCCACCATCTTGAAGGCGAACGCCGCGAGCCACATCGAGTAGCAGAAGTTCAGTACCCAGTCCGGCGTCGCCTGTCCCGGCGCACCTCGGTGCCAGTGAAGCTTGAAGAACAGCTTCGTCTTCGCGATCGGACTGCGGGGGATGACACCCGGCGAGAGGTCCCCGGTCACTTCTGTCGCCTTTGTCATGCCGGTATCTTCCCTGCTCCAGGTCACGAGATGGGCATTTGGGGTCGAAAATCGGGGTTCACCCGTAGGGGTGGCGGATTTGCGGTCGGCATGCGAAGCAGGGCAAGGTGTGCCGCCATGATGCCGAAACGACTCGTCGCGGCGGTCCTCGTGGCCGCTCTGGTGCTCGCCGGTGGGGGCATTCTCGGGAGCCTGTTCTTCTAGTCACAGTGTTATCGAGCGCGCGCTGACGAAAGCTCGCCGAAGAGGGCGCACGCTGTGACGTCTCCGTCGGGCGCAGGGCGCCCCTGGGGAGACGTGTCGGCACAATAGGCCTTATGACGAACCTCCTCGGCCCCCAGCCGACGCACCTTCCCGAGCACACCGCCGCGCAGGCGGCCCTCGACGCCGGGACCGACCCGGCCGCCGTCGCCGCCGAGCACCCCGAATACAGCGAGGCCTGGGCTTCGCTCGCCGAGAAGGCGTTCGACGCCGGCGAGACCGTCGCCGCGTACGCGTACGCCCGCACCGGTTACCACCGCGGGCTCGACCAGCTTCGCCGCGCGGGCTGGAAGGGCCACGGCCCCGTGCCGTGGGCTCACCGGCCGAACCAGGGCTTCCTGCGGTCCCTCGCCGTCCTCGGCAAGGCCGCCGGCAAGATCGGCGAGACCGAGGAGTACGACCGCTGCCGCACCTTCATCAGCGACTCGGACCCCGCCGCCGCGGAGGCGACCGGCCTCAAGTGAGCCGCTAGGAATGGCCCGTTACTGGCAAATTTTGCAAGTAACGGGCCGTTCCTCTCACGAGAGCCGCTAGAAGAGGCCGCAGTTCCCGAAGGCGGGCAGCCCCGCGAAGCGCCCCTCAAGCCAAGCGAAGGCTTCAGGGAACGCGCGGATGGCACCGCCGACGTGCGTCGGGACCAGCGAAGTCGAGAACTGCACCTTCGCGCCCTTCGCGCACCACGAACGCGCCATGGTCCTGCCCTGCGCGTAGGGGACGATGTCGTCGAGTGCACTGTGGACGACCAGTGTTGGCGCTCCCGGTTTCCGTGCTCCGATGAGCTGCTGGTCGACTCGCGTCTTGAAAGGTTCTTCGGCGAGGTACGCGGTCAGCGGCCGGCCGTCCTTGGTCAGGTTCTTCGACTGCGTGAACGCGTGCCCGAAGATCGCGTCCACTGTGCACTCTTGCTTGACCTTCTCGAACGCCTCGACGCCTTGGGTGTTCAGTAGGGCGGGGATGTTCAGCTCCGGGTACGCCGCGTCCATGCTGACCAGCGTGAACCCGAGGAATCCGAACGCGTAGTGCCCGTCGATGTTCTTGCCGACTTCGGCCAGGTTCGCCGGGACGGCGCCCGCGTACGAGCCCTTCAGCTTGAGTTCGGGAGCGTACGACGGCTGCAGTTCGGCGGCCGACGCGGACGCGCCACCACCCTGCGAATAACCCGCGGTCGCGACAGGACCGTTGTCGGGAAGGTTCGCTTCGGACAGACGCTGCGCCGCTCGGATCGAATCGAGGACGGCGTTGCCCTCGGCGACGCGGTTGACGTAGGTGTGGACACCGGGGGTGCCGAGGCCTTCGTAGTCGGTGACGACGATGCCGTAGCCGCGAAGCAGCAGTCCGGCGATGAAGGGCCCTTCGTACTCCATGCCCGCAGCGAGCGCTTTCGACGGCGCGCATTGGTCGCCGACGCCCTGTGTTCCGGCGGCGTAGCCGATGATCGGCCGCTCACCCGCCCCGGTCCACGCCTTCTTCGGCGTCAGGACCGTGCCGGTCACGGCGTTCGCCTTACCGTGGGTGTCGGTGCTGCGGTACATGATCCGCCGGACGTCGGCGTCGGCCTTGATGAGCTTCACCGGATCGACGTAGAACGTCGACGGTTCGTGCCGGATGATGTCGCCGGGAGCACCCGCGGGCAGTGGCGACGGGGGATCGTAGAAGGACGGGGCGGCGACGGCCTGCTGTGCCCCGAAGGTCAGCAGGGCCGCGAAGACGGCCGCTGAGACGGCGGCGGAAACCCCGCGCCGGGATCCTGGACGCATGCTTGCTCCTCGTTGAGCACACACATTTTCGACAGGGATGTCGAAAAAGAGAGTCAGTGAGGTGGCGCACGATGTCAAGTCCCGCGCCGAGAGGGAGACCCCGCAAACTCCCGGTCGGCGAGCAGCGTGCTCGGGTGCTGAGTTCCGCGGCCGGAGTCTTCGCGGTGCACGGCGCGCAGGCGGCCACGATCGAGCAGATCGCCCGGCGCGCGGGGGTCTCCCGCCAAGCCGTCTACGAGCAGTTCGGTGACCGCACGACGCTGTTCGCCCAGGTCGTGGCGGATATCGAGGAACGCGCCTTCGAGGCGATCGGTGCGCCCGCCCTCGACCTCTCGCAGCCGGAACTCCGGTCCTGGGCGCGCGCCAACTACGCCAACATGTTCGCCTTCGTCGCGGCGAACCCCGAGGCTTTCCCGGTCCTGCGCGAGGCGGAACGCATGGGCGACCCGGCCCTCACCCGCCTGAGGGAGCGGCTCGCCGCGGTCTACACCGAGGCGAGCCGGCGGCGCTGGGCACGCCACGGCGTCGACTCGGGCCGCGCGGACAAGGCGCTGGTCACCCTCTTCTTCGCGATGACCGAAGCGCTCGTCCAGGTGAGCTGGGACGGCGAGCCGCCCGAAGCGGACGCGCTCATCGACCTGCTCACCGAATTCACCGTCGGGGGCGTAGTACGCCTTCGGACCGCGGCCACCGACGTGATGGAAAGACTGAGGTAGCGATCAGGCCGCGACGGCCTCCAGAGACTTTTCAGCCTCTTCGGCCACCGTCGCCAGGTCCGGTGAGGACACGACACGGTTGCGCCCGTTGCGTTTCGCCGCGTAGACGGACGCGTCCGCCGAAGCCATGACCTCGTCGATCGTCCGCCCGTCGAGCGGGAACGTCGCGACGCCGACCGACGCCGTCCGCTGCTCGATCACCACGGGATTGCCCTCGTTGTCCTGGGTCTTGATCACCATCTCGCTGATCCGCTGGCGGATGCGCTCGGCGACGGCGACGGACTCCTGCTTCGACGACGATGTCAGGAGCACCACGAACTCCTCCCCGCCGAAGCGGCCGGCGAGGTCCTGAGCCCGCGTTTCGGCCTTGACCAGCGCCGCGACGCCCTTGAGGACGTCGTCGCCCGCCAGGTGGCCGTAGGTGTCGTTGATGCTCTTGAAGTGGTCGAGGTCGATCATCAGCGTGCCGAACTGGCCGTTCTCGCGCTCGGCGCGGGCGACCTCGCGGACGGCGCCCTGCTGCCAGGTCGTGGCGTTGAGCAGCTGGGTCTTCTGGTCGGTCGTCGCGAGCTCTTCGAGCTGCTTGATCAGCACCGAACGCTGCAGCAGGTACAGCGGCAGGAAGACGAGCAGCACGAGCACCGGCTGCTGCGGCAGCACGGCGAGCACCAGCGCGCCGATGCAGACCGTGGAGGCTTCGAGGATGTTGTCGTCCCAGGAGCCGAGGAGGGTCTGGACCGAAGCCTTCTTCGGCGCCGCGAAGTAGAGGCCGGTGCCGGTGAAGACGGCGTTCATCAGGAAGAAGGCGAGGCTCGCGGCGCAGATCGAAGTCACCGACTCCGGCGGGGCCCCGACGGCCTGAACGGCCGCCCAGGCGGCGAACGCGGTCAGCGTCATCGATGTGGCGTTCGCCACAGTTCGGTGCGGGTTGACCGTGCGAAGACCTGCCCAACTGCGGTATCCGAGGTGAAGATAGATCACCGCCACGAGAAGCGAGGCCAGTTGAGGCGGCAGCAGAATCGCTCCGGGGAGCACCCAGACCGACGTCATGTTGATATGCGGGGTGACGCTCATGCTGCGCCGCTGCCGCTCGATCCGGCGCGTCGCCTCGGTGTGCGCGATGGCGAGGCCCGCGAGCAGGAAACACAGCAGGACCTGCGAAGACGTGATGGAGATGGATGCGGCGAAGACCCCCGTCAGTGCCAGCATCGTCGCCACGGAAAACCCGGTGTAGGTGATCCAGTGTTTAGGCCTCTTCCACAGCTCCCACGCCCCTACCGTGAGAGCCGAACGATGTCCAGCGCGTTCCTCCGATGTGATCATCTTTCCCCCTGACTGTTGCGTCATTCTCCGAAACCCCCTACTTACCGACAGCTTCCACCGACTTGCGGGCTGTCGACAAGCTCCCTAGGTGTGTACTTTTCTCTGAGAGGTCGAGGGAAAGGTGCCAGCGATGGCCGGTAGGGATCAGTGAACTGGGGCGCGAGCCGACAGGCCGCGCGATCGGGCCGACGCGTGGAACACCTCAATGTTCTGCGCGTGCGGCATCTTTTTCCTGCCACTTGTCCGGGTCCTTGGTGAGATTCCGCCACCAGCTCAGTGCCAGCGGGACGGTCAGCACCAATCCCGCAACCCCGAAGACGCCGACGGTCGATTGAGGACCGACCTGGTCCGCCAGGATGCCGCCGATCAACGGACTCACGCCCATCGTCGTGGTCAGCCCGGTGTTCGAAAGGCCCATCACCTGCGCTCGGCTCTCGTCCGGCACCGCCAGGGTCAGTGACGCCGTCGCCTGCATGAGCGCCACCGTGCCGAAGGCGCCGCAGATGACGAACAGGATGATCGACGGCACCGGCCCCGGTTGCAGGAAGCACAGCACCAGCGGGACGGCCGTCAGCGCGGAAAGCGGGCCGATCAGTTTCGGCCGGGCATGCGCCGGCACCCAGCGCGAGTAGATGAACGCGCCGATCACGCTGCCGACCGGGTCGGCGGCCAGCAGCAACCCGATGACCTCGGGGCCGCCACCCGAAGACGCGACGTAAGGCGCCGCGATGCCCTCGTAAACCGGTAGAAGTCCCATCAGCCAGGTGAACAGCAGCAATGAGCGCAGTCCGGAGCTGGCGAAGACGATCTTCCCGCCCGAGCCGATCGAAGCGAAGAACGACTTGCGCTTCTCGCCGGTGGCCGCGGCCGGACGCGAGGCGAGGCCCAGCCGGACGAACACCGCCGAGATCAGGAACGTCACCGCGTCCAGCGCGAGGGCGATATGGGGTTCGAGCGCGGTCAGCAGGAGACCGCCGCCGGCGAACCCGGCCAGCTGTGCCGATTGGACGGTCATGCTGCGGATCGCCATACCGACGACGAACCGGTCGCCTTCGAGGATCTGCGGCAGCAGGGCCAGCTGGGCGGCCTTGAACGGCGGGTTCAGCAGCGAGACCGCGCCGACCAGTACGCACAGCACCCAGAACGGCAGCACGGGGACGGCGACCAGCGCGATCAGCGCCGCTCGTAACAGGTCGACGACCACCATCACGGTCCGCCGGGGGAAGCGGTCCGCGAACCCGGTGAGGAAGATGCCGCCGAGCAGCGACGGGGCGTAGGTCAGCGCGTAGGTGAGACCGGTCAGGGTCGCGGAGCGGGTTTCGGTGAAGACGAGGACCGAGAGCGCGACCCGCGCCAGTTGATCACCGAAGATCGAAAAGAGCTCCGCGAACCAGAGCGAACGGAACTCGGCTACCCCGAACACCTCGCGGTAGGTGACCCGTCCGGCCGAAGCCATGCTGCCCCCAATAGGGTCCTTATTACGCGACAAACTCGTGACCGAGAGTAACGCGGTCACGAGCTCGTCACGAAGCGTCATTCGTTCACGTAAGTGTCTCCTGACTGTTGGTGATTGGCTAGGTTCTTTCGCCGGGTTTCTGGAGTTGGAGATCTTTTTCGTAGATCGGCATCCTGGTCGTGACTTGCCGATCTGCCGCCGAATCCAACGGTTTCGGGGCGACCGCGCAAAAATCCGGGCCTCGCCGCACCTCTTCACTTCGGATTCCGGCCTCGTGCCGGGGTGTGGCGCGAAGCGCTTTCACGACACGCCGAGCGGGCGCCGTACCGCTGATGGCGTCACGATCGCCACTGGCGCGTGTAGGCCGAACAGGTGCACGGCTGGGCTGATCGGGTGATCAGCCGTCGACGGCCAATACCTCCGGTGCGGAAGTGGCCCGGACGGCCCGTTCGGCGTCCCGTTTGGCGACCTCTTCGCGCACGATCGGGATGACGTGACGGCCGAAGTCGATGGTGTCGCCGAGCATGTCGTAGCCGCGCGCCGAGAGGATGTCGACGCCGAGGTCGTAGTAGTCGAGAAGTGCCTGCGCGACCGTCTCCGGCGTGCCGACGAGCGCGGTGGAGTTCCCGGCGCCGCCGGTCGCGGCGGCGGTCGGGGTCCACAGTGCCCGGTCGAAGCGTTCGCCCTCGGCGGCGACGGCGAGCAGCCGCTGCGAACCGGTGTTCTGCGGGTTCGTGAGCGAATGCCGCCGCGTCAGCTGCCGGCCTCCATCCGTCCGCGCCTTGATGGCGTCGACCGTGCGATACGCCTTCTCCCAGGCCAGTTCCTCGGTCGGCGCGATGATCGGGCGGAACGCGACCTGGATCCGCGGGACGTCGGTCCGCCCGGCGGCCTTCGCCGCGGCTTTGACGGACTCGATCTGCTCGGCGGTCTGCGCGAGGGGTTCGCCCCACAAACAGAAGATGTCCGCTTCGGCCCCTCCTGCCGCGTACGCCGCCGGAGACGACCCACCGAAGGAGACGCCCGGACGCGGTTGCTGCACCGGGCGGACGTCGAGGACGAAGTCAGCGAAGCGGTAGTGCTCGCCTTCGTGGTCGAAGGGCTCCTCGGACGTCCACGCCTGCTTCACGATCTGGATGTACTCGCGTGTGCGTGAGTAGCGCTCGTCCTTGGTGAGGTAGTCGCCTTCGCGCTGCTGCTCGTGGTCGCTGCCGCCGGTGATGAAGTGGACGGTGAGCTTGCCGTCCGAGAGCTGGTCCAGCGTCGCGAACGTCTTCGCCGCGAAGGTCGGGTAAGAGACGTTCGGCCGGTGCGCCAACAGGATCTGGAGCTTGTCGAGCTTCGCCGCGACGTACGCGGCCGCCTGCGCCGGGTCCGGCCCGCTGGAGCCGTACGCGAACAGCACCCGGTCCCAGCCGAACTCCTCGTGCGCCCGCGCGAGGCGGAGTGTGTAGTCCTTGTCGAAGACGCCGCCGGACCGCGTATGCGTCTCCGAACCGTCGTTCGTGCCTCCGATGCCCAGGAATTCGACCGGCATTGTCCGTCCCTCTCGTCCAGGTTCCCCCTTTGTCGACGAGTACGCGCCGATTCCTCGCTGTGGCAACGGGTTCCGCTCCTTGAGAACCCGCACGCGACCGGGGATCCCGGCGTAACTTCGGCCGGGTGAGTACCGCAGACCTCCCCTACGTGCTCGCGGTGGTGGGCGCCGGCCCGCGCGGGGTGGGAGTGCTCGAACGCCTCGGTGCGAACGCCGCCGGACTCCTCGGCGAGCGTCGGCTCGTCGTGCACCTGATCGATCCCTTCCCGGCGGGCGCGGGGCGGGTCTGGCGGTACGACCAGTCACCGTTGTTGCGGATGAACTCCATGCCGGAGGACGTCACCGTCTTCACCGACGACACCGTCGAGATCGACGGCCCGATCCGGCCGGGGCCGTCGCTGATCGAATGGGCGCGGCAGGTCCGAGAGGGCACGCTCGACGCCGAGGTCGACGAAAGTCTGCGCGCCGAACTCGAGGCGCTGCAAAGCGATCACTTCCCGACGAGGCGACTGCAGAGCGCCTACCTCGGCTGGTTCCACCGCAAGGTCCTGGCCGAACTTCCCGGGCAGATCGACGTCGTCGAACATCGGACCCGCGCGGTCCGGCTCGAAGACGGGGAACCGCAAAGACTCTGGCTGGAAGACCGGGCGGAACCTCTCGAAGTGGACGCGGTGCTGTTCACCGTCGGACATCTCGACGCCGAGCCGGACGAGCGCGAGACCGGGTTCGCGGAGTTCGCCGCCCGCCACGATCTCGCGTATTACCCGGCCGGCTACACCGCCGACGTCGACTATTCCGCCATCGAGCCCATGGAAGCCGTGCTGGTGCGCGGATTCGGCCTGGCGTTCGTCGACCTGATGCTGCTGCTGACCGAAGGCCGCGGCGGACGCTTCGAGGAGCAGGCATGCGGCGGACTGAAGTACCACCCGAGCGGCGCCGAGCCGGTCTTGCACATCGGGTCGCGCCGGGGAGTGCCGTACCACGCGAAGATCGGCTACCGCCTGCGTGGGAAACCGTTGCAGCTTCCCAGGTTCTTCGACGCTTACGCCATCGAGAAGCTGTGCGCCGAACCCGGTCAGCTCGACTTCCGGCGTGACGTCTGGCCGTTGATCTCCAAGGAACTCGCCTGGGCTTACTACAGCGAGCTGTTCACCGCCCATCCCGAACGCGTCCGCATGGACTTCGCCGTCTTCGCCGACGCCTTCGCGGACGCGTCGCCCGCCGGAATCGACGCGCTGGTGGCGCGGGCCGTTCCCGCACCGGACGACCGGCTCGACCTGGAGCGGCTCGACCGGCCGATGGCGGACGCCGTCTTCGGCACCGCGGAGGAGTACGGGAAGGAACTGCGCGAGTACATCGAGGCGGACTTGGGGCGTCGCGCGGATTCCGAGTACAGCGCGGATCTCGGCGCGTTCATGGCACTGCTGTCGGTGATGGGGCAGCTGCCCGCGCTCCTGCAGACCGGACGGCTCGACGCCGCCTCCCGGCTATCCGATTTGGACGGTTGGTTCCTCGGCTTCTTCTCCTACTTCGCCAGCGGACCACCGCCGCGACGGCTCGAAGAACTGCTCGCCCTGCAGGAGGCTGGATTGGTTTCCTTCCTCGGTGCCGAAATGCGCGTGACGGCCGACGAGGAACGCCGGGTGTTCGTCGGTTCCGGCGAGAGCTTCCCCGGCGAGACCGAGGCGCGCACTCTCGTCGAGGCGCGGTTGCCCGAGCCGAGTGTCACCCGCGCCTCCGATGTCCTTTTGCGACAGTTGCGCGACACCGGCGCGCTCGGCGAGGAGGCCGTGGTCGACACGGTCACCGGCGACAGGCTCCTCGCCGGCCGCATCCACACCCGGGTCTCCGACGGCCGGATGCTCGACGGCGAGGGCCGCCCGCATCCGCGCCGCTTCGCCCTCGGCCCGCATACGTCGGCGCGGTCCGCGGGCGCCTTCACCCGCCCGCGGACCAACGCGCTTCCCTTGCGGCAGAACGACACCGTCGCCCGCGAGATCCTGGGCCTGCTCAAGGACTCGTGAGTGATCTGGGTCGTTTCGAGGGGTCAGTCATCCGTGCCGTGTCTCAGGCGAGGCGGTGACCTGGTCGGGGAACTCGCGTGCTCAGAGACGGATCTCGTGTGCTTGAAGACGGATCTCGCGTGCTCGGACGCCGTAGATCCGAGTGCGGTAGCCAGGCACGCGAGTTCCGTGTCCGAGCACACGAGATCCGGGTTCAAGCACGCGAGTCACGCCTTTGGGCCCCTTTACCTACCGCCCCTCGGGTGTTGCGAAAGCCACTTTCGCAACCTTCAACGTTGCGAAAGTGGCTTTCGCAACACCCCCTCACGACCTCAGTCCCAGACCCGCGAAGGCAGCTCCTTGCGAACCACCGGGACGACGTCGGAGGCGAAGAGCTCCAGGACGTCCCGCGCCTCTCCGGACGTCAGGCCGTCGACCGAAACCGCCTGCACCTCGTGCCCGAAGGACGCGTGGTAGTCGCCGATCTTGTCGATCACCTGCTCCGGACTCCCGACCAGCGCGGATCCGTTGGCGATCTTGTCCTCCAGCGTGGTGAACTCCGACTTGTTGTGCTGGTACGCCGGCGTCCGCGTCAGCGCCTCGAAATACGGGCGATAACCGTCCAAGGCCTCCTGCGAAGTCTTGGCGACGTAGAGTCCGCCCGCGCCCGAACCGACGAGCGCGTCGGCCGGATCGTGGCCGTACTCCGCCCAGCGCCGCCGGTAGTGGTCGATCAGATCGGCGTACTTCTTCTTGGGGTGGAAGCCGTTCGCGGTGAACAGCGGGTCACCGAACTTCGCCGCCAACTCGGTCGATTCGGTACTCGACGCGCTCCCGTGCCAAATCCTCGGCCGCGGATGGAACGGGCGTGGCTGGGTCGTGACGTCCGCCAGCGGCGCGCGGAACTCGCCCTCCCAGGTCACACCCTCCTCCAGGAAGAGGCGGCGCAGCAGGGCGAACTTCTCCGCCTGGTACTCCCATTGCCGTTCTTCTTCGAGCCCGAAAAGCGGGAAGTGACGGGGATCGTTGCCCTTCCCGATCATGAGTTCCAGCCGTCCGCCGGACAGCTGGTCGAGCGTCGCGTAGTCCTCGGCGACCCGGACCGGGTCCAGCACGCTGATCACGGTCAGCGTGGTCAGCAACCGGACGCGTTCGGTGCGTTCGGCCACGGCCGCCAGGATCACCGGCGGCGCCGACGAAAGGAACGGTTCTCCGTGCCGCTCGCCGACGCCGTACGCGTCGAAGCCCAGTTCCTCGGCGAAAATCGCTTCGTCGACAACTCGACGCAGCCGTTCGTGCTGACTCGGCGTCACCCCGGTCGCCGGGTCGGGATGGTTCGCGACAAGCGAGAAGAGCCCGAATTTCACCGTGCCTCCAACGGTTTCCGGCCCGGGATCGCGGCGAGAAGCTCCCGGGTGTACTGCGCTTCCGGCCGTTCCAGGACGTCCTGTGCCGGGCCGAGTTCGACGAGTTTTCCGTCGCGCAGCACGCCGACGGTGTCCGCGATCCGGCGGACCACCGCGAGATCGTGCGAGATGAACAGGTAGGTCAGCCCGAGTTCGGCCTGCAGGTCGGCGAGCAGCCGCAGGATCTGAGCCTGCACCGAAACGTCGAGTGCCGAGACGGGCTCGTCGGCGATGATCAGGTCCGGGCGCAGCGCCAGCGCCCGCGCGATGGCCGCCCGCTGACGTTGCCCGCCGGACAGTTCGGCGGGTTTGCGTTTCAGCACCGAGGCGGGCAGGGCGACCTGGTCGACCAGCTCCGCGGCTCGCGCCCGGCGTTCCGCCTTCGTGCCGACACCGAAGGCGCGCAGAGGCTCCGCGATGACGTCCTCGATGCTGAACTTCGGGTTCAGCGACGCGTACGGATTCTGGTACACCAGCTGGAACCGGCGCCGCAGCCTGCGCAGTTCCTCGCCGCGCAGCGTGGTGATGTCCTGGCCGTCGAACTCGACGACGCCGTCCGTCGGTGTCTCCAGACGCAGGATCATCCGTGCGGTGGTCGATTTGCCCGATCCGGATTCGCCGACCAGCGCGAGTGTCCGCCCGCGTGCGATGTCGAACGAAATCCCGTCGACAGCGCGGACTCCCGAGAAGGTCTTGCCGAGGTTCCGGACCGAGACCAGGACGTCCGACGACGGCGGTTTCGGCTCCCGCAGCGGGGTGGCGGTCAGGCTGGGCGCGGCGGCGAGCAGTTCTCGCGTGTACGTCTCCGAGGGAGCCGACAGGATCTCGCCGGTCGTGCCCTCCTCGACCACGCTCCCCTGGGAGAGCACCACGATCCGCGACGCCCGGTCCGAGGCGACGCCGAGGTCGTGGGTGATCAGCAAGACCGCGGTGCCGGCTTCGGCGGCGAGTTCTTCGAGGTGGTCCAGGATCTGCCGCTGTACGGTGACGTCGAGCGCGCTGGTCGGCTCGTCGGCGATGATGAGTTTCGGCTTTCCGGCCAGCGCGGCGGCGATGAGCGCGCGTTGACGGAGTCCGCCGGACAGCTCGTGCGGGTACTGCCGAGCGCGGGCTTCGGGATCGCTGATCCCCGCCTTGCGCAACAGTTTCACCGCTTCCGCGCCGGCGGTGCGCTTGTCCGCCAGGCCGTGGATCAGCAGCACTTCGGCGACCTGGTCGCCGATGCGGTGGACGGGGTTGAGCGAGACGGCCGGATCCTGCGGGACCAGGGCGATCTCGCGACCACGAACGATCCGCCAAGCGCGGTCGGACAGTTTCGTGAGGTCGCGGCCGTCGAAGGTGATCTCGCCGCGGTCGATCCGGCCGCCACGGGGCAGCGGCCCGATCGCCGCGTGCGCCGTCGTGCTCTTGCCGGAGCCGGACTCGCCGACCACGGCGACAATTTGTCCTTTGTGGACTTCCAGGTCCACGCCGTCGACCGCGGGTACGGACTTGTAGGAAACCGCGAGATCGCGGATGGTCAGCAAGGCGCTCACCGGACGTCTCCTTCGATCGCTCGGGACAGCCGGTTCGCGGACAGCACCACGGCCGCCACGGTCAGTCCGGGGAAGGTCGTCATCCACCAGGCGGTGGCGAGGAATCCGCGGCCACCCGCGACGAGCGAACCCCACTCCGGCGTCGGTGGAGTGGCGCCGTAGCCGAGGAAGCTCAATGCGGACACCTCCAGGACCGCGGTGCCGAAGGTGAGTGTCGCGAGCGCGAGCACCGGGCCGAGCGCGTTGGGCAGCACATGCCGTCCGAGCACCCCGGTCCAGCGCACCCCGCCCGCCCGCGCGGCCTCGACGAACACGCCGCTGCGGACGCGCAGCACTTCGGCGCGCATCAGCCGGGCGAACTGGGCGAGGTTGGCGACGCCGACCGCGATCGCGATGTTCGTGGTGCCGAAGCCGAGCGCGGTGACCAGCGCGAGTGAAAGCAGGATGGACGGGATCGCCAGGAGGACGTCGACGCAGCGCATGATCGCCGTGTCGAGCTTGCCGCCCCGGAACCCCGCGAGCAGGCCGAGCGCCGACCCGGCCACTAGGGAGACGAGGACGGCGAGCACGGTCGCCTGCAACGACAGCGCGGCACCGTGCACGACGCGCGCGAAGATGTCGCGTCCGGTTTCGTCGGTGCCGAAGAGGTGCCCGAGCGACGGGCCCTGCATCTTCTCGGCCGGGATACCCGCCAGCGGATCCTGTCCGGTGAACAGGGCCGGTGCGACGGCGGAGAGCAGGGCGAAGGCCAGTACCGCGACGGCGAGCACCAGACCCGGCCGCCTTGTGGCGGCGCGGGTGCGTACGAGGACGTCAGGCATCGGCCGTCTCCCGGTGTCGGATCCGCGGGTCCAGCAGCGGATAGATCAGGTCGACGGCGAGGTTGATGACGACGAACACCAGCGCCGCCAGCACGATCACCGCCTGCACCACGGGGATGTCCTGAGCGGTGACCGCCGACGACGTCACACGGCCGAGCCCGTCACGCGAGAACACCGTCTCGGTGATCACCGAACCCGCGATCAGGTTCCCCGCGACCACGCCGGCGATCGTCAGCGCGGGCACGGCCGCGTTGCGCAGAATGTGTCCGAAGTGGACTCTCAATCGGCTCGCCCCCTTGGCCAGCGCGATCTCGGTGTAGGGCTCGGCGAGTTGCGTGCGGAGGCTCTTCGCCAGCACCTGCCCGATGATCGCGCCGGTCGGGATGGCGAGGGTGATCGCGGGCAGGATCAGCGACTCGAAGCCGTTCGACCCCAACGCGGGCAGCAGCCTGAGCTGGAAGGAGAAGAACTGGATGAGCAGCAGCCCGACCCAGAACGGCGGCAGCGAGATCCCCAGCGGCGGCAGCGCGAGCAGGGCGTTGCCCAGCCAGCGGTGCCGGGTGTAGGTCCCGGCGAGCGCGATGCCGCCGCCGAACAGGATCGCGAGCACCAGGGCGAATCCGGTGACCGCCAGGGTCGGCGGCAGCGCCGAGACGACCATGTCCGTGGCGTCGTCCCCGGTGGCGATCGAGCGGCCGAAGTCGCCCTGCAGTGCGGCGATCAGCCGTTTTCCGTACTGCACCGGCAACGCGTCGTCGAGCCCGTACTCCGCCTTCGCCGCGGCGAGTTGCTCCGGAGTCACCGAGATCCCGGCCTCGCCGCCGCCGAGCTTCGCGCTGACCGCGTCGCCCGGCAACAGGTAGAGGATCACGAAGGACACGGTGAACGCGGCCCACAGGACGAAGGCGGCCTGCAGGATCCGCCGGAGCAGATACCGCGTCACGAGCCGGACACCCAGGCGTCGAACAGCTGCAGCCGGGATGACGCTTCGAAGCCGATACCGTGCGCGTTCGGTCCGTGTGCCAGCACCTGGGTCAGCTCGAACACCGGCGCCGAGTAGCCGTTTTCGACGATCGCGCGTTGCGCCTGCTCGGCCGCGGGCTTGCGCTTCGCCGGGTCCACAGTGGACGACTGCGTGTCGAGCGGCGCGTCGACGGGATTGCCCGCCGGGAGCTTGCTGCGGTTGTTCGCCTTGGTGGAGAACAGGTTGCGCAGGATGTCCGGATCCGCGCGGGTGGTGTTGTACCAGAGGTACTCGTAGTTGCCGCTCTGCGTCACCTGCACGGTCTCGGCGGTGGTGCGCTGTTCAATCTGGAGGTCGAAGCCGATCTTGCGCAGCTGCTGCTGGACGAGTTCGAGCACGCTCTTGTTCTGGTTGAACACCAGGGAGAAGACGACCTTCGCGGTCAGCCGCTGCCCGTTCTTCGTGCGGATGCCGTCCGGGCCGGGCACCCAGCCCGCGCTCTCCAGCAACGACGTCGCCCCTGCCGGATCGTAGGCCAGCAGTGCGGAGAGGTCGGCGTAGAACGGCGTCGCCGAACCGAGAATGCTGGTGGCGGGCTTGTAGTTCGGGGTCAGCACGGTGGTGGTGATCTCGGGCCGGTTGATGCCCTTGACCACCGCCTGGCGGACCTTTTCGTCGACGAGAACGCCCTTGGTGACGTTGGCGTGCAGGTTGAACACGACGCCGGGGTTCGGGCGGACGGGCTCGGTGAACCCGTTGCCGGTGAACTGCGGTTCGTCGACGGGCTGGACGTCGGTGATCGCGTCGAGCTGCGCGGAGGCGAGGCTTCCGGTGCGGACGCCCGGCTCCGGCACGATCTTGTACGCGATCTTGTCGAGGTACGCCTCGCCCTGGTGCTTGAACAGTGACGAGCCCCAGTTGTAGCCCTTGCGCTTGGCGAGGACGATTTCCTGGTTCTGCTTCAGGCTTTCGAAAACGAACGGGCCCGAGCCGATCAGGCCGTCGCCCTGGCAGCGCTGGTCCGCGGTCTTCTTGTACGCGGCGGGTGCGAGGACGCCCAGCGACATCGTCGAGCTGGCCTGCAGGAATTGCGCGCTGGGAACGGAGAACTCGATCTTCACCGTCTTCGGATCGACGACCGTCGTTCCTTTGTAGACGGCCAGATAGCCGGAGCCGAGCTGGGATTTCGGGCCGAGCGCCTTGATCCCGTCGAAGCTCGTCTTGACCGCGGCGGCGTCGACCGGGCTGCCGTCGGAGAACGTCGCGCCGTCACGGAGGTGGAAGGTGAACGCGGTCGAATCCGCGTTGCTCTCCCATTTCTCGGCCAGCCACGGTTTGATCTCGCCGGTCGAGGGGTCCTGGTCGGTCAGCGAATCGACCAGCTGACGGCCGACGTTGAGCGACGCGTTCGTGCCGACCTGCTGCGGGTCGACGCAGTCCGGGCTCGAAGAGATCCCCAGACGCAGCGTGCCCCCGGGTTTGGGCGGGCCGGCGTCGGCACCGCTCGCGCTGCCTGCCGTCGAGCAGGCGGTGAGGACGAGGGCGGACAAGGCCAGCAGGGATGTGGCGGCGGTACGGGACACCGGGTGGCCTCCAGCGGGAACGGGGCGCTTTTGCTTGCGCCGACCCGATTCACGCTAATCACGGACTTGAGGGCGGCCCACATGCTGAGCCGGGCTCCCAGTCCGCGAAATCCCGCAGGATCCCGCTTGACAGCCCCGGAAGTACCTGAAGGCCCCCTTCCCGCACTCAGGCGCGAGGAAGGGGCCTTCACGTACTTGAGGACGTCAGCAGCGGTTGAGCATGTCGGTCAGGGCGGTCTTCTCCGCGGTCTTGATGGTGAGCTTGTACTTGTGCTTCACCGTGGTCCACATCTTCGCGTAGGTGCACCAGTAACCGGTGGACGGCGGTTTCCAGGCGTCCGGCGACTTGTCGCCCTTCTCCTGGTTGACGTTGTCGGTGACGGCGATCAGCTGCGGCGCGCTGAGGTCGTTCGCGAACGACTGGCGCTGCGCGGTGGTCCACGACGAGGCGCCGGTGCGCCACGCGGCCGCGAGCGGGACGACGTGGTCGATGTCCACATCGGACGCCGCGGTCCAGGTCGCGCCGTCGTACGGGCTGGCCCAGCTGCCGGAGACGGCTGCGCAACTGCTGTCCTGCTGCACGTTCGTGCCGTCCCGCTTGAGCACGACCTCGCGGGTGTTGCAGCTGTTGCCCTGGTCGCTCCAATGCGGGAACTTGTCGCGGCTGTACCCCGTCGACGAGCCGTCGGGCTGGACGGTCAGCGCGGCGAGCTGCGTCTTGGCGGTCGCGGTCGACGGGATGCCCGGGGGTGTCGCTTCGGCGACGCCGACGACGCCGGCCGAGACGATCGCCGAAACGGCGAGAACGGTGAATGAGCGACGAACAGCAAGCGCAGTTGGCATATTGCTGCCTCCGTGTCAGGTGTGGGGACTAGGTCACCTTGCGACACGGATATGACCCACGCAACACCATCGAGTGACACCCTGCTGGACATTTGTGAACGTCGAGTGACCGCCGAGTGGCAATTCGTCCTCTGGATGCGGTCCTTGCGCGTGCAACTACCGCATCCAGAGGACGAATTGCCGCAGGTGAGGCCATCGCGGTAGGTGAGCGCGCCCGTCCGGCAGGTGTCGTGAGGGCACGAGAGCCTGCCGGACGGCCGCCGAAAAATTTTCGGAAAGTCCAGCGGAAGGTTCTGGGCCGATCGGGCGAAGGGGCTACGCCAGCCCGCGAACCAGCCGCAGATCCTCGGTGTGCCGGTACCAGGTCCACCGGCTCATCGCGCGCGGGTGGACGACGCCGTCGCTGCTCGGCCGGGTCGGGATGCAGCCGAGCTGGAACGCCCGCGCCTGCTGCGTCGAAGGCCGCTTGAAGAAGGTGCCCTTGGTCACCCGGACCATCAGCCCGGGCCCGGTCGGATCCGGCTCGACCTCGATCGAGCGGGCGGGTCCGCGCAGCACCGTGTGCTCGTCGCAGTAGGCCACCCCGCGCACCATGCCGACCACGCCGCGGCCGACGAGCACGCCGCCGGTGTCGTCCCGGATCAGCGGCACCGGGTCGACCTCGCCACGCAGCGCGAGCGAGAGTGCACGCAGCGGCTGTGTCGGCAGGTCCCAGATGCGGGCGACGTCCGAGTCCGGAGTGGACGGCACGAAGCCGAGCGACACGCCGGAGAGCTGTTCTTTTCGCAACAGTCGAAGCGCGACCGCCGCCAGGTCCGCGTCCGTGCCCGCGACCACCAGGTGATCGTGTTCGCCCAGCAAGGGGTCGATATCCGCCTTGCCGGGACGGCTCGGAACACGCACCATTTCGACGTCGTCGATCTCCGGGAGTGTGGGCTCGCCCTCTGGACAGACCACCACTATTCCGCGCACCCGAAGGCCCTCCGTTACGCTCATGCACCGGCATTTACCAGCGCCAAACCACAAGTCGCCGAACACCTGGAGTGTCACATGCCGGCCATCGTGCTGATCGGGGCCCAATGGGGGGACGAGGGCAAGGGCAAGGCCACCGACCTGCTCGGCGACCGCGTCCAGTGGATCGTGCGTTACCAAGGCGGTAACAACGCGGGCCACACCGTAGTCCTTCCCGACGGGCAGAACTTCGCCCTGCACCTGATCCCGTCCGGGATCCTCACGCCGGGCGTCACCAACGTCATCGGCAACGGCGTCGTGATCGACCCGGGCGTGCTCCTCGACGAGCTCGCCGGACTCGAGGAACGCGACGTCGACACCAGCAAGCTGCTGATCTCCGCCGACGCGCACTTGATCATGCCGTATCACGTCGCCATCGATAAGGTCACCGAGCGTTACCTCGGCAGCCGCAAGATCGGCACCACCGGCCGCGGCATCGGCCCCTGCTACCAGGACAAGATCGCCCGCGTCGGCGTCCGCGTGCAGGACCTGCTCGACGAGAAGATCTTCCGGCAGAAGGTCGAATCGGCACTGGAGTTCAAGAACCAGGTGCTGGTCAAGGTCTACAACCGCAAGGCCCTCGACGCCGACCAGGTCGCCGACGAGGTGCTGGCCGCTGGCGAGAAGTTCGCGCACCGCATCGCCGACACGCGACTGCAACTCAACCAGGCCCTCGAACGCGGTGAGACCGTGCTGCTCGAAGGCTCCCAGGGCACCCTGCTCGACGTCGACCACGGCACCTACCCGTTCGTGACGTCGTCGAACCCGACGTCCGGCGGCGCGAGCGCGGGTTCGGGTATCGGCCCGGGCAAGATCACCACCGTGCTGGGCATCCTCAAGGCCTACACGACCCGCGTCGGCTCGGGCCCGTTCCCGACCGAACTGGACGACGAGTCCGGCGAGTACCTGCGCAAGCAGGGCGGCGAGTTCGGCGTCACCACCGGCCGCTCGCGGCGCACCGGCTGGTTCGACGCGGTCATCGCGCGCTACGCGGTGCGGGTCAACGGCATCACCGACTACTTCCTCACCAAGCTGGACGTGCTGTCCGGCCTGGAGAAGGTGCCGGTGTGCGTGGGCTACGAGGTCGACGGCTTCCGCACCTACGACATGCCGATGACCCAGACCGACGTGCACCACGCACTGCCGATCTACGAAGAGCTGCCGGGCTGGTTCGAGGACATCTCGGGCTGCCGCACCTTCGAGGAACTGCCGGCGAACGCGAAGGCCTACGTCGAGCGGCTCGAAGAGCTTTCGGGCGCGCGGATCTCGGCGATCGGCGTCGGCCCGGGCCGGGAGCAGACGATCGTGCGGCACGAGTTCGTCTGACGTCTTCCGTCACGCGCGTGACATGAATGGCCCGTTACTTGCAAATTTTGCAAGTAACGGGCCATTCCTTGCGTCTCCGGCGATGCAGACGTCAGGTGAGTGAGGTCTTCACCGGCGTCTCGTTCCGGAACAGGTCCAGCACCGGGCAGTGCTCGTCCACCTGCCGCTTCAGGTCCTCGTATGCCTCCGCGCCCGCAGGGCCGCTCAGCTCGACAGAGACGCGTACATCGCCGAAGCCGGGCCGGGTCGACGAGAAGCCGAAGAAGCCGTGAAGGTCGATGTCGCCGTCCACGGTCACCTTCACGCCTTCGAGCGGCACACCGAGCTTCGCCGCCCAGAACTGGTACGTGATCACCTGGCACGAACCCAACGCCGCGAGCGCGTATTCGACCGGGTTCGCCGCGGTGTCGGTGCCGCCGAGCGCGGCGGGTTCGTCGACGGTGAACGCGTGGTCGCGCACGCGGACGTCCACCTGGGTCGCGGTCCCGGGGTTCAGCGCGTTGGCCACGCTGAACGAGACGGCGGCGTTGCGCGGGTCGGCGTCGACGGCGGTCTTGGTTCCTTCGATGACATCGGTCAGCGACATCGGGTCTCTCCAGGATCGAGGTGTCGGACGCCGCCCAGCGTGCGGCAACCCCGGAATCCGCGCGCGTGATCTCAAGTGGTGAACACCGAAATATCTTTTCGAGCGCATGGTTGGCGTTGAACATGACCATCGGAGTGGCACTCCCGTCCGGGGACACCGCGAACGCCGTCAACATCGTCGACGAACTCATCACGCAGACCCGGCAGGCGGCCGAGGCCGGGCTGACGTCCGCGTGGTTCTCCCAGCAGATGGAGCACGACGCGATCACCGTCGCCGCCCTCGCGGGCCGCGCCGTCCCGGGGATCACCGTCGGGACCGGCGTCGTCCCGATCTATCCACGACATCCGCTGCTGATCACCGGCCTCGCGCAGACGGCGCAGGCCGCCACCGGGGGCCGGTTCGTCCTCGGCCTCGGAACAGGCGCGAAGAACTGGCTCGAACCGGCGTACGGCATCGAGTACCCGTCGCCGATCAAGCACCTTCGCGAGTACCTGACGATCCTCCGCCAGGTGCTCGACGGCACCGAAGTCGACTTCCAGGGTGAGACGGTCAGCGCGCACGCCAAGGGCTTCGCTGCTTCGCTCTCTGTCGCGGGCTCGTCGGACATCCCGGTGATCATCGCCGCGATGGGACGGCAGGCGCTGCGCGTCACCGGCGAACTCGCCGACGGCACGATCCCGTTCCTCGCCGGGCCGAAGGCGCTTTCGGAGTTGATCGTCCCGGAGATCACCAAGGCGGCCGCGGGACGTCCGGCGCCGCGGGTCATCGCGATGGTGCCGGTGGTCGTGACCGACGACCCCGACGCCATCCGCGCCACGGTCGACCGGCAGTACGCCTTCTTCCGCGACATCCCGTCCTACCGCGCGGTCTTCGACGCACAGGGCGTGGACTCCGCCGGGGAGCTGGTGATCGCCGGCGACGAGGAGACCGTCGCCGCCGGGATCCAGCGGTACTTCGACGCCGGGGCGACCGAGGTCGTCGCGACCCAGAGCGGCATCCGGAGCTCGGAGGAGCGGCTTCGCACCTGGCGCGTGCTGGGGGACCTCGTCAAGCGCTGACCCGAGGCGCCGAGAAAGGGGCGTTCAGGACATTTTTCGTCCTGAACGCCCCTTTTCTGACGTTCGGCGCCGAAGTGGCCTTGTTCACAGCGTTCGGATTGTGCATACTCGTGCGCATAGCGAACACAGCTGGAGGTCCCCATGTCCCCTGCCGCGGCACGTTCGTGGGTGGTCCCGCTCGCCTGGACGGCGGTACTGCTCGACGGATTCGACCTGGTCGTCCTGGGTACGGTGCTGCCCGCCCTGCTCCGTGACCACGTCTGGGGGCTGACGCCCGGTACGGCGTCGGTCATCTCGACGTTCGGCCTGATCGGCATGATGATCGGCGCGATGGCGATCGGCACGATCACCGACGTCATCGGGCGGCGGAAGGCGCTGATCATCGCGGTCGCCGCCTTCTCGGTGTGCACCGCGTTGTGCGCGATCGCGCCCTCGGCGTTCGTCTTCGGGCTGTTCCGCTTCCTCGCCGGGCTGGGCCTCGGCGGCTGTCTCCCGACAGCGATCGCGCTGGTCACCGAGTACGCCCGCAAGGGAAAAGGCGGCAGCGCGACCACCACGGTGATGACCGGCTACCACGTCGGCGCGGTACTCACGGCGCTGCTCGGGATCTGGCTGATCCAGCCGCTCGGCTGGCGCGCGATGTTCGTCGCCGGCGCGCTGCCCGCACTCGTGCTGGTGCCGCTGATGATCAAGTACCTGCCCGAATCGGAGTCCTTCGAACGGGCGCGGGAGACGCAGGAGAAGTCGGCGACGCAGGTCGTCGGCGGGCTGTTCCGCGGCGGGCTGCTGCGGGCCACCATCGCGTTCTGGGTGACGTCGTTCATGGGGCTGCTGCTGGTCTACGGGCTCAACACCTGGTTGCCGGAGATCATGCGCCAGGCCGGGTATCCGCTGGGTGCGGCGCTCGGGCTGCTGCTCACGCTGAACCTCGGCGGTGTCGTCGGCCTGCTCGTCGCGGGCCGGGTGGCGGACAAGGTCGGCGTGCGGCCGGCGGTGATCTTCTGGTTCCTCGGGGCGGCGGTGTTCTTGGCCCTGCTGAGCGTGAAACTGCCCGCCGTCGGCCTGTACGTGGCCGTGTTCCTGACCGGCGGGTTCGTGTTCAGCGCTCAGGTGCTGGTGTACGCGTACATCGGGAAGACGTACCCGGATGCCATGCGTGCCACCGGGATCGGCTGGGCCGCGGGTGTCGGGCGCATCGGCGCGATCAGTGGTCCGATCCTCGGCGGTGCGCTGTTGACCGCCGGGATCGCGTACCCGTGGGGTTTCTACGCTTTCGCCGCTGTCGGTGCGCTGGGCGCGGCCGCGGTGACCGGAGTCCGCGCAGGCCGCGCCCAGGAGACCGCTACCCCAGTTCCTTGAGTTCCCGTTCCACGGCGGCGAGTTCCGCCTCGGAGCCCTGCACCTTGGGGCCCGTGAACCACTTGCGCGCGGAGGCGAACCACCAGATCGCCGCGCCGCCGAGCACGACGAGGAAGGCGATCGGTGTGTAGTTGAAGCTGTCGATGGTGATCGGTGATCCCTGCGGGAGCATGAAGAGCACGAAGATGAAGCAGACCCAGACGGTCGCGACGATGCCGACCGGTTTGCCCCATCGGCCGAGGTTCCACGGGCCGGGCTCGAAGTCGTCGCCCTTGCGCACCCGCAGGAACACCGGGATCACGTAGGCCACGTAGAGACCGACGACCGCGATCGAGGTGACCGCCGCGTAGGCGGTCGCGCTCCACAGGTACGGCAGTGCCAGCAGGAGCGCGCCGCCCGCGGCCAGCCAGACGGCGTTGGTCGGCGTCTGGGTCCGCTTGTTGATGCGGTGCCAGAACTTCGATCCCGGGATCGCGCCGTCGCGGGCGAAGGCGTAGATCATCCGCGAGTTCGCGGTCACCGACGCCATTCCGCAGAACAACTGCGCGCCGATGCAGATCAGCAGCAGGAACTTGCCGGTGGTCGCGCCGGTCGCGTCGATGAAGATCTGCGCGGGCGGCACCCCGGTTTCGGAACCGGCCGCGCCTTCGTAGTCCTGGATGGCGAAGGTGAGGCCGATCAACAGGATCCAGCCGGCGACCAGGGACACCAGGATCGAGTTGATGATGCCGCGCGGTCCGGCCTTCGCCGCGTTCTTGGTCTCTTCGGTCATATGGGCCGAGGCGTCGTACCCGGTGAGTGTGTACTGCGCGAGCAGCAGACCCAGTAAGAAGACGTAGACCGGTGACGCCCAGCCGGTGTTGTTCACGAACTCGCCGAAGACGAACGACGCGTCCTGGTGCTTCGCGGGCACGATGATCAGCACCCCGACGATGACCAGCACGCCAGCCAGATGCCACCACACGCTGACGGTGTTCAGCAGCGCCACGATCTTCACGCCGAAGGTGTTCAGCAGGCCGTGGATCACCAGGATGATCGCCAGCAGCAGGATCGTGTTGCCCGGCGTCGCCTCGAACCCGAACTGCAGGTCGAGGAAGGCGTTGAGGAACAGTGCCGCGCCGAAGTCGATGCCCGCGGTGACCGCGATCTGCCCGATGAGGTTGAACCAGCCGGTGAACCAGGCCCAGGCCGCGCCGTTGCGCGGGGCGAGTTTCGCGGCCCAGTAGTAGAGCCCGCCCGCGGTCGGGTAGCTGGAGCAGACCTCCGCCATGCCCAGTCCGACGAGGATGACGAACAGGCCGACCAGCGGCCAGCCCCAGATCATCGCGGCGGGGCCGCCGGTCTTCATCCCGAACCCGTAGAGGGTCAGGCAGCCCGACAGGATCGAGATGATCGTGAAGGAGACGGCGAAGTTGGAGAAGGTCGACATCGTGCGCCGGAGTTCCTGCGCGTAGCCGAGTTGATGGAGCCGGGCACTGTCTTCGTCGGCGGGTTCGGCGGCACGGGCGTCTGAGACATCCATCGGGCACCCACTTAAAAGGTATGCGGACAGACCATTGAGATCCGCCGAAATTAGGCCCGCCGACCTGCGCATGTCAAGGTCCCGTCAAGAAACCCGCCCCGCCGGATGCTATGAACGGCCCGTTCCTTGCAAATTTTGCAAGGAACGGGCCGTTCATAGCGCGTCAGGTGAGGCTCAGCGCCCCCGGAACGCCTTCACGGCCTCCAGCGCCGTGTCCGGCTGGTCGGCGAAGTACCCGTCGACGCCGGCCTTGAGGAACGCCTCCTGCTCGGCGAACGCGTCGCCCCACTCGGCGAGGTTCGCCGAGGAGCGCAGGTTCTGCGGGAGGAAGTTGTTCTCGTTGCGGAAGGTGTACGCCCCGACCTTCAGCCCGGCCTGGTGCGCGTCGGCGACGAGCCGGGTCGGCTGTCCCAGCGCACCGTTCACGACCGGGATGACCTGCGCCTTCTCCGGGCCAAGGTAGTCCGCGTACTTCGAGATCTCCTTCAGACCCGCAGGCGTGACGAGGTCGGCGTACGTGCGCGAGTCGCCCTTCGCGACGAAGTCGGCCGGAGCGCCGGTGGCCGAGGTCAACTGCAGGAGCGGCACCCGCACCTGCCGCGAAAGCGCGATCAGGTTCGACACCTCGAACGACTGGATGATCACCGGCGCCTTCGGGTGGTTGAGCCCGTTGCGCTTGAGCACCTCGACCAGCTTCGGCTCGGTCGGGTTCTTGATCGAGGAGAAGTACGTCGAGTGCTTGATCTCCGGGTAGGTCCCCAGCTCACGGCGCAGTTCGCGGCCCAGGCGGCGCGTCAGGTCGAGCACCTCCTGGTAGGTGGCGATCTGGTAGCGGCCGTCGTAGATCCGATTGTTCGGCCGGAGCTGCGGGATCCGCTCGGTCGCGCGCAGGGTCTTCAGCTCGGCGAGGGTGAAGTCCTCGGTGAACCAGCCGGTGAACGACGTGCCGTCGATGACCTTGGTGGCCTTCCGGTTCGCGAACTCGGGGTGCTTCGCGACGTCGGTGGTCCCGCCGATCTCGTTCTCGTGCCGGGCGACCAGCTGACCGTCCTTGGTGGGCACCAGGTCGACGTCGACCCAGTCGACGCCCTGGCGATAGGCGAGCTCATACGAGGCGAGCGTGTGCTCCGGGCGGTAGCCGGGCGCGCCGCGGTGTCCGACGATCACCGGACCATCGTGACCCCTGGCCTGTGCCGACACATCTTGGGCACCCGTCTCGGCGGCGCCGGCCAGCCCCGTGACGCTGAGGACGGCGAGCCCGGACAGGGCGAGCACGCCCAGACGCTTTCGCATGGTGGGTAACCTCTTTCGACTTGAACTCGGGGTACCGCGCCACCCTTGACGCAGGAGGCGTCCGGCCGGCGAAGACGGACCGGCGGGGTGCTGACCGCCGGGTGAACGCCGGATGGAACCACCCGCACGAGGGCGGCGACGTGTTCGGGCTGTGTTCACTGGTGAATCCGCGACCGCGATCGTGTCGCCGGGGCAGATTCGGGTTTTCGCAGGTCAGGAGTCATGGTGCCCCGCCGCCACGATAGCGGGGCCTCCGGCCGGGGCGGGTTAAACGCGGCTCCGCCGACAGGTCATCACCGGCCCGGTTACCCTGTGCTTCGTGCGCGTACTGGTAATCGGGTCCGGCGCCCGTGAGCATGCACTTGTCCTCGCGGTCGCGGAAGACCCTTCCGTCACCGCACTGGCCTGTGCCCCGGGCAACGCCGGCACCTCTTCGGTGGCCGAGCAGCTCGGCGTCGAAGCGGCCGACCCTGAATCGGTCTCCGCCCTGGCCAAGCAGTGGCAGGCGGATCTGGTGGTGGTCGGTCCCGAGGTTCCGCTGGTGGCGGGGGTCGCCGACGCGGTCCGCAAGGCGGGCATCGCCTGCTTCGGCCCGTCCGCCTCCGCGGCCCGGATCGAAGGCTCCAAGGCGTTCGCGAAGGACGTCATGGCCGCCGCGAACGTGCCGACGGCGCACTGCGAGGTGGTCGACAACCCGGCACGCCTCGACGCGGCGCTCAGTCGCTTCGGCCCCACCTGGGTGGTCAAGGACGACGGCCTCGCCGCGGGCAAGGGCGTCGTGGTCACACAGGACGTCGACGTCGCGCGCAAACACGCGCTGATGCTGCTCGACGGCGGTCACCCGGTGCTCCTGGAGTCCTTTTTGGACGGCCCGGAGGCATCCCTCTTCTGCTTCGTCGACGGCCGCACGGTCGTCCCGCTGCTGCCCGCGCAGGACTTCAAGCGCGTCGGCGACGGCGACGCGGGCCCGAACACCGGAGGCATGGGCGCCTACGCGCCGTTGCCGTGGGCGCCGAAAGACCTGGTCGACGACGTCGTCGAGCGTATCGTCCAGCCCGTGGTCGACGAACTCGACAACCGCGGCGCCACCTTCTCCGGCCTGCTGTACGCCGGCCTCGCGCTGACTTCCGAGGGCCCGCAGGTCATCGAGTTCAACTGCCGGTTCGGCGACCCGGAGACCCAGGTGGTCCTGGCGCTGCTGCGCAGCCCGCTCGGCCAGGTCCTGCACGCGACGGCGACCGGCAAGCTCGCCGACCTGCCGCCGCTGGACTGGGATTCGGGCGCCGCGGTCACCATCGTGCTCGCCGCGGACGGCTACCCCGGCAAGCCCAGGACCGGCGACGTCATCACCGGCGGTGAACTCGAAGGTGTGCTGCACGCCGGCACCCGCCGCCGCGACGACGGCGCCGTGGTCTCCTCCGGCGGCCGCGTGCTGTCGATCGTCGGCACCGGCAAGAACCTGAAGGCCGCCCGCAAGGACGCCTACGCGACGGTCGAGAAGGTTCACCTGGCCGGCTCGCACCACCGCACGGACATCGCCCTGCTCGCCGCCAAGGGCGAGGTGGCGACCCCGGTCTCGTGAATTTCGGACGGAACCGTTCCGGCCTCGGGTGCGTCAAACCCGGTATTTCCTGCGAAGCTTAGGCGCTCGATACATCAGCGTTGGTAGCCTCGACAGGGCGAACGGTCACCGTGCGTATCTCTAAGGGGTGGGGAATGTCAGCATCGGGCAAGGTCCAAGACCTCGCGTCGGCTGTCCCGGTGCCGCCGTCGGTGGCCGACATCAGAGTCGATCCGTCGAAGCTGCTCGAAGTGGCGAAGATCGTCGAGCAGCAGGTCGACGCACTGCAGGACAAGCTTTTGACGCGGCTCGACCAGCTGCGGATCGACACCCCGGCCAACGACACCGTGAGCACGCACGCCACCAGCGTCTGGAACGAGCTGGTGGCCGATGGCGACGCGTCGTACGCCGCGCAGGTCAAGGCGTACATCGCCGGTCTCCGGGGGCTCGTCAAGCAACTGCGCACGGCGGCGAAGGAATACAAGACCAGCGACGCCGACAAGGCCGCCGCGTTCGGGGACCGTGGTGTACACCGGGCGTAGGCCCCGTGTGCTGGTGCTCGGCGGCGTGCTCACCCTGGCGCTGACCGGCTGCGCCACGGACACGGGCGGACAGGCGTTCCCCGACGAACCGGCGCTGGCCTCGGCCACGCAGGGCGCGAAGGCGTCCGCGTTGCCCGCCAGGCCGGCCGAACTGAGTCTTCAGGGCGTCGATCCGTGCGCCTTGGTCACCACCCCGCAGCTCGATCAGCTCAAGATCAACAGCAAGCCGCGTGCGGCCGCGGAACCGATCGACGGCCCGACCTGTGTCTTCGACGCGGACGCCGTGGAGCCCTTCCACAGCTACTACGTCCGCACGGTCACCGCGGATGTCGAAGAGTGGTTCACCGGCAAGCGCCGCAAGAACAGCATGACGACCGAACCCAAGGCGGTCGGCGGGTTTCCCGCCATCACGAACTACCGCGACGCCGGGACGCCGAGTGATTGCGAAACGCTCGTCGGTGTCGCTCAAGGGCAGACGCTGGCGGCGCGGGCCGTCACCGTCACCGCCGGCGCGTTCACCATGCCGCAGTTGTGCGAGATGTCCTCGCAGGCGGCCGAAATGGCTTTACAGACCTTGAAAGCACGCAACTAGGGAGGGCGGCGTGAACGTTTCCGACCTCGCGGGCAGGCTCCGCGATCTTCGGTTCGACGGCTTCACCGACACCGGGATCGCGACCGAGATCGAGCGCTTCCGCAGCGGCGACGGCACCGGCAGCATCGGCACCGCCGTCGATGCGCTGAAGTCCGTCGCTTCCGCGCTCGCCGACACCGACAAGACACTGCGTGACGAGCTGGGCAAGCTCGGCGTGGAATGGCAGAGCGAGGCGGGTGGCGCCGCCGGACAGGTGTTCACCGAGCAGGCCGGCTTCTCCCAGGACGCGAACTCCAAGGTCACGCACTCCGCGGAGATGATCTTCTCGCAGGGTGAGGCCTTCAACCGGACGCTGCACAAGCTGCCGGATCCGGAGACGGTCCGCAAGGGCGCCGGTGGCCTGACCCTCGGCGACGTCGTGCTGAGCCTCATCGGGTTCGAGACCGACCACGCCAAGAGCGTCAGCGCCGCGAACAACGCGCGGGCGCAGGCGCAGGAGGCGTTGAACGACTACGCCAAGACCAGCGGCGAGAACCTGCTGTCGACCGACACCTTGGCCGACCCGCAGACGATGAACCTGACCCAGAACACGACCGCGGCGGGCGCGGGCGGCGGTTCCGGCACGCTCGACCTCGCCGGGACGGCCACCGACCTGACCCCGGACGGCAGCGTGCGGCCCGCGTCGGCCGCAGTCGAGTCGAAGTACGTGCCGCCGGTCGTGCAGCCCGTCAGCAACCCGAAGGCGCCGAGCCACGACGCGCCGACCCCGGCGTACGGCGTCGGCATGGGTGGCGGCGTGGCGCGGAAGACCAGCTCCTCCGTCCCGCACGGTGGCGCGACCGCTCCCGCGGCCGCCGCCCCGACCACGCCGTCCGGCACCTCGCGACCCGGACCCGCCCCCGCTCCGGGCTCCGGCTGGGTGACGCCGAACCGGCCGTCCCCGCAGACCGAACCGGGCAGGCCGTCGTACCCGATCACCGGCTCGCCCGCGTCCCCGCCGTTCGTCCCGCCGGGTGCGCCGAACCTGCCGCCGGGCTCCACGAACGTCCCACCGGGCCAGTCCACCGGATCCCTGCCGCCGAGCAACAGCACCACGTCGGCGCAGCCGTTCAGCAAGTCGTTCGGCACCGGTGGCGGCGCTGACGGCGTGCTCGGCAAGGGCCCCGGCTCCAGCTCGGGCCCCGGCGTCTTCGGTGGTCTCCGACGGTAACTGGCC